>NZ_AP018920.1:6940363-7246130 GCF_003945385.1 Pseudonocardia autotrophica
GAGCGACCAACCGCTTCCTGCGCTGGTTCCTCGACGCCGCGGGCGTCGGGCACTGGATCGGCGAGGGGCTGGCCGACCGGGCCCGCAGCGCCGCCGATCCCGGCCCGCTGCGTGCGCGGCTGACCGGCCTGTTCGCCTCCCGGCCCGCCGCCGAGTGGGAGGAGCTGGCGGCCACCGCCGGAACACCCCTGGCGGCGGTCCGGACCACCGTCGAGTGGATGGGATCCGAGCAGGCGGTGGCCGACCGGCAGGCCGTCTCGGTGATCGACCCGATCCGTGGGCCGCTCACCGTGCCCGGTGCCGCCGTCGTGTTCGACGGCACCCCGGATCCGACCGGCCGGGCGGCCCCCGCCGCGGCCGCCGATCCCGGCGAGGTGCTGGCCGGGTGGCGGCGGCCCACCGGCGAGCAGGTCCGGGCCGGCACCCCCGCACCGCCCGCCGCCGACACCGCCGACGGCCCCTACGCCGGGCTGCGGGTGCTGGATCTGACCCAGATCCTCGCCGGTCCCAGCGCCGGACGGGTGCTCGCCGAGTTCGGCGCCGACGTCACCAAGATCAACGTCCCACAACGCCGGATCGGCGCGCACGGCGTGGTCAACCGGGGCAAGCGGACCATGCTGCTGGACGTCACGTCCGAGGCGGGCGAGCAGGTGCTCTGGCAGCTGATCGAGCAGTCCGACGTGGTCACCCACAACCTGCCGGCCGGGACGGCACAGCGCTACGGGCTCAGCCACGAGCAGCTCACCTCCCGCCGCCCGGAGCTGGTGCACGTGTCGGTGAGCTGTTACGGCGGCAGCGGCCCCTGGGCGGGCCGGCGCGGCTACGAGACCCAGGGCCAGGCGGCCACCGGTCTCGCCGAGCGCACCGGCGGTACCCACGGTCCCGCGGTGCTGGGGCCCTACAACGTGCTCGACTACGGCACCGGCATGCTCGCCGCGTTCGCGGTCGCGCTCGGGGTGTACCGCCGGGCCGGCACCGGCCGCGGTGGCGCGGGGCACGTCTCGCTGACCCGGACCGGGGTCTACCACCAGGCCCGCTACGCCGTGTCCACCGCACCGGGCGACGAACCGCGCGGCCCGGAGGCACTCGGGCTGCGCCCCGGGCACCGGTTCCACCGGGCGTCGGACCGCTGGTTGTTCGTGGCCGCCACGCCCGGCCAGGAGGACCGGCTCACCGCGCTGCTCGGCACCGGCCCGGACGGCCGGCCGGGCACGTTCGGCGGCCGGACCGCGACCGACTGGGTGCGGCTGCTCGGCGAGTCCGGTGTCGCCGCGCACGAGGTGGTCGGTCTGGCCGAGCTGATGACCGATCCACGGGCCAGGGGCCAGGGCCTGTCGATCACCCAGATCTCCGAGGAGGTCGGCGAGGTGGTCATGCCGGGCCCGGTCGTCCGTGCGGAACGGATCCCGGTCGGCCCCGGGCCCGCTGCCCGCCGGCCGGGGGCCGACGGCCGGGACGTCCTCACCGCGGCCGGCCTGGCCGACCGGATTTCCGAGCTCGAACGTTCCTGGGTGGTGCAGCTCGACGCCCTGCCCACCGGCTGGGCGCACTTCTAGCCCGGCCCCCGAAAGGAGACACATGCACGTCGACCTGCTCATCAAGGGCGGACACGTCCTCGATCCCGGCCGCTCGATCGACCGGCGCACCGACATCGCGATCGCCGACGGCCGGATCGCGGCGATCGGTGACGATCTCCCGACCGACGGCGTCGCCCGGGTCGTCGAGGTGCGGGCCCCCGGGCAGTACGTGGTTCCCGGCCTGCTCGACATCCACACCCACGTCGCCCACGGTGCGATCACCCCCGGCGTCGGGATGGAGGGCTGCGATCCGGACACCATCGGGGTCCGGTCCGGGGTGACCACCGTGCTCGACGCCGGCTCCGTCGGCGTGGCCAACATCGGCGTCTTCTCGGCGTACATCCAGCCGCGGGCCCGGACCAGGGTGATCCCGTACCTCAACATCGGCAGCTACGCCCACACCATGCCGACCATGGTGGACGTCAACGCGCTCACCGAGATCGATCCGGACGCGATCGGCCGCTGCGTCACGGCCAACCCCGGCCTGGTGCAGGGCATCAAGGTCCGGCTGGTCGGGCCGCTGATGGCCGAGCACGGCAAGGAGATCCTGGGCCGCAGCAGGCAGGTGGCCCAGGAGCACGGGGTCCCGCTGATGGTGCACATCGGCGACCTGTCCGCCCGTCGCCGCCCGGATCCGCACCTGCTCACCCCGGTGACCCGGTACGCGATCGAACAGCTCGCCCCGGGGGACGTGCTGACCCACCTGTGCACGCCCAACCACGGCGGCGTGCTCGGTGCCGACGACCTGATGCTGCCGCTGCTGACCGAGGCCCGCGAGCGCGGCGTGGTGCTGGACGCCGCGCTGGGCCGTGGGAACTTCGGGTTCGACGTGGCCCGCAGGCAGCGCGACGCCGGGCTGGCGCCGGACACCGTGTCCAGCGACCTGACCGCGATGGGCGAGTCGTTCCAGAGCCTGATGGAGTGCATGGCGAAGTTCATGGCCGTCGGCTACTCGCTGACCGAGGTCGTCCGGATGACCACCACGGACGCGGCGGCGGCGATCGGCAAGTCCGACGAGCTCGGCGCGATCGAGGTCGGCCGGGAGGCCGACCTCACGATCCTGGAGGTCGTCGACGGCGACTTCGAGTTCGTGGACACCGCAGGCGACACCTTCCCCGGCGCGCACGGCCTGCGGCCGGTGCAGACCGTGCGCGCCGGCGAGCTGATCGCGCCCCACTGGGGACCGCACCCGTGGGGCTGGCTGCCGGCCGGAGCGGAGCGGTCATGATCGCCGGCTGGCGCGCGGACCCGCGCTGGGCGGGGCGGCCTGCGGGGCCGGCCTACACCGACGTCACCGACACCGACACCGATGCCGACGACCACGTCTACCTGCTGACCCGCTCCGACGGGCAGGTCATCGTGCGCGATCCGGAGGGCGGGTTCGTCCGCAGCTGGGGCCGGGGCATGTTCACCACCCCGCACGGATTGACCGTCGGCCCGGACGGCTCGGTGTACTGCGTGGACGCCGGCGACCACACCGTCCGCCGGTTCACCCCGACCGGCGAGCTGCTGGCGGTCATCGGCACCGCGGGCACCCCGTCCGACACCGGGTACACGAGCGACCGGCCGGTCCGGGTGCACAGCGTCGAGCGGGTCCGGTATCCGGGCGACCCGTTCAACCGGTGCACCGCGCTCGCCGTGGCACCGAACGGGGAGCTCTACGTCGCCGACGGCTACGGCAACTGCCGGGTGCATCGTTTCACCGCGGACGGTGAGCTGATCGGGTCCTGGGGCTCGGTCGGCACCGGTCCCGGCGAGTTCCACCTGCCGCACGGGATCGACATCGGTCCGGACGCGCGGGTGTACGTCGCGGACCGGGAGAACGACCGGATCCAGATCTTCTCCCCCGACGGGGAGTTCCTCGAGCAGTGGACGGATCTGCAGCGGCCGTGCGACCTGGTGGTCGGCCGGGACGGCACGGTGTCCGTCGTCGAGCTGTGGCGACCCGCGGGTACCCGCTCGTTCGTGCACGGGGAGGTGACCGAGGACCTCCCGTCCCGGTTGTCCGTGCTCGACGCGCAGGGCAGGCCGCAGACGCGCGGGCACGGCTCGTTCATCGCGCCGCACGGCATCGCCCGCGACTCCACCGGCGCGCTCTACGTCGCCGAGGTGACCCACAGCTTCGCGATCGCCACCGGGCGGGTCGGCCCCGAGTACGCCGACCAGCTCTTCACCCGACTCATCCCGACCTTCGACGAGGAGACCCCATGAGGCGCGAACCCGGCCGGATTCTCACCACCCACGGCGGGAACCTGCCCCGCCCCGCCGACCTGGACGAGCTGATCGGCGACGGCGAGCCGTCGCGGGAACGGCTGCAGGAGCGGCTCCCCGGGGCCGTCGCCGAGGTCGTCGCCCAGCAGATCGACTGCGGGCTGGACGTGATCAACGACGGGGAGTACGTCAAGGCCGCGAACATGGCGGGCTACAGCGGCTACATCCACGCCAGGGTGACCGGCTGGGAGGTGCTGGACATCGACCCGGCGATCGGGCCGAAGCGAGCCTTCGTCGCCGCCCGGGACCAGGCCGACTTCCCCGGTACCTACGAGTCCGGGCTGTGGCTGACCGGCTCCGGCGGGCCGGTCCGGCCCGGTTTCGCCACGCCCGGCGCCGCGCCGCGCCTGCCGACCACCGAGCGCGTCTGCACCGGCCCGATCCGCTACACCGGCCACGACGCGATCGCCGCCGACGTGGCGGCGCTGACGTCGGCGGTCGAGGGCAAGCCGGTGGACGGTTTCATCGCCGCGCTCGGCCCGCTCAGCCTCGGTGCCGGCGCGCGCAACGCGCACTACGCCGACGAGCAGGAATACATGTTCGCCGTCGCCGAGGCGCTCCGCGAGGAGTACAAGGCCGTCACCGACGCCGGCCTCGTCCTGCAGATCGACGAGCCGGAGTTCGCGACGACCTGGCAGTTCCATCCGGAGTGGACGGTCGAGGAGCTCCGCCGGTACCTGGAGTTCGCGGTGGAGGTGCTGAACCACGCGATCGCGGGGCTGCCGTCCGAGCAGATCCGGATGCACTCCTGCTGGGGCAGCGGGCACCGGCCGCACACCCAGGACATCGGGCTGGTGCACATCGCCGACCTGCTGGTGAAGGTGAACGCGGGCGCGTACGCGATCGAGTCGGGCAACGTCCGGCACGCGCACGAGTGGCGGGTCTGGCAGGACGTGAAGCTGCCGGAGGGCAAGATCCTCGCCCCCGGCGTCGTCAGCCACGCGACCGACCTGGTGGAACACCCCGAGCTGGTGGCCGAGCGGCTGGTCAACTTCGCGAGCGTGGTCGGTGCGGAGAACCTGCAGGCCGGAACCGACTGCGGCATCGGTTCGCGGGTCGGCCACGCCGAGATCGCCTGGGCGAAGCTCCGCTCGCTCGCCGAGGGTGCCGCGATCGCCGGTAAGCGTCTGCACCCGGCCTGACCGGTGGTCAGGTCCCGATCCCCCGAATTCCCGCACTGGCCAATGGAGGTCACGTGAGAGAGCACCGAAACCACCTTCGTCCGAGTCCCGGTCACCGACGTCCTGGTAGCCGACGCCCCGGTAGCCGGCGAGGCACGGTGTGCCGTGCGCTCGGCCTGCTGACCGTGTCCGCCCTGATCGTCGCGGGTTGCGGCGGCGGAGGCGGTGCGACGGAGCCGGGCGGCGGCGAGCACGACCCGAACGCGGTCTTCAAGTACGCGGTTCCGGGCATGCCCACCTCGTTCGATCCCCGGCAGGCCGCGCCGCTGGACCCGGTCTTCCTGGACGTGGTCTACGAGAGCCTGATCGGCCGCACCCCCGCGGGCGACATCGAGCCGGGCCTGGCCACCGAATGGGAGCTGTCCGACGACAACCGGGTCCTCGATCTCACCCTGCGCGAGGGGGTCACCTTCACCGACGGCGCGCCGTTCGACTCGGCCGCGGTGGTCACCTCGCTCGAGGCGTTCCGCGAGTCGGGTGCGCAGAAGACCGTGCTCGCACCGCTGCAGACGGTGGAGGCGACCGGGCCGAACTCGGTCCGGCTGACCTTCGACGCCCCGTCCGGCTACATGGTCAACGCCCTGGCGGGCGAGGCGGGCATCGTCGTGTCGCCGCAGGCGATCGACGATCCGGACCTCGGCACGAAGCCGGTCGGCACCGGCCCGTTCGCCCTCACCGGGCTGCAGCAGGGCAAGGTCACGTTCAGCAAGAACGAGGACTACTGGAACGCCGCCGAGACCTCGATCGCCGGCATCGAGATGCTGGTGTTCTCCGACGAGCCGACCCGGCTCCGTTCGGTCGTCTCCGGGGAGACCGACGGCACGACGATCTCGGCCGGCCAGATCCGGGAGGCCGAGGCGAACGGGCTCAGCGTGGTCAAGGGCCCGAACAGCACGCTGAACGGGATCCTGCTCAACACCGGACAGCCGGAGTTCGCCGATCCCAAGGTCCGCGAGGCGCTGGTCTACGCCATCGACCGTGAGGCGGTCAACGACAGCCTGTTCGCGGGTGAGTGCACCCCGAGCGTGCAGCCGTTCGGCCCGGGCTTCTGGGCGAACGTGCCCGAGCTGAACGACATCTCCAGGTTCCACGATCCGGCCCGGTCGAAGGCCCTGCTGGCCGAGGCCGGTTACCCGGACGGGGTCGCCATCGAGCTCGCACACGGTCCGAACACGACCTACCAGAACCTGTCCCAGGCGTTGCAGGCCCAGCTCACCGAAGCCGGGTTCCGCGCCGACGTCCGGCCGCTGGAGTTCAGCCAGATGGTCGAGGCCCGGCGGACCGGCAACTTCAGCGCGACGGTGTCGCTGCTGCAGGCCGGGCGACCGGACAGCAGCCAGTTCGCCGTGGACTTCTACATGCCCGGCGGCACCTACAACCCGGGGAACTTCTCGCTGCCGGGTCTGGACGCCCTGCTCGCCGAGTCCCGGGCGGCCGACGACACGGCCGAGCGGGAGGGACCGACCCGGGAGCTGTTCCGCGAGGTCTTCGAGGCGGGACCGCCGGTGATCCCGGTGTGCAACGTCATCTGGGTCGCTGCCTTCCGCGATGGCGTCACCGGCTTCGAGGTGCCGACGTACGGCGACTACGGCTTCGCCTCCATCAAGATCGCCGGCTGATCAGGGAACGGAACGCAACGGATGCAGAACATCGATCTCAGTGAACGGGTCGCGGTGGTCACCGGCTCCGGACGCGGCCTCGGCCGCGCCTACGCCGAGGCGCTGGCGGCCGCAGGTGCCGCGGTGGTGGTGAACGACCTGGACGCCGACGCGGCCGGCGAGACCGTCGCCGCGATCACCGGGGCGGGCGGCAGGGCCGTCGCACACGTCGGCGGGGTCGGTCCGACCGAGACCGCCGAGCAGCTCGTCGAGCGGGCGGTGAGCGAGTTCGGCAGGCTGGACGTGATGTGCACCAACGCGGGTGCGCTGCGCGACCGGACCCTGCTCAAGCTCGCCGACGACGAGATGGACATGGTGCTGGACAGCCACATCCGCGGCACCATCACCTGTGGCCGAGCCGCCGCCAGGCAGTTCAAGGAGCAGGGTGACGGCGGCCGGTTGATCCTCATCGGGTCACCGGCGGGCCAGCTGGGCAGTTTCGGGCAGACCGCGTACGCCGCTTCCAAGGCGGCGATCGTCGGGCTGGTCCGGGTCTGGTCGGTGGAGCTGGCCAGGATCGGGGTGACGGTGAACGCCGTCATCCCGAAGGCGCTGACCAGGATGGCAGCCACGATCCCGGGGATGGCCGAGGTCGTCGAGCAGGTGGAGGCCGGCGGACCCGTGCCCGAGCACCTGCGGCACAACGGAACCGGCACGGTCGCCGATGTCGCGCCGCTGGTCGTGTACCTGAGCGCGGCGGAGTCGGCGAAGGTCACCGGGCAGTACTTCGGGTTCGGCGGCGACCGGTTCTCGGTGTGGGCGCACCCGTCCGAGGCGTTCGTGACCCACCGGTCCGGTGGCTGGACGACCGAGCAGCTGGCCCTGGACTTCGCCGACTTCACCGATCACCTGCGGAGTCACCTCCCGGCCGGCTGAACACGGCCCGGATGGGCGTGGACGACCCCGGGTCCGGCACCGCCGGACCCGGGGTTCCGGCGTGCGCAGGTGCAGGTCAGCGCTCCGGCACCGGCAATCGGCACTCGGCCGCGATGGCGCGGCCCGCACGGATCATCGGCCCTTCCCAGCGCACTCTCCCGCGGATACTATCTACATAGTGGACTAGTTGTCCGATTATAGGACAGCTGAGATCTCAAAGGAGAGACTCCATGGCCCGTCGACTCACCGTCGCGCTGGCGGGCGTGACCGCCCTGCTCCTGCTCACGGCCTGTGGCAGTGCAGCGGGCGACGATCGTCCGAAGGTCTTCCGGGTCGGCTTCGGCGGCGACCCGATCACGATGCATCCGCACCTCAGCGCGCCCGCGTACAACATCTTCCTGACCCCGGTGTACGAAACCCTGATCAAGTCCACCCCGGACGGCGGGTACGAGCCCGCCCTGGCCACCGAGTGGACCCTCGCCGAGGACAGCCGCAGCCTCGCACTCACCCTCCGCCCCGGGGTGACCTTCCAGGACGGCACCCCGTTCGACGCCGAGGCGGTGCGGGCCAACCTGGAGGCCGCCGCACGCTCCGGCACCCTCACGGCCCGGAGCCTGACCACGGTGGACAGCGTCGACGTCGTCGACGACACGCACGTGGTCCTGCGGCTGAACGCGCCGGGTGGTCATCTCGTCGGTGTGCTGGCGAGCGAGGCCGGGATGATGATCAGCCCGGCACTGCTGGACGGCGACGAGGCCGCCCGCAACCCGGTCGGCACCGGCCCGTACCAGCTGACCGAGCTCACCCGCGGCCGGACCGCCTACGCCCGGTGGGACGGCTACCGCGATGCCGACACGACCGAGCTGGACGGCATCGAGATCCACGGCTTCCCGGACGACACCGCCCG
This sequence comes from Pseudonocardia autotrophica, assembly GCF_003945385.1. Taxonomy (NCBI): domain Bacteria; kingdom Bacillati; phylum Actinomycetota; class Actinomycetes; order Pseudonocardiales; family Pseudonocardiaceae; genus Pseudonocardia; species Pseudonocardia autotrophica. The sequence goes on from NZ_AP018920.1 coordinate 6,948,834, forward strand.
GTTGAACGCACTGCGCTCCGGGCAGCTGGACGCGAGCTTCATCTTCCCGTCCCAGATCGACCAGGCCGAGCAGTCCGGCATGCGCACGACGGTCTTCGAACGCACCGTCTTCCACTCGATGCTGCTCAACACCGGCCGCTCGGAGTTCGGCGATCCGCGGGTGCGGCGCGCGATCGGACTGGCGCTGGACCGGGCGACCATGGCCCAGACCCTCTACGACGGCAACTGCAGTCCGGCGGGTCAGCCCTACCCGGAGACGCACTGGGCGCACTCCCCCGAGGTCGGCCAGCCCGAGTACGACCCGGAGCAGGCCAAGTCACTGCTCGCCGAGGCCGGCCTGCCCGACGGGTTCACGTTCACCCTGGCGGTCTCGAACATCACCACCTACCAGCGCCTCGGCGAGGCGATCCAGGGCGAGCTGGCCCGGATCGGGATCACCGTGAACCTCGACATCATGGACAACCCGTCACTGACCGCGTTGCGACAGACCGGCAACTTCGACGCCGTCGGCGGGCAGTACGAGTCCGGCCGGCCCGATCCGACGACCTTCCTGACCGACTTCTATCTGCCCGGTGGGACGTTCAACCCGGGTGACTTCACGACACCCGGCGGGGCGGAGCTGGTGGATCTCGCCCGGCAGTCCACCGACGAGGCGGACCGCACCGGCCCGGTGCGGCAGGTCGTCGCCGATGCCGCCGAGCTCGGCGCACCGGTGGTCCCGGTCTGCTTCCCCGGTTCCATCGAGGCCGATGCACCGCACGTCACGCACGGGGTGACCGTGTCGATCGTGGGCGACCACGACTTCTCCACCGTGCGGATGGACTGAGGGAGCCGAGTGGGATGACCGGACGGATCGCGGGCCGCGTCGCGCTCGTCACCGGCGCGGCCCGCGGTCAGGGCCGCAGCCATGCGGTGCGGCTGGCGGAGGAAGGTGCCGCCGTGATCGCGGTGGACATCTGCCGGCAGATCGACTCCGTGCCGTACCGGCTCGCGACGTCCGCGGATCTGGAGCGGACGGTCGACGAGGTCCGGGCGGTGGGCGGGCGGATCGTGGCGGTCGAGGCCGACGTGCGCGACCCGGTCGCGCTCGGTGCCGCGGTCGGCACGGGGGTCGAGGAGTTCGGCAGGCTGGACATCGCCTGCGCGAACGCCGGCATCCTCAGCTTCGCCGGGGCCGGTGAGATGGGGCAGACCACCTGGCAGGACGTGATCGACGTCAACCTCACCGGGGCGTGGAACACCGCGCAGGCCGCGATACCGCACCTGACCGGCGCCGGTGGTGGGTCGATCGTGCTGACCAGCTCGGCCGCCGGGTTGCGGGCCCGCCCGAACCTGGCGCACTACGTCACGGCGAAGCACGGCCTGACCGGGATGATGCGCAGCCTGGCGATCGAGCTGGCGCCCAGGATGATCCGGGTGAACTGCGTGCTGCCCACCGGCGTCGACACCGACATGGTCACCAATCCGGCGATGTGCGCCCTGTTCCGGCCGGACCTGCCCAGCCCGGGTCCCGACGACATCCGGGAGCGGTGCCGGGAGATGAACGCGATGCCGGTCCCGTGGGTCGAGGTCCGCGACGTCAGCAATGCGGTGCTGTTCCTGACCTCCGACGAGGCCCGCTACGTCACCGGCGCACTGCTCCCGGTCGATGCCGGAGCGACCCTGTAGCACCGCGCGCCCCGGGTGGGCGATCCCGGGCCTGCTGCGACGACGCCCGGTTCAGTTCGGACCGGGTGCGCCACAAGGACGCGACGAAGCGCTCCGCGCAGGAGGTCGAGCAGCTCGCGGCCGCGGCCGATCGCGGGGAGCCGGTCCGCCCGGCCGACGTCGAGCGCAACGACGCGATGCTCGCCGGAGGGCCGGGTGCGGACCTGGCGAGCCACCGTGACAGGCACCACCGACACCTGGTGGTCGGCGACGACCTGTCAGGCTAAAGTTGACAACGTGAAGGTGACGTTGACAGATGCGGTGAGCGAGCTGAGGGCTCGCTCCGACGCCCTGCTGGCGGCTCGCGTCCTGACCGCGGACGGCGATCCGGCGGGACCCATTGCGCACGCCCTCGACGTCCGGGCCGCCGCCGAGGACGTCGTGCGCGTCGTGGTGCAGGAGGCCCGGCAGGCGGGCGCGACGTGGCAGAGCATCGGCGACGTGCTCGGAGTGTCCCGGCAGGCGGCCTTCCAGCGCTACGGCAAACCGCTCGACCCCAGAACGGGAGAACCCATGAACACCGCCCCACTGCCCGGCGCCGCCGAACTGGCCGTCGCGACCATCGAGGACCTGGCCGCCGGGCGCTGGCCGCAGGTCACCGCCCGGTTCGACGCGACGATGCGCGACGGCCTGTCCGAGGACTCGCTCGCCGCCGCGTGGGCGCAGATCATCGGCCTGTCCGGCGCATTCGAGGAGCACGGGGCGCCCGAGGTCGTCCGCGCCGGGGACGTGACCGTCACCGACACCCGGCTCTGCATGGAGGCGGGCGACTACACCGCCCGGATCAGCTACCGCGACGACCGCAGCATCGCCGGTCTGTTCATCCGCCCGCAGGAGACCTCGTGAGCACCGTCCCGGCCGCCGGGCCGGTCACGCGTCCGGCCGCCGGGCGCATCGAGCGGCGCGACCTGCGGTCGATCGCCGTGTTCCTCGTGCTGGCGTTCGGGCTGGCCTGGCTCGTCGCGCTGCCGCTCTGGCTCGGTGATGGTCTCGCCGATCCCGTGTTCACCCCGACGGCGATGCTGATGATGGTGACCCCGGCGATCGCCGCCGTCGTCGTGGTGTTCCTCGTGGAGCGACCCGCACACCGGGCACGGGCACTCGGACTGTGGCCGCTGCGTCCGGTGGGAAGGCTCTTCGGCTGGATCGCGGCCGGGATCGCCGTCTGCATGGCGGTGGTCCTGGTGTCACTCCCGGTGGGCGCGCTGATCGGGGTCTATCCGGCCGACTTCACCGGCCTGTCCGGGTTCCGGCAGACGCTGGCGGACCAGGTGGGATCCGGGCAGGTACCCGGGTCGCTCGGCGTGCTCGCTGCCGTGCAGATTGCACTGATCCCGCTGGCGGCGTTCGTCGGGGTACTGCCGGCGCTCGGTGAGGAGATCGGTTGGCGGGGCTGGCTGCTGCCGAAGCTGATGCCGCTGGGGCCGGTGCCGGCGATCCTGGTCTCCGGGGTGATCTGGGGGACCTGGCACGCCCCGGTCCTGCTGCTCGGTTACAACTACCCGGACGCCCCGGGCTGGCTCGCCATCGCCGCGATGTCGGCGATGTGCGTCCTGGTCGGCGCGATCCTGGGCTGGCTGCGACTGCGGTCCGGGTCGGTGTGGCCCGCCGCCCTCGGACACTCGGCGTTCAACGCCACTGCCGGGTCGTTCCTGCTGTTCTCCCAGGCCGGTGCGACCATCGACACCACACAGGCGACGATCCTCGGCTGGAGCGGCTGGATCGTGCCCCTGGTGCTGGTCGTCGTGCTCGTCGCGACCGGCCGGTTCGCCCCCGCCCGAACCGCCTAAACAGCAGACTCGATGATCGTCGCCGTGGCCACTCCGCCGCCGCCGCACATCGTCGCGAGACCGAGCCCGCCGCCGGCATGCCGGAGAGCATGGGCGAGGTGGAGCATCTGCCGCGCTCCGGACGCCCCGAACGGGTGCCCGATGCTGATCGCACCGCCGTCGACGTTGATGCGGTCGAGATCGAAACCGAAGTGCTGCTGCCAGATCAGTACCGGAACGGCATATGCCTCATGGACCTCTGCCAGAGCGATGTCCTCGGTCCTGATTCCCGCGCGATCCAGGACCTTCTCGGTGGCGTCGACGGGCCCGTCGAAGATGATGTCGGGGTCATTGCCGACCCAGGTCGCCGACCTGATCCAGGCCAGTGGTGAGAGGCCGTCTCGCTCGCACATCTCCTCGGAGGCGAGGACGAGCGCGGCGCTTCCGTCGGACAGCTGGCTCGAGTTCGCTGCGGTGTTCACCCCATCCGGTCGATACACCGGGGAAAGCGCGCTCGCCTTGACGATGTCGGAGTCGGCGCGCACCCCCTCGTCGGACCGGAGCAGGGGTGCTCCGTCGGCCCGGACGAAGGTGGCTTCGTCGTCGAACCGGCCGGCCTTCCAGGCAGCAGCTGCTGCCTGGTGGGACCGGACCCCGTACTCGTCGCACGCTCGACGCGAGATCGCGTACCTGTCGGCGGCGCGTTCGGCGGACTCGCCCTGGTGCGGCATGTCCCATCGCTCCGTGAGGGTTGCCGGGATCGGTCGATCCAGCCCGGCCTGCGCAGTCGTGAACATGGGCACTCGCGTCAGTGACTCGACTCCGCCCACCACTACGACCGACGCGTCACCGCTCGCGATCGTCGCGGCTCCCAGGTGGGCTGCCAGGTGACTCGACGGACACTGCGCGTCCATGGTCATCGCCGGAACCTCGTGGGGGAGGCCGGCGGCGAGCCACGCGTTCCGCCCGACGTTCTGCGCCTGACCACCGGCTTGTCCGGTGGCCCCGAACAGCGCCTGATCGACTCTGCCGGCCTCGACGCCCGCGTCGGAGAGGGCAGCTCCGATCGAGACGGCGAGAAGGTCTGCGGGGTGGACGTCACGGTAGGCACGCCCCATCTTCGCGACGGGGGTTCGAGCTCCGCCGACGATGGCGACTCGGGTCATGGTCATTCCCAAACTGGTCGTGTACACGGATGCGAGGTGAAGAGCGAGCAGCGAGGTCACGCGTCGCCGGGCGACGCCCGACCAGATCCCTGACCCCGGCGTCGCCCTCCCGGGCAGCCACCCACGGTCATCATGTGAATGGCAAATAGCTATCCTAGGGAAGCACGCCAGGCTTCGACCAGCAAGCATGCTGGATCACAGAATCCTCAGAAGTTTTCCCCACGAGAGCAGCTGCGTCCCGCGCTCCGGCGCGCGCCGCATCCGTCGGGCCGCCGGCGCGTGACGCCCCGGCCTCCGAGGCTTCCCGTCGCGTCAGGAGCGACGGCTCCCAGGCCGCCATACGGGCTCTTCCCAGATGAGGGTGTAGGTCGGCCGGGCGCGTCGGTCCGCAGATAGACGTCGAGGTCTCCCGACGATGGAGGTTCCTACGCCATCCATCCGAAAGACCTCGACGTGTCCGACGCTACCCCGCCGGCCGGGTTCGGCCGCCCTGACCTGACCGCCTTCGCGGCTCATCCCAATCGACCCTGATCGGGTCTGCTGACCCCCTCGACGAGAACGCAGCGACATCACAGCCACCCAACCCCGACCGTCCGGGAAGCCGGGGCACGTCACATGGCCTGTGCTGCGGGCGTGTCGAGTGGGTCGTCCAGGGGCGACGCAGGAGCGTCGACGCGACGTGCTGAGAGGTGGTTCGGTGGCGTCCCCGTTGGTGGTGGAAGTAGCGGCCCTGTCCGGCGTGGCTGACTTCGTAGGAGGGGCCACCGCGTGAGTCTCTGCGTGTACCCGCCAAGGAACACGTAGAGAGGTGCCACGCGATGGCCCTGGACCAGTCTGCCCTGCTCGAAGTCCTCGATGCACTCAAGGTCGCCGATGTCGGTGACCGTGTCCGCACTGCCGCGGAGACGATCTATCAGGCGTTGATCGAAGCCGAGCTCACCGACACGATCGGCGCTGCGCTGCACGAACGCAGCGATGCCCGCACTGCCCAGCGCAACGGGCACCGCACCCGTACCCTGTCGACCACCGCCGGCGATTTGGAGCTGCGGATCCCCAAGCTGCGCACCGGGAGCTTCTTCCCGTCGCTGCTCGAGCGCCGACGCCGGGTCGACCGGGCGTTGTTCGCGGTGGTGATGGAGGCCTACCTGCACGGCGTCTCGACCAGGAAGGTCGACGACCTGGTCAAGGCCCTCGGCGCCGACTCCGGGATCTCCAAGTCCGAGGTCTCACGGATCTGCGCCGACCTCGACACCGAAGTCGGAGCGTTCCGCGACCGCTCGCTGGCCGAGCAGCGCTTCCCCTACGTGTTCCTCGACGCCACTTACTGCAAGGCCCGGGTGAATCACCGCGTGGTCTCTCAGGCGGTGGTGATCGCCACCGGTGTCCGCGCCGATGGCTGGCGGGAAGTTCTCGGGTTCGCCGTCGGCGACTCCGAGGACGGGGCGTTCTGGACCGCGTTTTTGCGCAGCCTCAAAGCCCGCGGCCTCGGCGGGGTGCAACTGGTGATCTCCGATGCCCACACCGGGCTCACCCAGGCCATCTCGGCGGTGCTGCTCGGCGCGGCCTGGCAGCGCTGCCGGGTGCACTTCCTGCGCAACGTCCTGGCCCAGGTCCCCAAGGGCAACGCCGAGATGGTCGCCGCCGCGATCCGCACGATCTTCGCCCAGCCCAAGGCCGACATGGTCCGCGACCAGCTCAACGTGATCGCAGGGATGCTCGGCCGCCAATCAGCGAAGGTCGAGACCATGCTGCGCGACGCCGCCCCTGACCTGCTGGCCTTCGCCGATTTCCCTGCCGCGCACTGGAAGAAGATCTGGTCGACCAACCCGCTGGAACGGCTGAACAAGGAGGTCAAACGCCGCACCGACGTGGTCGGGGTGTTCCCCAACCCCGAAGCGCTGCTGCGCCTGGCCGGCGCCGTCCTGGTCGAAGCCCACGACGAATGGCAAGCCGGTGACCGCCGCTACCTCGGCGAAGCCACCATGGCACTACTCGCCCCGCCACCGGCCGGCGACCAACCAGTGGCAGGACCCGAACTCATCACGGCATGATCTGACCTGCAGAGACCCTCGCGAGCGACTTACACCAACCGAGGGGACGTCACCGGTGGTTCCAACCGAGCGCTAGGACACCGGCTACAGGCATGGCGATAGGTCAGGAACGGCGTCGCTCCCTGCGCAGGAGGGAGCGCAGAGTAGTGGCGTCCACCAAGGTGGTGTGCGACCCGGTCCTGGTCAGGGCCGTGGCGTCGAGGTGTGGGGCGGCCACCGCGTGATCTTCTGGAGACCTTCCACAGTGCTTCAGGAGTTCCACGCGATGACCGCACCCTCCAGTATCGACCCCTCCGAGTTCCTGCACGAGCAGCTGTCCCAGGCGAGTCCCGATCTGCTGCGCCAGATGCTCACCACGTTCATCAACACACTCATGTCCGCCGATGCCGACGCAGTGTGCGGGGCAGCGTGGGGCGAGCGCAGCGAGGCCCGCACGAACATCCGCAACGGCTACCGACACCGTGACTTCGACACCCGCGCGGGCACCATCGACGTAGCGATCCCGAAGCTGCGCAACGGTTCCTACTTCCCCGACTGGTTGCTGGAACGTCGCCGCCGGGCGGAGCGGGCACTCACGACGGTGGTCGCGACCTGCTATCTGCTCGGGGTGTCGACGCGGCGGATGGAGAAGCTCGTCGAGTCCCTCGGGATCACCAGACTGTCGAAGTCGCAAGTCTCGGAGATGGCCCGAGACCTCGACGGCCAGGTCGAGCAGTTCCGGACCCGCCCGCTCGACCAGGGCCCGTACACCTTCATCGCCGCCGACGCCCTGGTCTTGAAGGTGCGTGAGGGCGGGCGGGTGGTCAACGTGCACGCTCTGCTGGCCACCGGCGTCAACGCTGACGGGCACCGGGAGATCCTCGGCCTGCAGGTCACCTCCGCCGAGGACGGAGCCGGCTGGCTCGGGTTCTTCCGAGACCTGACCGCCCGCGGCCTGTCCGGGGTCCGGCTGGTCACCAGCGACGCTCATGCCGGGCTCGTCCACGCGATCGGCGCCACCCTGCCCGGCGCTGCCTGGCAGCGCTGCAGGACGCACTACGCGGCGAACCTGATGGCCGCTACCCCCAAGTCCAGCTGGCCGTGGGTGCGGGCGCTGCTGCACTCGGTCTACGACCAGCCCGACGCCACCAGCGTTCACGCCCAGTTCGACCGGGTCCTCGACGGCGTGGCGGAGAAACTCCCGACGGTGTCCGAGCACCTCGACACCGCCCGCGCCGACGTCCTGGCCTTCACCAGCTTCCCGAAAGAGGTCTGGCGACAGATCTGGTCGAACAACCCCTCCGAGCGACTCAACCGCGAGATCCGGCGTCGCACCGACGTCGTCGGCATCTTCCCGGACCGCAACTCGCTGATCCGTCTCGTCGGCGCCGTGCTGGCCGAGCAACACGACGAATGGGCCGAGGGACGCCGCTACCTCGGCCTCGAGGTCCTCGCCCGCTCCCGCGTCACCGCAGTCCCCGGCACCGGCTCCAGCAGCGAGGAGGTGACCTCAACAGACACGATCCCGGCGCTCAGCGCCTGACAGAACTAGAAGATCACGCGGTAGTCGTCACACACCACGCCAGCGGACTTGACCCGCAGAGTCTCGGCGTTCGCGTAGCCGACCCGTCGCGCGATCTCGGCGGAGGTGAGGTCCGTGGTTGCTGAGAGGTGCCGAGCTCGTTCGATGCGAAGCCGTTGGACGAAGCCGAGCGGAGTGAGGTTGAGCGCCGCACGGACTCGTCGTTCGAGGGTGCGCCGGCTGGTGCCGAGCGACTGCGCGACGACGGCGACGTTGAACGGTTCGTCCAGGCGGACGCGCACGAAGCGTTCGAACTCGACGACGATCGGGTCCTCGTGCCGGAGATGTTCGTAGGCGACGAAGGCCACCTGCGACGGGCGCTCGTCGATGATGAGGAGCTTGGCGACATGTTGGGCCAGGTCGGGGCTGATCGATCGCACGAGTGAGAGCGCGAGGTCGATGTGGGCGAAGGCGGCGCCGGCGGTGACGAGGTTCCCGTCGACCACGACCATGGTGTCGAGATCGAGGGCGACGGTCGGATAGCGCTTCAGGAACTCCGGCCCCAGGAACCAGCTGGTCGTCGCCCGCCGATGATGCATCCGTCCGGTCTCGGCGACGGCGAACACGCCGGTGCACGCCGCGGCGATCCGGGTGGTCGCGTCGTCGAGGCGCCCGAGTGAGGCGATGACCGAACGAGCATCTCGGCTCTGGAGGGCGTCGTGGGTCGCGGCGGCCGTGAGGGTTCCAAGCGCAGGGACGACGACCACGTCGAACTCTCCGGACTCCGACAGCGGGTGGTCCACCGACAGGGTCATCGATGCCGTCGTGGTCACTCGCCGTTTCGGTCCGAGGATGGCGAGTTCGATCGGGTCGATCCGCGGGTCGACATCGCCGCGGGCTCCGTCGGCCACCCGCACGATGTCGATGACCGACGCGACCGCCGAACCGAAGCAGCCGTCGATCGCGATCAGTCCGATACGCATGGCGCGAACAATAGCAATACTGCCGTATACGCCACTCCCCACCGGCCCTCGCTCGTCATACGCTGAACTCGCCCCACGAAGAACCCCGACTTCAAGGAGAACCCCTCATGTCCACACCCGCATCACTTCCGTATGCCTTCGTCGCCAAGATCGTCGCGGCCGATGGACAGCACGACGCGCTCGCCGATCTGCTCGCTGGCGCTGTCGCACTCGCCAACGAAGAAGTAGGAACGATTGTCTGGTTCGCGGCTAGGACCCACGCCGACACCTTCTGGATCTTCGATGCATTCCCCGACGAGGCCGCTCGCGACGCCCACGCCAACGGCGCCATCGTCGCAGCCCTGATGGCCAACCAGCACCTCCTCGGCGCAGCACCCGAGATCCTGGCGGCCGACGTCCTCGCGTCCAAGCTCCCGTAGTCCGCCAACGCACGAGACGATCGCGCCCCGCCGAGCCGTCGGACCCGACCGCCTCGACACCCGCACCACGTTGACGATCCCCGACGGGCCGATCACGAGGAGGCCAGGCAACACCAGGCGCAAGCCTGGAGCGGCACTGTTTCACCGGTGGTCATCGAGAGAGCCAGGCGCGGCGCGCGCGGGGTGACGTCCCCTCGGTTGGTGTAAGTCGCTCGCGAGGGTCTCTGCAGGTCAGATCATGCCGTGATGAGTTCGGGTCCTGCCACTGGTTGGTCGCCGGCCGGTGGCGGGGCGAGTAGTGCCATGGTGGCTTCGCCGAGGTAGCGGCGGTCACCGGCTTGCCATTCGTCGTGGGCTTCGACCAGGACGGCGCCGGCCAGGCGCAGCAGCGCTTCGGGGTTGGGGAACACCCCGACCACGTCGGTGCGGCGTTTGACCTCCTTGTTCAGCCGTTCCAGCGGGTTGGTCGACCAGATCTTCTTCCAGTGCGCGGCAGGGAAATCGGCGAAGGCCAGCAGGTCAGGGGCGGCGTCGCGCAGCATGGTCTCGACCTTCGCTGATTGGCGGCCGAGCATCCCTGCGATCACGTTGAGCTGGTCGCGGACCATGTCGGCCTTGGGCTGGGCGAAGATCGTGCGGATCGCGGCGGCGACCATCTCGGCGTTGCCCTTGGGGACCTGGGCCAGGACGTTGCGCAGGAAGTGCACCCGGCAGCGCTGCCAGGCCGCGCCGAGCAGCACCGCCGAGATGGCCTGGGTGAGCCCGGTGTGGGCATCGGAGATCACCAGTTGCACCCCGCCGAGGCCGCGGGCCTTGAGGCTGCGCAAAAACGCGGTCCAGAACGCCCCGTCCTCGGAGTCGCCGACGGCGAACCCGAGAACTTCCCGCCAGCCATCGGCGCGGACACCGGTGGCGATCACCACCGCCTGAGAGACCACGCGGTGATTCACCCGGGCCTTGCAGTAAGTGGCGTCGAGGAACACGTAGGGGAAGCGCTGCTCGGCCAGCGAGCGGTCGCGGAACGCTCCGACTTCGGTGTCGAGGTCGGCGCAGATCCGTGAGACCTCGGACTTGGAGATCCCGGAGTCGGCGCCGAGGGCCTTGACCAGGTCGTCGACCTTCCTGGTCGAGACGCCGTGCAGGTAGGCCTCCATCACCACCGCGAACAACGCCCGGTCGACCCGGCGTCGGCGCTCGAGCAGCGACGGGAAGAAGCTCCCGGTGCGCAGCTTGGGGATCCGCAGCTCCAAATCGCCGGCGGTGGTCGACAGGGTACGGGTGCGGTGCCCGTTGCGCTGGGCAGTGCGGGCATCGCTGCGTTCGTGCAGCGCAGCGCCGATCGTGTCGGTGAGCTCGGCTTCGATCAACGCCTGATAGATCGTCTCCGCGGCAGTGCGGACACGGTCACCGACATCGGCGACCTTGAGTGCATCGAGGACTTCGAGCAGGGCAGACTGGTCCAGGGCCATCGCGTGGCACCTCTCTACGTGTTCCTTGGCGGGTACACGCAGAGACTCACGCGGTGGCCCCTCCTACGAAGTCAGCCACGCCGGACAGGGCCGCTACTTCCACCACCAACGGGGACGCCACCCAGCGCCGGTTCCATGGCAGCGCAACTGTGTCAACTTGCCCTCCGTCCCGCGAGGCGCCGTGGACGGGTCGTGGTTGCGATCCGTTGCCGTGACGGGAGACGCGTTGCGCGTCGCAGCGATGACGGGTCGTTGGCGTTCCGGGGCGTTGCGTTCGTGCGCGCCGCGCGTGCGGCATGGAGCATCTCGCTGCGCACACAACGATCGCTGCGCCGACGCACCGTTGACACCTCGCACGTCCAGGTCGCGACACAACGCCACGCTGCGTTGCCGAGCGGAGCGAGGCATATCGGCACACGGACAGGATGCCGGCCGCGAGCGCTCAGCCGGCGAGGGGTCCGTCGCAGAGGAGAGCGACGTCGGTGTCGGGCAGAGCCGTGAGGCCAGCGCATTGCGCGACCACCAGAACCGAACCGCCCCTGCCCTGCGTTTGCGCAGGTCAGGGGCTGTTCGCCGGAGCCGCCTGTCGGAATCGAACCGACGACCTAATCAGGCTCTTCCCAGATGAGGGTGTAGGTCGGCGCGTCGGTCCGCAGATAGACGTCGAGGTCTCCCGACGATGGAGGTTCCTACGCCATCCATCCGAAAGACCTCGACGTGTCCGACGCTACCCCGCCGGCCGGCTTCGGCCGCCCTGACCTGACCGCCTTCGCTCGACTCGACGGCCTCGGTCTGAGCGTGACCGGGCAACGACTTGAACCGGATCGTGCGGTCCTCGCGTGCCGCGTGGTGGAACCAGATCAGTCTTGCCGACGGTGCGGCAGCGAAGGCGCTGCTCGTGACACCGTGATCCGGCGGTTGGCCCACGAGCCGCTGGGCTGGCGACCGACCGTGCTGGAAGTTGTAGTGCGCCGCTACCGCTGTGCCGACTGTGCTGGCGCTCAGCGAAAATGACCAGTTCTGATCGGTGGAAGTGACCACCCTGGCGCGGCCAGAGTAGTGGTCAGGTCGGGGTCATGTGGGTCACCTCCGGGGTGCGGATGTGGGCGGCGCCGGCGGGGACGACGACGGTGATGACGGCCAGCTCGGTGCGGCAGTGCGGGCAGCGTTGGACGCCGTTCGCGGCGGGAACGGCGTGCCCGGGTGGGACGGCGTTCGGGACGGCGTCGGGAACGGCGTGGTCGCCGTTCGGGCTGGTGAGGGCATCGCGCGTGACGGCGTTCGCGGTGTTGAACGAGCCGGGAACGGCGTCCGGGACGACGTCCGGGGCGGTGTGCGGGTGGTCGCGGTGATGCGCGGCTCGACAGCGCGAGGAGCAGAACCGGCGGTTGGGGTTGCGTCGGGTCACGGTGACCTGCCGGCCGCAGGCCGGGCAGGGGTGCTCGCCCAGGATGGTCATGATCGGCCCTGCCCGGTCGGGTCGTGCTCGCCGAGCGCCAGCCGGAGTTGGTTACTGCGTTGCTGGTGGGCCCGCATCCGGTAGGAGGGCCCGTCGATGGCGACGACGATGCCCCGGTGCAGCAGCCGGTCGAGCAGCGCGGCGGCCAGCATCGGGTCGGCCAGCCGGTCACCCCAGCTGGCCACTCCGGCGTGGCTGGTCACGATCGTCGACGACTTCAGATAGCGGCGGTTGATCACCTCGAACAGGGCGGCGTTCGCGTCCGGGTCCGGCGCGGTGCGGGAGTAGGCGAACTCGTCGATCACCAGCAGCCGGGGGCCGCAGTAGAACCGCATCGCGGTGGCCCAGCGTCCTTCCAAGGCGGCCTTGCGGCAGCGTTTGGCCAGTTCGGCGGCGGTGGTGAAGTAGACCCGGTGCCCGGCATCGACCGCGGCCCGGGCGAGTGCGACCGCGAGCATCGTCTTGCCGGTGCCGGGTGGACCGACGAACAGGACGTTGCCGGCGTCGTCGAGGAAGCGCAGCGCCGCGAGCTCACGCACGAGTTTCTCGTCGACCCCGGGTTGGGCGGCGAAGTCGAACTCGTCCAGGGTCCAGGAGTGCGGCAGGCAGGCGAACCGCAACCTGCCGGCCAACCGACGGGCCTCGGCGTGGGAGACCTCGAGCCCGAGCAGCCGTTCCATCACCGCGGTGGGCGAGAGCTGCTCGGCGCGGGCGGCGTCGAGCACCCCGGTCAACGCCTCGGCGGCCGTGCCCAGCTTGAGGACCTCCAGGTGAGCGCGCAGCCGCTGATAGGTCGCCGCCTCGCTCGAGCCGTCGGGTTCAGCCTGGTTGACCGCATGGTCGGGCCGGTGGGTGTTCATGAGCTCTCCCGCCCATCCTGTCCGCTGGTCTCGCCGGTGTGGGCGCGTCCGCGCAGCGGGCGGGTGCCGGAGGCGTAGGCGTCGAAGTCGATGACGACCTGCTCGCCGCTGGCCGGGCCGGCCTGGGCGTGGCGGATCCGATCCGCTTCGGCCAGGGCGTCGGCGGTGGGTGGGCGGCGGTGCTTGCGCGGGCAGGGCGCGCGGTCGGTGAACTCGGCGAGCACCACCCGGGTCATGGCGTCGACGTGTTCGTCGAGGCGCACCAGTGCGCCGGCTCCGTCCGGGGACCGCAGGTGATGCGCCAGCGCGACACCGCGTGCGGTGGCGATGTCCAGTGCCGGGGTGCCGAGTTGGTGGCGAACGGTCACGATCTCGCCGGTGTGCCCGGGTGGGATCGAGTAGCGGTTGCCGCGGAACGCGACCAGGGCCTGCTCGGACACGGTGCGCTCGACGCTCAGCACCGCCGGCAGCGGCGCCGGTGCCGCCCGCAACGGCTCGGCCTCGGCCAGCGCGCCCACGGTCGTCTTGCCCCCGTCGGCGTCGGCGCGGCGGCGTCCGTCGAGGCGGGCGCAGATCCGGTCCAGCCCGGCCTGGGCCCCCGCGAGGGTGGTGTCGTCGGCCAGGGTGCGCCACCAGCGTTGGGCGATCACGTGCGCGCTCTTCTCCACCGCGCCCTTGCGCCAGGCGTGCCGCGGCGGGCAGATGTCGATCCCGACCCGGTAGTGCACCGCCACCGGTCCGAAGCTGACCGTGAGCCGGCCCGAGCCGGGATGACACACCGTGGACATCCGGTCGAACCGCCACCGCCGCGTCACCCCGCCGAGACGGCCGACGACCTGGTCGAGGCCTTCGATCAGGTGCGGCTGATCGAGCGACTCGGTGATCCAGCCCCGCCACCGGCTCGAGTGCGCCAGCACCCCGAGCAGCACGAACGCGCTGCCGGCGAACCCCCAGTGCGCGGGCGGGTCGGTCAGCTCCAGGTAGTCCCACTGGGTCTCGGCGCCCGGCGGATGGGCGATCACCGCCCGCTGGCTGGTCTTGCCCGACCGACACGGCTCGCAGGCCGGGCGCAGCTCCCGGGCGCGCAGCGCGCGCGTGAACGAGGGATACGAGCCCGCATAGCCCAGCGCGGTGACCTCGTCGAACAACGTGGTCGCCCACAGATGCGGGTCCGCACCGAGCCGCAGCCGGCAGTACTCGGCGAACCCCTCGAACGGATCCGGCACGCTGCGGGCCCGCTGCCCCGGCGTGTGTTCGCCGCTCAGATAGCGGCGCACGGTCACCCGTGTGACGCCCAGATGCCGGGCGATCGCGGAGATCGTCCATCCCTGCGCGCGTAGTGCTTGTGCTTCCACGTACGACTCCCATGCGAGCATCCCGAGTGGGCTCCCTCGACGACTTCCGGCCGGTTCAACCGGAGCGTCGAGGGGGCCCGCCTACTGGTGGTGGATCTCAGTCGGCGGGTCGCAAGGGTGGTCACTTCCACTGATCAGCAGTGGTCACTTTCAGATGAGCGGCGGCAACTGCGGACACGTGTGGCGCCAAGACACCAGCGCCGCGGCGGAGCCACGCGCGAAGCTCTCGCGCACCGGGTTGCGGTGGGCGCTGGAAGGGATCGTGGTCGCACACCTCACCGTCGCCCGTGTCGCCGAGGGACTCGGGGTCGCGTGGGACACCGCCAACAACGCGGTCCTGGCCGAAGGCAATCGGCTGCTGATCAACGACCCCACGCGGTTCGAGGGCGTGAAGGTCATTGGCGTCGATGAGCACGTCTGGCGCCACACCAGGCGTGGCGACAAGTACGTCACCGTGATCATCGACCTCACCCCGGTCCGCGATGGCGCCGGCCCAGCAAGGCTGCTGGACATGGTCGAGGGCCGGTCGAAGGCGGCGTTCAAGACCTGGCTCGCCGACCGCGACGACGCCTTCCGTGACGCGGTCGAGGTGGTCGCGATGGACGGCTTCACCGGGTTCAAGACCGCCGCTGCGGAGGAGATCCCGGACGCGGTCACGGTGATGGATCCCTTCCACGTCGTGCGCCTGGCCGGTGACGCCCTCGACAGGTGCCGGCGCCGGGTCCAACTCGCGATCCACGGGCACCGTGGGTTCAGGGACGACCCGCTCTACAAGTCGCGGCGCACGCTGCACACCGGCGCGGACCTGCTCACCGACAAGCAGAGCGACAGGCTACGCGCGCTGTTCGTTGATGACGCTCACGTCGAGGTCGAGGCGACCTGGGGTGTCTACCAGCGCATGATCGCCGCCTATCGCCACGAGGACCGGCAACGTGGCCGCGAGCTCATGGAGAAGCTGATCACCGACCTCAGCGCCGGCGTCCCCAAGGTGCTCACCGAGCTCACCACCCTGGGCCGGACCCTGAAGAAGCGAGCCGCCGACGTGCTCGCCTACTTCGAACGACCCGGCACCAGCAACGGGCCGACCGAGGCGCTCAACGGACGGCTCGAACACCTGCGCGGCTCCGCACTCGGGTTCCGCAACCTGACCAACTACATCGCCCGAAGCCTGCTCGAGACCGGCGGCTTCAGACCCCAACTCCTACACCCCCGATTGGGATGAGCCGCCATACGTCGCCACCGCCGCGCCGCCCGGGCGATGACGATGGCGGATACTGCAGCCGTGACCGTCGAGACCCGATCCGGGCGCCGCCCCCGCGACCGTCGCGCACACATCATTGCCGCGGCCGCCCACCGCTTCTACCTCGACGGATACCACCGTGTCTCGATGGCGGAGATCGCGGCGGACGTCGGAATCGGGCCGAGCGCGCTATACCGGCATTTCAGCAGCAAAGAATCGATGCTCCTCACCGTGCTCGACGTACTGCTCGCCGAGATGGAAGCACTCGACGGAGATCTGATCACCGAACTTGCGGGATTCGTGCTGAAGCACCGCGAATTCGGTGTGCTGTGGCAACGCGAGGTCGGGCACCTTCCGGTGGAGAACCAGCGGACCCTCCGGCATCGGGTGCGCGGTCTCGCGAAACGGGTCGGCGCCGGCATCGACGACGCGGCCGATTTGCGATCGTGGGCGACACTGTCGGTCCTGGACAGCCCCACGTATCACCACACCGACCTCGACGATCGGAGCGTCGTCGACATACTGACCACGGCGGTCGACGCCGTCTCGACCGTCGCCCTGCCCGACGACCAGTCCGTCGTCGACGACGGATCGGTGGGCCTGCAGCCGGCGTCCCGTCGAGAAGCACTGCTCATGATCGCGTGTCGCCTGTTCGCCGAGCGCGGCTACCCGTCCGTCGGCCTGATCGACATCGGCGCCGCTGCCGGAATCGCGGGAGCGAGCGTCTACAACCATTTCGCCAGCAAGCCAGAAGTACTCGCCACCGCTCTCCATCGCGGCAACGAAGCACTGTGGCTGGGCCTGCACGAGGCACTGGCCCATGCCGCGAGCGCTACCGATGCACTCGACCGTCTCGTCACCCATTATGCAAATTTTTCCGTACGCAATCCGCACATCATCGCCATCCTGGTGACCCAGACGCTCCATCTGCCCCCCGAGTACTCCGGTGGGCTTCACCGCGCCCAGCGCGACTACGTCGCCGAATGGGTCGCCCTGGTCCTGAGCAGCCGTCCCGACCTCACCGAGGCCGAAGCGGCGGTCACGGTTCACGCCGCGTTCTGTCTCATGAACAGCCTCTGCCGGATTCATGCTCTGCGGTCGCTCCCGGGTCACATCACCAACACCGCCTGCCTGGCGAAGGCGGTCCTCGGCCTGAGCCGGTGAGGGCGCGAGCGCGACGTCGTGGCTCCACCGGCGAGGCGCTCCGCACGGCCGGGAGGTGTGCCGGTGACCGACGCCCCCCGCACGGATGTCCCGGCAACCGCGCCGACTCTAAGTGAAGATCTGTGAGTCTCATGAAGGCATCCGTCGGCGGCTGACAGCAAGATGAGCACTGTCTTGACGATGTCGGTGAATCTCCAATAGCGTCCCGGGTCACATGGGGTCGATGGCGTCCTCGACGCCGGGTCGACCGAGCCCATCGACGGTGAGGGAGTTCGGGTGGACACCGAGGAGATCGCGTGGCTCGATGCCACGGCGCAGGCGGCCCTGGTTCGCGAGGGTGAGGTGTCGGCGTCGGAGCTGGTCGACGCGGCCATCGCCAGGGTCGAGAAGCTGAACCCGCACCTCAATGCTGTGGTCTACGAGCGCTTCGACCGGGCCCGCTCCGAAGCAGCCGACGCGTCACTGCCGAACGGTCCCTTGCGCGGCGTGCCCTACGTGGCCAAGGACCTGCTCCAGACTTTCGCCGGGGAACCACAGAGCTCGGGCTGGAAGGTCCTCAAGGACCTCGACTTCCGCGCGCCGATCACCTCCTACGTGGCGCAGAAGCTGACCGACTCCGGCCTCGTCCGGCTCGGGCAGACCGCGACACCGGAATGGGGTGCCACGGTCTCGGCCGAGACGGACGCGTGGGGAGTCACCCCGAATCCCTGGGACCTGTCCCGGTCAGCCGGGGGATCGAGCACCGGCTCCGCCGTTGCCGTCGCGTCCGGGATGGTCCCGCTCGCACACGGCAATGACGCCGGCGGCTCGGTCCGGATCCCGGCGGGGTGGTGCGGCCTGGTCGGGCTCAAGGCGACGCGTGGACGCACCTCGCTGGGACCGGCCTTCGGCGAGTTCGCCAACGGCCACACCGAGGAGGGAGCGCTGACCCGCACGGTCCGGGACTCTGCGCTGGCGATGGACGTCATCGGTGGTGCGATGCCCGGTGACCCCTACCCGGCTCCTCCGCCGGCGCGGCCCTACGTCGAGGAACTGACGGTCGACCCCGGCAGGTTGCGGATCGGCTATCTGCGCGAGACGGCCGACGACCTCGCGTCGTTCAGCGTTGATGCCGAGAACGCGGTGGACACGGCACTGGAGCTGCTGACATCGCTCGGGCACGAGGTGGAGGACTCCCGCCCGAGCCTCCTGGAGACCGAGGGGGTCGCGAACCGCTACCTCGAAATGGGCAGCGCCTACATGGCCTCGACCGCGAACACGATGGAACAGGCGATCGGACGCGCGCTGACCCCCGAGGACTTCTCGCCATGGGTCTGGTCGATGCTCGAGCGCGGCCGACGGAACACGGCTGTCGACTTCCTCGACTACCTCGACTGGCGGAACGCCGCCAGCCGGAACACCGCCGCCTGGTGGGAGGCGGGGCACGACGTCCTGGTGGTGCCCACGACGGCGGATGTCGCGCCGGCGATCGGTGAGCTCGGGATGCGTCCGGGTGAGACCTTCGAGGACGTCGCGAACCGCTACTACCGCTACGTTCCGATCACCCACGTCTGGAACGCGACCGGCCAGCCCGCGATCTCGCTCCCGCTGTACGTCAGCCCGGCCGGACTGCCGCTGGGGGTCTCGTTCGTCGCCGCTCAGGGGCGCGAGGACATCCTGTACCGGCTCGCCGCGCAGATCGAACGGGCCGCTCCTTGGGCCGATCGCCGCCCGCCGGCCTGCTTCGGCAGCGTCAGCTAGCAACGTCGGCCACTGTCCTCCGAAAGGCACAGCATGCGAGTCATCGACTACATCGACAAGGGCGCAGACCGCGACCCCGACCGGCCGTTGATCGTCACGGACTCGACGATCATCACCCACGGCGAGGCCAGGGCGGCGTCGTGGCGCTACGCGGCCGGCCTGCACGCCGCAGGCCTTCAGGTCGGTGACGCGGTCGGGGTGCTCGCACCGAACTGCCCGGAGGCGGTCCTCGCGATGTGGGGGCTCTGGCGAGCAGGCGGGGCCTGGGTCCCGCTCAACCCCCTCAACTCGCTGTCGGCGACCCTGGACTTCGCCAACACCGTCGACTGTCGATGGCTGTTCCTGCATTCGGCATTTGCCGCGGACGTGGACCGGATCCGTGCCGCCGTGCCCGGCGTGCGCGCGGTGGTCGCGCTCGACCGGCCCTTCCCCGGCGCGACGTCGATGACGGATTTCCTCGCCGCAGGAGCCGGTACCACCGTCCCCGACTGGGATGACCCGTTCGGCAGCCCGGACGTCACCTGCGCGCTCTGGCCGACCGGCGGGACGACCGGCAAGTCGAAGGCGGTCCGATTTCCGAACTCCGTGTGGGCGGCGTTGACCGAGACGGCCACCCGGGACTGGTCGATCACCGAGCATCCGGTGAACCTCGCGGTGGCACCGATGACGCACGCCGCGGGCGGGGTCGCGGTCATCTACGCCTCCGTCGGCGCGACGATCATCCTCAGGCCGGGCTTCGACGCCGACGACGTCCTGACCCAGATCGAGAAGCACCGCGTCACGACCGTGTTCCTCCCGCCGACCGCCTACTACGGCGTACTCGACCAGCAGCGGACGAAGCCTCGGGACTGCTCGAGTCTGCAGATGCTGCTGCTGGCCGCGGCGCCCGTGTCACCCGAGCGACTGGGACAGGGGGTCGAGCTGTTCGGCCCTTGTATCGCCCAGTGCTGGGGTCAGGCGGAGTCCCCGATGGTGCTGACCTGGTTGTCTCCCTCGGATGTCGCTGCGGCAGTGGCCGGGGACCACCCCGAGAGACTCGCGAGCTGTGGCCGCCCGACCTTCTCCAGTCGGGTTGCGGTGATGGCAGAGGATGGCCGACTTCTCCCAGCCGGTGAACGGGGTGAGCTCGTCGCTCGCGGCGCCCTCGTGGCACCCGAGTACCTGCACCAGGCCGACGAGACCGCCGCAATCCGCCGCTTCGGCTGGCACCACACAGGGGACATCGGCTACATCGACGACGACGGGTTCGTCTACATCGTCGACCGCTTGAAGGAAATGATCATCACGGGGGGCTTCAACGTCTATCCGGCGGAGGTCGAAGCCGCGCTCCTCCGCCTCGACGGCGTCCGGGGCTGCGCTGTGGTGGGGGCACCGGATCCGAAATGGGGCGAGGCCGTCGTCGCCTTCGTCGTGCCGAACGAGCCGGACGCCGTGGATCCGGACTCCGTCATAGGGGCCGTTCGCGAGATGTTGGGTCCGATCAAGACGCCGAAGCGGATCATGTTCGTCGACCGCCTGCCCCAGACCCCGGTGGGCAAGATCGACAAGAAGGCGATTCGCGCCGAACTGTGGGCGGGGCTCGAACGGGCGCTCTGATCGACCTGCGCATCTCACGTCGGGGTTCGCTCCCAACGCGTTCGTTCTGGAAGGCGGAGATAGGTCAGACAGCCCGGCACGCGGGCACGCCCCCGTCGGGAGTCAACCGAATTCTGGGCCGTCCCGCCCGTCTCGAGCGACAGCCTCTCTGCCGGTCGTCCAGGCCGGCGACGTCGTCAACGTTCTGAGACGCGGCCTAGCAGCCGTCGACTCCGGGTGCGGTGTAGGCGCACCGGGCCCAATACTCGTCCTGCGCCGCGGACTCGGCCGCGTTGAGCTCGGCGTCCTGCTCGGGTGAGCAGCCGTACCCGATGCAGTCGCGGTCGACCCAGTTCTGCTCGGCGAAGGCCCGGTGCGCTGCTTCCTTCTCCGCGATGAGGTCGAGGCAGTCCTTGTTCGTGATCATGTCCGGGTCATCGGGGTTGTCGAACCGCGCCGCCGCCGCCGGTTCGCAGGTGAGCACATACTTCGGCAGCGCCTGGACCGCAGCCCGTGCGTCGGTGACCGCGGTGACCGCCTGCTGCCCACCCACCGGCAGAGACAACTTCTTTGCCGGCGGTGACACCACGACGGCGAGCGGGATGGACCCCGGCTGCGACTTCGAGGGCGCGGCCCCGGCGGCCCCGGCGAGCCCGAACCCAGCCAGCGCGACGACCACGATCGCGAGCAACACGTGGCGGCTCACGACGCCCCCTGCATGGTCCAGGTGCAGCCACCGGAGAACTTGACGAACTCGCCCGCACCGATCGTGACCGAGGACGGGCCGTCGGTGATGTCGTTGGCGATGATCGACGACGAGTCACCGGAGTCGTCGCTGAGCCGAGCCTGGTAGCAGGCCCGCGCACCGGCGATGGGACCGTCCGTCTTGTAGCGGCCTGCCTCGATGTCCGCACCGACTTCGTAGGTGCCGTCCGACACCGACGTCGCCGGCCCGGTCGCGACCGGAGCCGGGGCACCGGACTGGCCGGAGGACGCCGAGGGGAACGTGTACTGCGGGCACAGGTTCCGGTGGGCGGCATCAACCATGACCGCAGCGACCTGCGGGCCCAGCTTCGACGTGCCGAGCTCGGCGACCAGGTCTTCGCGGCTGTACTCCTGGTAGGCCATCACATCGCAGGCACCTCGCCCGATCCCGACCATCGCCTGGTCGGTCATGGTGCTGTTGAGACCGGGGGTGTCGAGCACGTCCGCGACGAATGCTTCCTCCGCCGTCGGAACAGCAGATGGTGAGGCAGCCGTCGCGCTGTCGGTCTCGACGCTGCCGGTCGACCGGGCGGTCGTGAGCGCCATCCCGGCACCGGCAGCGACGGCTACCACTCCGATGAGGATTGCCCAGGGCCAGCGGCGGCGACGCTTCGGAGACTGAACCGTCGACGCAGATTCCGTCGCCGCGGACCGCTGGACGGGGATCTGGGTCGAGTCCGATGCGGACCACTGATGCTGCTGCCATGCCTGGAACCGGGCCCACTCCTCGCGGTCCTGTTGGGGCATCGACTCCCACGTCTGCTTGTCCACGTCCCCGACCTCCCGCTACCGGACGAGCCCTGCTTGGGCCGTTCGGCCGTCACGTCGAGGACGATCACCGCCGTGTTTCCGCTGGTCATCAACTCTGATGACCAGCGATAGGTTCACGCAACGTTGTGTGCGGCGCGACGACACGGAGTTCGTGACGACTTCGCCCGTGGCCACCACACCCCGCCCCTTCGCAGCAGCAGTCGATGATCGGCGGCACAGAGCTGCGAGGCGGTGATGGTACGGGTCCAGCCAGAGAACGGCTGCTTGGAGGCGATGGCGATCGCGCTGGGCGAGCTGTCGCTCGTCGGAGACCTCGACGAGCTCGTAGACCAGCTTCGTCGCGGGCGAGTAGCGGACCCGGACGCCCGGCCGTGCCCACCAGACCAAGATCAAATCTGATGCTACAGGCAGCGACGTCACGCCGGGACTCTCGGCGCAGCTAACACGCCGACCGGGCGGGACGAATGTGACAGCGGGGATACCAGGACAGGGAGGCCAGTCGGTGAGTGCACGCGACGAGCTGCGGCGGGTGAACGAGCTGCACCACCGCGCCGAGGTGCAGCGGCGGGCGATGATGACCCCGCAGGAACGCGCCGCAGCCGACTACGTCCTCGAGTCCGAGCGGACCATGCGGGAAGGCCGCAAGGCTGCCGGCGAGACGGCGATGGCGGTCGGCGTCGCCGGGTTCTTCGCCGCGATCGTGGCGATGGCCGCGTTGACGCCATGGCTGTTCCTGCCGGTCCTCCTCGCCGGGCTGTGGGCGGCTCGGGTGGTGTTCAAGATCCGGATGGGTCAGGTGAACCGGGAGCTGTCGGCCGCACCGGCGCCGTGGGACCGGAACTGACACCTCGGTCGATACTTCGGCGGGGCTGCTGCGGAGGCAACTTCCG
This sequence comes from Pseudonocardia autotrophica, assembly GCF_003945385.1. NCBI lineage: Bacteria > Bacillati > Actinomycetota > Actinomycetes > Pseudonocardiales > Pseudonocardiaceae > Pseudonocardia > Pseudonocardia autotrophica. The sequence goes on from NZ_AP018920.1 coordinate 6,971,718, forward strand.
CCGGAACGTCTTCGACGACGCGGCCGCGCGGGTCGGGATCGTCGGACTGAGTCCGCACGGGCTCCGGCACACGGCGGCGTCGATGGCGATCGCGGCCGGGGCGACGGTCGTGGTGGTCCAGACGGTGCTGGGCCATTCCAGCCCGGTCGTCACACTGCGCACGTACTCGCACCTGTTCGCCGACGACCTCGACACGGTCGCGGACCGCCTCCAAGAGGCCAAGATCAAAGCGGATGCGGACCAGGTGCGGACCGACCGGCCGGTGTCTGATCTTCCGATGGTGAAGCAGGAGGCCCGCCATGCTGGCTGACCTGCTGCTTTCCTGGAGCCGCCTGCGGGAATCGAACCCGCGACCTACGCATTACGAGTGCGTTGCTCTGGCCGTCTGAGCTAAGGCGGCGTGCTGCGGGCCAAGTGTAGCGACCATCCCCGCGCCCCCCGCCGCAGCCCCCACCGCCCCGATGATCAACCGAAAGTCGGACGCCACGGCGCCTCCGCAGCGGGCACCATCCGGATCGTGCTGACGCGATGGGTGGCGGTCCTGGTGCTCGTGCTGCTTGCCGGGATGAGCTGGTGGGACGGCCGCGCCCCGGCCCCGGTCGGGGCCGATTCGCCGGCCGACGGGTTCAGCGCCGGGCGGGCGATGCAGACGGTGGAGGAGCTGGCCGGCGAGCCCCGGCCGGCGGGGAGCCCGGCCGCCACCCGGGCCCGGGACGAGATCGTGGACCGGCTGACGGCGGCCGGGCTGTCCACCCGGCTGCACTCGTCGACCGGGGTGATCCAGCGGGACGGCCGGGTGGGCGCCGCCCCGGTCGACAACATCGTCGCGACGCTCCCGGGGACCGATCCGACCGGGGCCGTCGTGCTCGCCGCGCACTACGACTCGGTCGCCGGTGGGCCCGGCGCCGCCGACGACATGTCGTCGGTCGCCGCGATCCTGGAGGCCGTCCGGGCGCTGCGGACCGGGCCTCCGCTGCGCAACGACCTGATCGTGCTGATCACCGACGCCGAGGAGATCGGCCTGCTCGGGGCCGAGGCCTGGGTGCGCGAGGAGCTCGGTCCGCGGCCCACGGTGACGCTCAACTTCGAGGCCCGCGGTGTCTCCGGGCCGTCGCTGATGTTCCAGACCTCGCCCGGCAACGCGGAGCTGGTCCGGGCCTTCGCCGAGGCGGTGCCGCACCCGGTCGGGGACTCGTCGCTGGCCGAGGCCTACCGGATTCTGCCCAACGACACCGACCTCACCCGGGTGCTCGACGCCGGCCGCCCCGGGATGAACTTCGCGTTCGTCGAGCAGCCGATCGAGTACCACACCGACGGTGACTCGCCGGCGAACCTGAGCGAGGCCAGCGTGCAGGGCCACGGGGCGGCGGCACTCGGGCTGGCCCGGGTGCTGGGGGACCGCGATCTCGCTCCGCTCGATCCCGCCGTGTCCGGGGTTCCGCCGTCGGACGACGTCACCTACTTCCGCGTCGCCGGCGGGCTGGTCGTGTACCCGGGAGCGCTGGTCTGGCCGGTCGCCGGGCTCGGCCTGGTCGCCGTGGCCGGCGCTGTCCTGGCCGGGCGCCGGCGGGGTCTGCTGACCGTGCCCCGAGTGCTCGGCGCGGCCGGTGGCGTCGTGCTGACGGCGATCGCCGGGACGCTCGCCTCGATCGGGCTGTGGCAGGTGCTGGTGGCGATCCGCCCGTCGTACGCCGATACCGGGCCGTTCCTGCACCGTCCCGAGCCGGTGCAGCTGGCCGCGGTCGCGCTCGCGGTGCTGCTCACCTCGGTCTGGTACCTCCTGGTTCGGCGATGGGCCGGGAGGTCCGCCGCGGCGGCCGGGGCGGCTCTGCTGCTCGCCGTGCTGGGGGTGGTGACCGCCGCGACGCTGCCCGGGCTGTCGTACCTGTTCGCGTGGCCGGCCCTCGGTCTCGGACTCGGCCTGCTCGCCACGACGTTCCTCGACCGGCGTCCGGTGGCCGCGACGGTCGCCGTCACCGTCGGCGCGGTCCCGGCCGTCGCGCTGCTGATCCCGCTGGGCTGGGACCTCTTCACGTTGTCCGGGATCGCGGACGGCATCGCGGCCGCCGTGCAGGTACTGACGTTCGCCGCTCTGACCGCGCTGCTGGTGCCCACCGGAACACCGTCGCCGGCCACCGGCCGAGGCACGCCGGCCGCGCGGCTCGCGGTACCCGCCGGGGCGCTCGCGGTCGCGGTGGCGCTGAGCGCGACCGGGCTGCTGCTGGACCGCCCGGACCTCTCGCAGCCGCAGTCGTCGCACCTGTCGTTCCTGCAGAACGCCGACACCGGCGAGGCCCGCTGGGTCAGCGCGGACACCGCACCCGCGGACTGGACCGCCGGGTACCTCGCGGACGCCGAGCCCGCCGAGGTGCCGGCCTGGCCGGGGCCGACCCCGGTGCGCACCGGCCCGGCGGCACCGCTGCCGGTGTCCGGGCCGTCCGCCGAGATCGTCGAACGGACACCGGAACGGCTGGTCGTGCAGGTCACGAGCCCGCGCGGGGCACCGACCGTCGCCGTCCGTACCGATCGGCCGCTGCCCGCCGTGACCGTCACCCCGGCCGGGCGGCCACCGGTGCGGGCGGACGGAGCGCTCGACGAGATCCAGCTGAACGCGGTCGGCCCGCAGGGGGTGCGCGTGGAGCTCGCCGATCCCGGCCCCGAGCCGGTCACCCTCACCGTCTCCGACCTGACCGTCGGCCTCGCCGAGCTGCCGGGTGCGCTGCCGCGCCCGCCGGAGCTGCGCGGGTCGCCGCGCAGCGACAGCGATCGCGTCGTGCTGACCCGGACCGTCAGCGGCTGAACGGGTAACGCGGGCCGGGCTCCCACGGCCCGCCGTCGTAACGCCACAGCGCCAGGCCGGTCACCGTCGCGTCCCAGGGCGTGAAACCGGCGGTGAGCTGCTCGTGCAACGCACGGGCCCGCTCCGGGGGGACCTTGTTCTGGACGGTCACGTGCAGCTCGGACTTGCCGGCGTCCTGCCGGGTCAGGTGGTCGCTCCAGCGTCCGGCGAGATCCCGGCGCAGCGCGAGCAGCGCGGGTGAGTCCAGTGTGTACGCGACACCGCGGCCGAGCGACCGGATGCCGGCCACCCGGGCCGGCAACGGCGCCCGGTCCGCGGCGGCGGCGACGTCGGCGACCACGCCGGACGAGAACTCCGCGGGCAGCGCGTGGAACAGGGTCAGGTGTGCGCCGACCTGTAGCCGCTCCGGCGGGAAGTGCCGCGTGCGGAGCCCGTCGAGATGACGGTCGGTGGCCTCGTCGAGCAGGGCGGTGAGGATCAGCGGCCGGTCATCCACGGTGCAGCGCGGTCATCATCGCCTCGACCGCGATCCGCGGCTTGACGTTCTGCTCGAGGGCGTCCCGGCAGGCCAGCACCGCCTCCAGCCGGCACAGCGACGACTCCGGCCCCCACTCGGCCGCCGCGAGCCGCACCTCGCGGTCCCGGTCCGGGTTGGTCAGCGCCACCTGCGCGCCGCAGGCCACGACGATGGTGTCCCGGTAGAAACCGGCCAGATCCACCAGCGCGCGGTCCAGCGCGTCCCGCTGGGTCCGGGTGGCGCGGCTCTTCTGCCGTTTCTCCAGGTCGCGTTCCGCCGCCTTCGCCGACCGGGCGGCCGAGGCGGCGCCCTTGCCGGTCCCGCCGGCACCCATCGCGACGGCCAGCTCCTCGCGTTCCGCGTCGTCCCGGGAGGAGCGCAGCTCCTCGGCCTCGCCCTCGGCCGACCGGATCAGCACCTCGGCGTGGAAGAACGCGTCGCCGAGCCGGCGCAGCTTCGTCGGCACGCCGAGGATCTCCTCCCGCCGTGTCCGCGCCTGGGCGTCGCGGGCGAGCCGCCGGGCCCGGCCGACGTGCCCGCCGCACACCGACGCCGCCCACTGCGCCTGGTCCGGATCGATCCCGTCGCGGTCGCGCAGCACGCCCGCCACCGCCTCGGCGGACGGGCTGCGCAGGTGCACCATCCGGCAGCGGGAGCGGATCGTGACCGGCACGTCGTCGGGATGGTCCGACGGGGCGCAGAGCAGGAACACCGTCTCCGGGGCCGGTTCCTCGACCGCCTTGAGCAGCGCGTTCGAGGCGCCCTCGGTGAGCCGGTCGGCATCGGCGATGATCACGATCTGCCAGCGGCCGGTCGCCGGCCGGCGGGCCGCGAGCTGCACCAGCGAGCGCATCTCGGCGACCGAGATCGACAGGCCCTCGGGGACGATCTCGCGCACGTCGGAGTGCGTGCCGGCCAGCACGGTCCGGCAGGCGGCGCACTCGCCGCAGCCCTGGTACGGGCACTGCAGTGCCGCCGCGAACGCTCGCGCCGCGTTCGACCGGCCGGACCCGGGGGGCCCGGTGAACAGCCAGGCGTGCGTCATCGCGGTGGGATCCGACGCCGCGCCGCCCAGCTCGGCGACGGCGGCGGGCTGGCCGACCACATCGGCCCAGACGCTCATGACGCACCCTCCGTCGCCACGACGCCCGGCGCAGCGGGCAGCAGTGGGAGCACCCGGTCGCGGACGCGGCCGGCGATCTCGTCGGTGTCGCCGTCGGCGTCGACGACCACGTGTCGTTGCGGCTCCGGGGCCAGTGCGCGGGCCAGCAGCCGCTGCACCCGGGCGTGCTCGATCCCGGCCACCCCCGGCTCCGTGCGGGGCTGCGGTGCCCGGTCGAGCAGCACCGTCAGGTCGGGCCGCAGGCCGCCGGTCGCCCAGCGGGCCAGGCTCGCCAGCTCACCGTCGTCCGGCCCGGTGCCGGTCTGCTCGGCGGCGATCCCGAAGCGGGCGAGCGGGCCGGCGACGAACCGGTCCACGACGACGACGGCCCCGGCGTCGAGCGACGGCCGCACCACGCGCTCGACCAGGTCGGCCCGCACCGCGGCGGCGGCGAGTGCCTTCGCCCGCAGCCCCGCGAGATCGGTCGCTATCCCGCCGTGCTCCTCGTGGCCTGGTTCGACGACGTCGTACCCCAGCTCACGCAACGTGCCGGCGAGCCGCTGGGCCTGGTCGACCGTGTCCTGCGGAGTGGCTCCCTCGACGGCGATCAGCACGCCGGCGCCGGTGCGCCGCTCCCCGGAGCGCAGCGCCGAGACCAGGTCCGTGACCAGCGGTTCGAGCCCGCGGTCGTCCATCTGCCGGTAGGCGACGGCGCCGACCACGGCGGCGATGAGACCGCCGCCGGCCAGCACGAACCGGGTGCCGTCGACGAGGAACTCGGAGTCACCGAAGGTGATCGTCCGGGTGGCGACGAGGCCGACGACGACCGGCACCAGCGACATCGAGCCGAGCAGCACCAGCCGCACCAGCGACTGGACGAAGGCGTTGATCCGGCCGCGGATCCCGTCCGCGACCTGGGTGCCGATGATGGTGAGGCCGGTGAGGAAGGCGATCCCGGCGAAGGCGCCGACGAACATCACCGCGGCGATCGCCATGAACAGGTGCACGGCCACCGCGACGACGACGAGTGACAGCCCGGCCGCGACGATCGCGGTGCCGAACAGCCGGTTGTGCGGCAGCCGCTGGGCCAGTCGCGGGCCGATCCCCATGCCGATCGCCAGTCCGGCGAAGACGGCGCCGAACAGCACCGAGTACGCGGCGTCGCCGCCGCCGAGGCTGGACGCGTAGAGCTTGGCGGTGGCGATCACCGCGCCGCCCGCGGTGAAGGCGCCGACGATGCCGATGACCAGACCCCGCACCAACGGGGTGTCGATGACGAACCGGAAGCCGTCGCGGAGCAGGAACAGCATCGACGGCGGTGCCTGCTTGCGGTCCGCAGCGCCGGTCCGGCCGGACACCTCCGGGATCCGGAAGAACACGACCAGCGCGGAGATCAGGAACGCGAACGAGTTGACGAACAGCGCGATGTACACCGCGGTCGCCGGATCGGCGTCGATGAGCGGGGCGAGCTTGCTGACCAGTGCGAACAGGCCGGCGCCCGCGAGCACCGCGACGCCGTAGGTGACGACCAGGCCGAGCTGGGCGGCGGCCTCCATCTGATCCGGGCGGCGCAGCAGGTTGGGCACCGCTGCGTCCTTCGCCGGGATCCAGAACATGGTGCACAGCTCGATCAGCAGGGTGACCACGAGCAGCCACCACAGCGACCCGACGAACGGGATCGAGATCAGCAGCCCGAACTTGAGCAGGTCGCAGGTGACCATCACCTTGCGCCGGTCGAACCGGTCCGCGAGCACCCCGGCCAACGGCCCGAACAGCAGCGACGGGATCAGCTTCGTGGCGACGACGCCGCCCAGCGCGAAGCTCTGCGCGGTGTAGCCGGCGCCCGCGGTGAGGTGCGTGGCCAGCGAGGTGAGCGCCAGCAACGACATCCACTCGCCGGTCGAGGTGAGCGCGGTGACCGACCACAGCCTGCGGAACGCGGGGATGGCGAGCACCGAGGACACCCGGTGCGCGGTGGAGGCGGGCTGCGGCGACACAGGCGTGACGATCGCGGCTCACCTCCTCACGGATCGCGACCGTGGCGGACGACGATTCTCGGGGGGCCGTCCGGATCACCAGGGTAGTCGGGGGGTCCGACGGTCCGCGGGCGGCGCCGGGCGCTTCAGACGATGGTCGAGAGCGTCTGGATGATGATCACCAGGTAGATCGCCACGAAGAACAGGGTGAACGCCCGCGCGCCGTTGCGTCCGCGGGTCAGCCGGGAGAAGCCGATCAGCCCGGGTTCGATCTCCACCCGGGGCCGCGCCGACACCGCGGGCGGCCGGTAGATCAGCCCGATCGGCTCGGCATCGCCGCCGCGCGGGCGCCGGGGGGACGGCAGCCCGGGGGCGGGGCCGGTGGGTGCACGGCGGGGCGCGGGCAGGCTGGGGGTCCCCGGCTCGTCCGGCGTCCGCGGTCCGGGGACCGTCCCGCCGCGGGACGGCCGGGTGGATGCGCGGCCGGTGCGCGACGGCGGGGGATCGGCCGGGGCCGTCGCCGGGGCGGGGCCTTCCCCGGCGCTGGTGCCGGAGCCGCTGCCGGTCCCGGCAGGGGTGTCGACCGCGGAGCCGGTCTCGTCGTCGTCGCTCGACGGGTGGGTGTTGTCGGCCGGATCGGGGTGCTCGGCCTGGTCGGTGTCCTGGGCGGTGTCGGCTTCATCGGCCGGGCCGGCGTCCTCGGCGGTGTCGGCTTCATCGGCCGGGTCGGTGTCCTCGGCCGGGCCGGCATCCTCGGCTGGGCCGGCATCCTCGGCTGGGCCGGCATCCTCGGCTGGGCCGGCATCCTCGGCGGAACGGGCCTCGTCGGCCGAGCCGGCGCCTTCGGCCGCGTCAATGTGCTCGGCCGCGTCGATGCGCTCGGCCGCGTCGATGCGCTCGGCTCCGCTCGCCGGACCGGACTCGGGCTCCGGCTCGGGGGCCACAGCGATCCCACCGGCCGCCCCGGGGGACCGGAGCCCACCGGACCCCGGGCCCGCCGCGGCCCGCTCCCCGGCGAGCCGCGCGGCCTCGCGCTCGGCGACCAGCCGCGCCACGCCCCAGCGTCCGTCGTCGGCGGGGGCCGGCGCGGTACGCCTGCTCCTCCACCGCACGGCCATGCCCCGCATGCTAAGCCGCGACCAGGCCGGATGCCTCGTCCCGAAGCGGTATGCCGCCGACGCACGCCCGACCGGGTGACGGCCGGATCCGGCCGGCGGAGTACCCGTCAGCCCCCTTCGGGGGGCCCGTCACCGTTCTCGCCGGGTGGCGGGCCACCGTCACCCTGGTCGCCGTCCGGAGGTCCACCGTTCTCGGGTGGCGGACCATCGCCCTCCGGTGGGGGCGCACCCTGCGGCGGCCCCGGGGGCGGCGGCGGGGCGGGCACCGATCCACTGCTGACCTGCAGGGTCACCTGCTCGCCCGGCAGTGCCGCTCCGCGCGGCTCCTGCCCGACGACGGTGCCCTCCGGTGCCCGGTTGTCGACCGTCCGGGTCGTCACCTGCCAGCCTGCGCCCTCCAGCTCGGCGCGGGCGGCCCCCGCCGAGCGGCCGACGACATCCGGGATCCGGGACTCGGCGCCGCCGTCGAGGTAGCGCGGGTCGGCCGGCGGGAGCGGGGTCGGCGGCGTGTCGCCCAGCAGCGGCGACACCGCGCCGTACCAGGTCCTGGCGGGGGTCTTCCCGCCGAAGATGTTGCCGTTGCCGCAGGCGAACGGGCCGTTGCCGCCGTCGCACAACGGTCGCGGGGAGTTCGAGTTGTCGAAGGTGATGACCGCGCCGGACATCTCCGGCACCGCCCCGAGGAACGCCGCGGACTTGTTCTGCTGAGTGGTCCCGGTCTTGCCCGCCATCGGCCGCGTCCAGCCGGCCGCGCGCGCCGCGGCGGCGGAGGTGCCGGAGATGTCGTCCTGGCTCATGCCGTGGACCATCGTGTTCGCCAGGCCCGGCTCGACGGCCTGCTGGCACGGCTCCTCGGTGATCTCGACGTCCTCGCCGTTCGCGTCGGTGATCGAGTCGATCGGCGACGGTGGGCACCACATGCCCTCGGAGAACAGCGTCGCGCCGACGTTGGCCAGCTCCAGCACGCTGGTCGGTGTCACGCCCAGGGTGAACGACGCCAGCTTCTGCTCCTTGATCACCTCGGCGATCGAGCGGTCGGTCCGGCGGCCGGAGCCCGGGTCGACGAACGGCGTCGTCGCCAGGGACTTCATCCCGAGCCGGACCGACATGTCGACGACGTCCGGGACGCCGGTGAACTCCTCCAGCTTGATGAACGCGGTGTTCGGCGACTGAGCGAGCGCGTCGGTCAGGCTCATCCGCGCCGGGAGCCCCTCGCTGGCGTTGCGGACCGGGATCGGCCGGCCGCCGCCGTCGGTGTAGATCGGGGACGCGTAACCGGACGCCGGGACCTGCATCGAATAGTTGATGCCCAGGCCCTTCTCCAGCGCGGTGGCCGCGGTGAAGATCTTGTACGTCGAGCCGGCGCCCAGGTTCACCGGCTGATACGGCAGGCCGTAGCTGGTCTCCTCGGCGTCCGCGTTCAGCCCGAAGGTGCGGCTCGATCCCATCGCCAGCACCCGGTGCTGGTCCTTGCCCGGCTGCACCAGCGACATCACGTTCGCGACGTTCGGGGTGTCCGGGGCGACCTCACGGTCCAGCGCGGCCTTGACCTCCTCCATCGCCCGGCGGTCCAGCGTCGTGCGGATGGTGTAGCCGCCGCGCAGGATCTGCTCCTCGGTGAAGCCGGCCTCGGTCAGGTACTGGACGACGTACTTGCAGAAGAAGCCGGTGTCCCCGGCGCCGATGCAGCCGTTCGGCACCCGGACCAGCGGATTCGCGATCCCGATCGGGGCCGCCATGGCCTCCTTCGCCTGGGCGTCGTCGATCATGCCCTGGCCACGCATCTGGTCGATGACCACGTTCCGCCGCTGCATGGCGGTCTCCGGGTGCCGGGCCGGGTCGTAGCGCGTCGTCGACTGGACCATCCCGGCGAGCGTCGCCGCCTGCGGGACCGTCAGCCGGTCCGGCGTGGTGTTGAAGTACGTCCGCGCCGCGGCCGCCACGCCGTAGGAGCCGTTGCCGTAGAACACCATGTTCAGGTAGCGGTTGAGGATCTCGTCCTTGCTGAGCTGGCGCTCCAGCTGCAGTGCGACCCGCGCCTCCTTGAGCTTGCGGGCCGCCGTCTGCTCGGTCGCCTTGAGCCGCTCGGCCTCGGTCCGGGCCTCGACGTAGAGCATGTAGTTCTTGACGTACTGCTGGGTCAGCGTCGACGCACCCTGGACGACGTTGCCGGAGGTGGAGTTCGCGACGACGGCGCGCAGCGTGCCCTGCCAGTCGACGCCGTCGTGTTCGTAGAACCGGCGGTCCTCGATGGCGAGCGTCGCGGCCTTCATCGCGGGTGAGATCTGCTCGTTCGTGACCTCTGTCCGGTTCTGGTCGAACAGGTAGGCGATCGGGCGCCCGTCGGAGTCGGTCAGCGTGGTCGTCCGCGGAACGGGATTGTTCACCAGGTCCGCCGAGCTGGAGGTGACGCTGTCACCGGCATCGTTCGACAGCACCCCGAGCCCACCGGCCAGCGGGAACGCCATCCCGGCCGTGACCACGCCGAGCAGGACGCACAGGCCCGCGAGCACGCCGATCGGGCGGAGCAGGCGCCGGGGGAACCTCACGGCGCAAGAGTACGGCCCGCGGAGTCAGGAAGCCGTCAGGTCCGTGTCCCCGGGTTGCGTAGTTTTGCGCGCTGCCCCGGCACCGCCCCGCTGCCGAGAATCGACGGTGTCGAACGCGGGCCCGTCGGGAGGCCCGCCCGGACCGAGGGACCCGCCGCCATGACCGAGCACAACGTCACCCAGATCGACTCGCGCCGCACCGGGCGGCCCCGGCTGCGGCCCGCCGGGTTGCGGCCCTCGGGCACGGTCTGGAACTGGCGGGCAGCCGCCCGGTGCCGCGCCTCCGATGCCGAGGACCTGTTCGTCACCGGGGCCCGGCAGCGGGAGGCCCGCGAGTTCTGCTTCGGCTGCCCGGTCCGCACCGAGTGCCTGGCGCACGCGCTCGACCAGCAGGTCGAGTTCGGGGTCTGGGGTGGGACGACCGAGCGGGAACGGCGGGCGCTGCTGCGCCGCCGCCCGGACGTCGACGACTGGGCCGACCTGCTCGGGCAGGCCCGCAGCGATCATTACGCCGGTCGGCCGCGTGGCGCGTAGTGCCGCTGGCTAGGTTCCCCACGTGCAGACCACCGAGTGGCCGGAGCTCCTGTCCGACCTCTACCGGACACATGCCGACGACCTGGCCGCCGTGATCGCGCAGCAGCGGGCGTTCCTGGCGGAATCACCCACGGTCGTCCCGCAGCTCGACGACGTCGAGGCCGAGATCACCTACCTGCTGCTCCGCCATCACCGGCCGGCGCAGGTGGTGGAGATCGGGACGTTCCACGGCTGGTCGACCACCTGGATCCTGTCCGCGCTGCGCGACAACGACCACGGCCGGCTGCACTCGTTCGACCTGGTCGACCATGTGCGGCGAAGCGTGCCCGCCGAGCTGGCCGGGCAGCGCTGGACGTTCCACCAGGGCGATCTGCGGGACACCATCGGCGAGGTCCCGGCCGACACCGGCTACCTGTTCGTCGACGCCGACCACGGGCGCCGGTTCGCCCGCTGGTACCTGGCGAACCTGTTCCCGCGGATCCCGTCCGGCACCCCGACGAGCGTGCACGACGTGTTCCACCTGCGGTGGGCCCGCCCGTTCACCGAGGGCGCCGAGGTGCTCCGCCGGCTGAAGGCCGACTCGGTCCCGTGGTTCACCGCGGCCCGGCCCGCCGCGCGGGAGAACCTGCGGATGCTCGACGCGGTGCGGGCCGAGGTCGGGATCACCGGGGCCCGGGGGACCACCCGCAACCCGATGATCTTCTTCACGATGCCCTGATCCGCCTCAGCTCCCGGTCGCGACCGCCCCCGGCTCCGGCTCGACCGCCAGCAGCGCCCCGACCTTCCGCAGCCCGTCCAGGTCGGCGATGTCCCCGGCCAGCGACGGCACCCGCGCCACCGGCACCGACGGATGTGCCGCGGAGAACCGGGTGAGCAGGTGCTCCTCACGCTCGTGCAGGTCCACCCGGTCGGCGTGCAGCCGCAGCACGGCCGCCGCGATCTGCGAGCCGGGTCCGCCGACCTGCTCGGCCGCGGCCCGGGACCGGGCCGCCGACACCGAGGCCAGCACCGGATGCGTCCGGTTCAGCACCAGCCCGGCCAGCGGCATGTCCTCCGACGTCAGCCGATCGGTGAAGTACGCGGCCTCGCGCAGCGCGTCCGGTTCCGGTGCGGCGACGACCAGGAAGGCCGTCCCCGGCGAGCGCAGCAGCGCATAGGTCTTCTCGGCCCGCTCGGCGAACCCGCCGAACAGGGTGTCGAAGGCCTGCACGAACGCCGACGCGTCCTGCAGCATCTGGCCGCCGATGATCGTCCCGACGGCCTTCGCGAACAGCCCGAACCCGGCCTCGACGATCCGGCGCAATCCCCGGCCACCGGCCCGGGCGGGGGCGGCCAGCAGCCGGATCATCCGGCCGTCGAGGAACCGGGACATCCGCTGCGGGGCGTCCAGGAAGTCCAGTGCCGAGCGGGACGGCGGGGTGTCGACGACGACCAGGTCCCACGTCCCGGCGGCGACGAGCTGCCCCAGCTTCTCCATCGCCATGTACTCCTGCGTCCCGGAGAACGACGAGGAGATGACCTGGTAGAACGGGTTCTCGATGATCTTCTCGGCCCGGTCGGGCGGCGCGTGGCCCTGCACCATCTCGTCGAAGGTGCGGCGCATGTCCAGCATCATCGCGGCCAGCTCGCCGTCGGCCTCGCCCACCGGCGCCGGGTCGTTCGACAGCTCGGACAGGCCGAGCGCCTGCGCCAACCGGCGGGCCGGGTCGATGGTCAGCACGACGACCTGACGGCCCCGCTCGGCCGCACGCAGCGCCAATGCCGCCGACGTGGTCGTCTTGCCGACACCGCCGGAGCCGCAGCAGACGATCACCTTCGTCTCCGGGTCGTCGATCAGTGCGTCGACGTCCAGCACGTCCGGTTCGCTCATCGCCGTGCCTCCAGGTGCACACCCTGCGCGGTCATCGACTCCGCCAGCTCGTAGAGCGCCCCCAGGTCGACGCCACCGAGCACGGCGGGCAGCGTCAGCCTGGGCAGCGGGGGATCGGGTTCGGTGTCCAGCCTGCGCAGGGCGGCGGTCTCCCCGGCGACGGCGACGGCGTGCTCCACGGTCTCGGCGACGAGGCCGTCGATCTCGTCGGACGCCAGCTCGATCCCGGCGCTCTGCAGACCGTTGCGGATCCGGCCGGCGTCGACCCGTCCACCGGCGGCCGCGGTCAGCGACCGGTCCGGCAGCCACTGCTCCCGCATCCGGTTGACCACGACGGTGCCGACCCCGATCTCCGCCCGGTCCAGTTCGGCGATCGCGTCCAGGGTCTCGCTGACCGGCAGGTCGGAGAGCAGCGTGACCAGGTGCACCGCGGTCAGCGGCGAGTGGATCAGCTGGTTGACGCCCTCGGCCTGGCTGTGGATCGGGCCGACCTTCGCCAGGTCCGCCATCGCCTTCGTGACGTCGAGGAAGGTGACCAGCCGGCCGGTCGGCGGCGCGTCGAGGACGACCGCGTCGTAGGCGGGCCGCCCGTCGGCCTCGCTGCGGGTGACGCACTCCTTCGCCTTGCCGGTGAGCAGCACGTCGCGCAGGCCGGGGGCGAGGGTGGTGGCGAACTCGATCGCGCCCATCCGGCGCAGCGTCCGGCCGGCCATCCCGAGCCGGTAGAACATCTCGAAGTACTCGAGCAGGGCGGCCTCGGTGTCGACCGCGAGCGCGCGCACCTCGCCGCCGCCCGGTGCGACCGCGATCCGGCGCTCCTCGTAGGGCAGTGGCGCGGTGTCGAACACCTGCGCGATGCCCTGCCGGTTCTCGACCTCGACCAGCAGCACCCGCCTGCCCCCGGTGGCCAGCGCGAGCGCGAGCGCCGCGGCCACGGTGGTCTTCCCGGTTCCACCCTTGCCGGACACGACATGCAGCCGTGCCTGCGCGAGTCCGGCGGGCCAGGCCTCCGGACGACCGGTGCCGGTCGCGCTGTCTTCGCTGTCTTCCCCCCGACCGGGGTGGACGGTCGTCGTCACACGTTCACCGTACGGAGCACGCCCGCGGGCGGCCCGTCGACGAGGCGGGGCCCACACGGACGCCCGTCGCAGTCAGACTGCCATCCGTCGCGGGAGTGCGGTCCGCCCTCGGATGTCCGGGTTAGAGTCCGGCCATGAGCTCCCCGGCTGTGAAATGGGAATACCTGACCGCCCCGCTGCTGATCCACAACACCAAGGCGATCCTGGACAACTTCGGTCAGGACGGCTGGGAGCTGGTCACCGTCACGGCCGGCGCGAACGCGGAGCAGCTCGTCGCCTTCTTCAAGCGGCCGGTGCAGCAGTGAGCGCACTCGCCCGCCTGAAGGAACTCGGCCTGACCCTGCCCGCGGTCGCGACGCCGGCCGGCGCCTACATCCCGGCCCGGCGCACCGGGAACCTGGTGTTCACCGCCGGGCAGGTCCCGTTCGTCGACGGGAAGATCGCCGCGACCGGCAAGGTCGGCGCCGGCGTGACGCCGGAGGACGCCTACGGCCTGGCCCGGATCTGCACGCTGAACGCGCTCGCGGCGATCGACGGCCTGGTCGGGCTCGACGCCGTCACCGGTGTGGTCAAGGTCGTCGGCTTCGTGTCGTCCGATCCGTCCTTCACCGGGCAGCCCGGTGTGATCAACGGCGCGTCCGACCTGCTCGGCGAGGTGTTCGGCGAGGCGGGGGCACACGCCCGATCGGCAGTCGGGGTGGCCGTCCTCCCGCTGGACGTGCCGGTCGAGGTCGAGCTGACCGTCGAGGTCGGCTGAGCGGAACCGGCGGGACGAACACATGGGCACAGCGGAGCGCACGACGCCGGCCGGGCACGAGCTGCTCCTGCAGCTGGCCGGCCGGGTTCCGGACGAGCTGCTGTGGCGGATGCGGAACTGGCTCGCCTGCGGTGACTCCGACGCGCTGAGCGCCACCCTGCCGCGGACGCTGTTGCGGCACCGGATCGGGATCACCGACACCGAACGCGCGCTGCTGGCCGAGGTCGTGGTGCCGGAGTCGCCGTCGCGACGCCTGGTCGACGCGGTGCTTCCCGGCACGTCCCCGCCCCCGCCGTCGTTCGGGCCGGGCGATGCGGACCTGGCCGCCTGGTCGGCCATGTCGGTCGTGTCCTCGGCGGGCGGCGGCGAGCTGCTCGTCGCCACCCGGGACGACGGCGCGCGGATCCTGCTGGTCCGGGACGCGGACCGGCCGGTCGAGCTGACCGCCACCCTGCAGCGCCTGCTGCGGGTGCACGCGAGCACGTTCCGCGGGTGGAGGTCTGGGTCGGCGACGACCCGCCGGCCGCCTACCACGGGGCGGCGTGTTCCGCCGCCGTGTCGCTGTGGAGCAGGTCGCCGGTACCCACCGGCTGACAAGGAGGCCCCATGTCCGACCCCACGTACCGGCTGTTGCTGGAGCTGGCCGGCCGGGTGGACGACGACCTGCTCGCCACCGGGCGGGAGCTCGTCGCCGTCGGCGAGGAGGGGCACGCACTGGAACTGCTGGTGGCCGAGCTGGTCGCCGGACGGGTCGTGCTGCCGCCGTCGGTGCGGCTCGACCTGATCGCGGAGGCCGCGGCGCGGCGGATCCAGCCGGACGCCGACCGCTGCCTGCCCCGCGGTGACCTCGCCTCCGCCGCCGGGATGGCGCACCGCTTCACCGGCAGCGGACCGGCCGCGGACGCCGAGGCCGTCGCCGACGCGCTGACCGGTGTCCCGGCCCCCGACGGCGGCTGGCGGCTGGCCTGGCGGACGACGCCGGCCGGGTCCGCACCGGGACCGCTGCCGCATCCGCTGCTGCTGGCCCGCACCGGTGGCGGGGGTTCCGCCGAGGTCCTGACCTACCAGGCGCAGACCGCGCTGCGCGGGGCCGGACTGTCGGTGTCGGTCGAGGTGCTCGGCGACGACGACGAGGACACCGCCTACCACCGGGCCGCCCGGGAGGCCGGTGTGCCGCTGCCGGTCGGTGCGGATGACCCGGCGCCCTCGACCGGCTCCGACGACGAGTGGCCCGGGACCGGCGATGCCCGTACCCCGGATGCCCGTACCCCGGACGCTCGTGCTTCCGATGCCCTTGCCCCGGACGCCCGTATCCCGGATGACCGTCGGCACGCGGAGCCGTCGATCCTCGACCGGCGCGATGCCGAGGACGACGCGGTGCGGGAACCGCGCTCCGCCCTCCGAGCGGTCGCGTCCGCCGCACCCGACGACGGCCTCCCGCAGACCGACGACGAGCCCGACCGGCACAGCCAGCCGGAGCCCGGGCCCGTCGACGAGCAGCCGGGCCCCGGTCCGGCGCCGCACGGATCCGGAGCCCCTGAGCAGGAGGAATCCGGATCACGGTTCGGACCGTCCACGCCGACCGAGCCGTCGGGGAGGCCTGAGTCGGCCGAGGCGCCCGACGTCTCCGCGCCCGGCGGGCGGTCCGATTCGCTCCCGCCGTCTGCATCGTCCGAACTCGGCGGACGGTCCGAGTACTCCGCGCAGTCCGACCCCGCCGCACCGTCCGGATACCCCGCGCGGTCCGAGTACTCCCCGCCGACCGAGGCCTTCGCACAGTCCGAGGCCTTCGCGACGGCCGAGCACTCCGGGGCACCCCAGCTCTCCGGGTCACCCGCGCTTCCCGAGTCACCCGAGTCACCCGAGTTCAGCACACCGACCGGGTACTCCGCCTCGTCCGGGTACTCCGCCCCGTCCGAACTCACCGCGACGGCCGAGCACTCCGCACCGTCCGAGTACTCCGCACCGACCGAGCACTCCCTGCCCACCGAGTCCTCCGCACCGACTCGACTCGCCGCGCCGACCGGCGCACCACCCGTCGCCACGGCCCCGCCGGTGGAACCGCCGGCCCCGGTGATCGAGCATCCGCCGGGCGACCTGCCGTCGAGCGCCGGTCCGGGCCCCGCGCCCGGCGCCGGGACGTTCGACGCCGGGCTCCCCGGCCCGGACGACCCCGCCGGGCAGGCCCCCGCAGACACCGCGGCGGACCTCGACACCCCCGCCGCGGCGGCACATCCCGCGCCGCGGCCCTCACCGCCGATCCGCGCGCTGCGCGGGTCCACCGGCGGCGACTGGTTCGAGTCCGCCGATCCGGACGGACGGCCCGCAGGCACCGGGCCCTCGAACACGGGTCCCGGCGGTACCGATCCCGGCGGGGCCCCGGAGCCGCCGCCCGGCGGCCCGGAGCCCGGTGGCGGCACCGGGTACCGGTCGGCCGACGGCCCGCTGCCCGTTCGCGCCGTGCCCCGGCCCGGCGAGCCGGCGACCCCGGAGACCGGCCTGTCCGTCGTCCGCGGCACCCGTCCGGCCGACGCGGGCGCCCGCACCGACGCCTGGGACGCGACCGGCAGCGTGATCGACCACCGGGAGCCGGCCCACTCCGAGTTCGGGCCGGCCGCCGGCAACGGGCATCCGGTCCGCGATCCGTCGCCGCACCCGACAGCCGGAACCCCGGCCCCGGCCCCGGCCCCGGACAGTGCGTCCGGCGCACCCGGATCGGTTCCGGAGTACCCCGCCGAGGCCGGCCCGCCGGACCGGCCCCACGCCGAACATCGCCTACCGGACCGATCCCCTGCCGCCCCCGGCCTGCCGGACCGGTCCCACGTCGAGCACGGCCTGCCGGACCGACCCCACGCCGGACCGGCGCCGCTGCGGGCCGTGCCGTCCAGGACCCCCGCTCGACCGGCCACGGACGAGGCCGCCTGGCTGCAGGACTGGGCGTCCGGAGCCTGGACCGGCGACGCAGGCACGACCTCGGGGACACCGGCACCCGAGGCACCGGCCCCCGAAGGGACCGAGCCCGCGGCCGGGACCGACGACCCGACCCCGGCGCCCGGCGTGCCGATCGTGCACGCGCCTGCACCGCCGCCGTCGGCCCCACCCGAGACCGGCGGGGCGCACCGCCCCCGGCACATGCTCATCGCCGAGGACACGACCGGCGATGACACCGCCACGGCGCCCGCCGACCGCAACGGCATCCCGCGCCCCTCACCGCAACCCCGGCCGCAGCCGACGGGCGGCCTGGTCGACCGGCTCAGCCCGACCGAGCAGGACCTCCTACAGCGCCTGCACGAGGAGCTCGCGGCCCGGGAGACCGGCGGCGAGCCGACACCGCGGAACGGGACCGCGCGCGCCGATCCCGGCTGATCACCGTTCGGCGGCCCGCCGCACGTCCTCGACGACGCGCTGCAGGTGCAGCGCGCGGCGGGCGTCGACCGGCAGCCGCGGGTCGCCCGCCGCGACCGCGTCGGCGAGATCGTCGAGCAGCCGGGCGTAGCAGGCCACCGCGTCGGCCGGACGGGTGTCCAGCCGGTGCCGCCCCGCCGCGCCGACGACCGACACCTCGAACTCGGTCGGGTCGACCGGGATCCGCAGCGACAGCGTCAGCGAGCTGTGCGCCCCACCCGCGTGCGCGAGCCCGATCCGCCACAGGTCCGGTTCGTCGCGGCGGGCCTGGTCGACGCCGGTGACCGGGCCGAGCGCGGCGTCCAGCAGGTCGATCAGGTGCGGTCCGACGTCGAGCAACGCACCGTGCTCGGCCCGCCACGCCGACGTCGCGAACGGGCCGCCGAGCAGCGCGCCGGAGAGCCAGCGCGCGGTGCCGACGGTGTCCGCTCCGTGCGGGCCGGCCGGGATCGCGTCCAGCCACGCCCGGATCGCCGGATCGAACCGCAATGTCAGGACGGTCGCCGAGCACACCCCGGCGTCGTCGATCGCGGCGGCGGCCCGCTCGGCGGCGGCCAGGTCGGCGGCGAGCGGCTTCTCCAGCACGACGTGCTTCCCGGCGGCCGCGACCCGCGCCACCAGCTCGCCCTGGACCTGCGGCGGCACCGCGAAGGCGACGGCGTCGCAGGCGTCGAGCAGGTCGTCGAGCCGTTCGTGGACGGGACCGCCGCTGATCGCCGCGACCTCGGCCGCCATCGCGGGGCGGCGGGCCCACACGCCGGCCGCGGTCCAGCGCGGGTGGCCGGCGATCGCCGGCGCGTGCACCGTGCGGGCCCAGGGCCCGGCACCGACGAGACCGATCCGCATGCGGGCATTCTCACGGCCCGGGTGCCGGGACGATGACCTAGGGTCCGGAACCATGGGCACCGCAGCTCCGCACCCGGCCCGGCCGCAGCCGGTCGAGCCGAGACCCGCCGCCACCGTGCTGCTCCTCCGGGACTCCCCGGAGGGCGGTGAGCTGCAGGTGTTCCTGCAGCGGCGGGTCACCGGGATGGCGTTCGCCGGCGGGATGACGGTGTTCCCCGGCGGTGGCGTGTCGCCCGACGACGTACCCGACCCGGCGCGCTGGCGGGGCCCCGGACCGGCCCGGTTCGGCTCCCGGCTCGGCCAGCCCGAGACCTTGGCCGCCGCGCTGGTGACGGCCGCGGTCCGCGAGACGTTCGAGGAGTGCGGGGTGCTGTTGGCGTCCCGGCCCGGATGCCCGCCGGTGCCGGTCGCCGAGGCCCCGACCTGGCGCGCGGACCTGGAGGGGCGCCGCGTCACGCTGCCCGCCCTGCTCGACCGGCACGACATGGAGCTGCGCGCCGACCTGCTGGTCCCGTGGTCCCGGTGGATCACCCCGCCGGTGAACCCGCGCCGCTACGACACCGCGTTCCTGGTGGCCAGGGTCCCCGACGGGCAGGTCGCCGACGACGCGACCACCGAAGCCGTGGAGGCCCGCTGGTGGGCGCCCGCCGAGGCGCTGGCCGGGCACACCGCCGGCGAGCTCTCGCTGATGGCGCCGACCCTGCACACCCTGCAGGACCTGGCCCGGCACCCGAGCGCCGCCGCGGTGCTCGACGCCGCCGCCCGCCGGGACATCTCCCCGGTGACACCGGAGGTCCGGCGCGAGGGGCGGGTCGCGGTGATCACCCTGCCCGGTGACCCGGACTGGCGCTACGAGGAGACCGTGAGATGAGTGATCCGAGATGAGCCATCCGCTCTACGGCAGCCTGCGCGCGGTGCACCCGCTGGCATCGGTGCTGTTGCAGCACAATCCCGGCCCGATGACGCTGGAGGGCACCAACACCTGGGTGCTGTCGGTACCCGACTCCGGGGAACGGCTCGTCGTCGACCCCGGTGAGGACGATGGCACCCACCTGGAGACGCTGGCCGACGGTGCGCCGGTCGCCGCGGTCGTCCTGACCCACCGTCATCACGACCACGCCGGCGGCATCGGCCGGTTCGTCGAGCTCACCGGCGCTCCCGTGTACGCCGCCGATCCGTCGCTGGTGTCGGGCACCGAGCCGCTCACCGACGGCACGGTGATCGCCGCGGCGGGCGTCGAGCTGGCCGTCATGACGACGCCGGGGCACACATCGGACTCGGTGTCGCTGCTGCTCACCGGTCCGGGTTCGGACGGTGCCGCACTGCTCGCCGGGGACACCGTGCTGGGCCGCGGCACCACCGTCATCGCGTACCCGGACGGCGCACTCGGCCCGTACCTGGACTCGCTGCGCCGGATCGCCGAGCTGCCCACCGGCACGCCGGTGCTGCCCGGGCACGGACCGGAGCTGCCGGACGCCGCGGAGATCGCGAACACCTACCTCAAGCACCGCGAGCAGCGCCTGGAGCAGGTCCGCGCCGCGCTGGAGGAGCTCGGGCCGGACGCGCCGCCGCGCGCTGTCGTCGAACTGGTCTACGCCGACGTCGACACCTCGCTGTGGGACGCCGCGGAGCTCTCGGTACGGGCCCAGCTCGACCACCTCCGCGGCTGAGGGCTCAGGGCGCGGGCGGCGCCGTCGCGTCGTCGCCGTGCGCGTCCACCCATTCCTCCCGGAAGCGGCGCAGGAACTCCTCCAGGGCGGCGTGCCTGCGCTCGCCCATCTCCCGACCGGCCGCGGTCCGCAGCTCCCCGCGCAGCCGGAGCAGCTTCTCGTGGAAGTGCGCGACCACCGAACCGGTCGGCCCGGACCGGTAGCGCTGCGACGACGGCGGCGCGGACGGATCCCACAGCGGTTCGCCGATCGCGCCGCCGTAGGCGAACGCGCGGGCGATCCCGATGGCGCCCATGGCGTCGAGCATGTCGGCGTCGTGCAGGCAGGCCGCGATGACGGCGGCGGCCCCCACCGGGTCCGGGGCCGGCTCCCCGGCCGAGAACGTGTAGCGGCCGGTGGCCTCCACCGCGTCGAGTACCGGATCCCAGAGCGCCTCCTCGATCGCGGCCCGGCGCAGCGCGTCCCGGGCCTCGTCGCGGCACTCCGCGGGTGCGACGACCCGGCCGAGCCGCGCCTCGGCGGCACGGTGGTGGTCGTGTACGTACGCGGCGACGGCGGCGACGAACCCGTCCCGGCCCTCGCGCATCGCGAGCCGGGCCGTGAGCCCGGCGACCCGGTCCAGATGCCCGAGATCGTGCGCGACGTCCGCGCCCGCCATGTCGGCCGCGACCACGTCCCGCAGTCGTCGCAGCGCGCCGGCCCCGCTCACGACGCGCTCCGGGCGGGGGTGCGCTCGGCGGTCCCGGCCATCGTCTCCCGGCGGGTCCACAGCACCACCGCGAGCAGCATGCCGAGCACTCCTCCGGCGGCGTACCCGGCCGGGCCGAACCGGTCGATCATCACGCCGGAGATCGCCTGCCCCGCCGAGACGCCGAGCACCGCCGCCGTCACCACCCAGTTGAACGCCTCGGTGGCCGAGTCGGCGGGGGCCGTCCGCTCGACCCCCAGTGAGTGCGCGGTGACCTGCGGCGTGATCAGCGCGCCCGCCGCCATCATCACCACGGCCAGCAGCACCAGCGAGCCGATCGGGGAGACCAGGCCCATCGCCGTCACCAGCAGCCCGAACGCGCCGAGCAGCACCGGTAGCCGCAGGCCCAGCGACCGCGGCCGGGGGCGCAGCCCGTACAGCACGCCGGCGAGCACCGAGACCACCGACCACGCGGACAGCAGGATCCCGCCCATCGCGGGCGATCCGGCGAACGCCGTCGCGGCGAGCACCCCGACCTCCGCCGTCCCGGCGACGAGCCCGAACCCGAGAGCCGCCAGTGCGACCGTGCGCAGCCCGGGGCGGCGGATCACGCCGAGCAGGCCGGCGTCGCGGGACAGCGTTCCGGAGGCCCGGGCGGCCCGGATCCGGGCCGAGCGCCGCCGGACCGCGCGGGTCAGCGCGAACCAGGTGGTCCCGATGATCTCGGCAGCCGCGGCGACCAGCAGCGCGGTGCCGGGCCACGGGGTGGAGACCGCGAGCAGCGCGGCGAGCGCCGGGCCGAGGATGAAGAAGGTCTCGAGGCTGATCGCCTCGTAGGTGTAGGCCGCCTCACGGGTACGGCCGACCGGCACCAGGTCCGACCAGAGCGCCCGCGACGAGCCCTCGATGGCCGGCGTCACGAGCCCGGTGAGCAGCCCGACGAGCAGGATCACCGGCAGCGCGGCCCGCGCCTCGATACAGGCGACGAACCCACCGACCGCGACCGCGTAGACCGCGACGAGCAGCAGCAACAGGCGGCTAGGACCGAGCCGGTCCAGCAGCCGTCCCTGCACGACCGTGCCGAGCGCCGTCCCGACCAGCAACGACGCCGATACCGCGCCGGCGATCGCGTAGGAACCGTCGATCTCCCGGACGTAGAGCAGGGTCGCGAGGCTGTGCATCGCGATCGGGAAACGGCCGATCACCGATGCGCACACCGGCGCAGCCGCACCGGGAGCGCCCAGGGCGTCCCGGTAGTCGGAGGGTGAGGCGGGCATGCCGCCCAGCATCACATGATCTGGGACGGGCGTACCAGTGTTTTAGCGCGCGCGGCGGGCGAGCCGCTCCGGCTCCAGGATCAGCACGCTCTTGCCCTCCAGCCGCAGCCAGCCACGGTGCGCGAAGTCGGCGAGTGCCTTGTTCACGGTCTCCCGGGAGGCGCCGACCAGCTGGGCGATCTCCTCCTGGGTGAGGTCGTGGGTGACCCGCAGCAGACCCGACTCCTGCGAGCCGAACTGGCGGGCGAGCTGCAGCAGCGACTTCGCCACCCGTCCGGGGACGTCGGTGAAGATCAGGTCGGCCAGCATGTTGTTGGTACGGCGCAGCCGGCGGGCCAGCACGCGCAGCAGCTGCTCCGCGATCTCCGGCCGCTTGCCGATCCACTCACGCAGCGCGCTGCGGTCCATGGTGTAGCAGCGAACCTCGGTCACCGCCGTCGCCGAGGACGTGCGCGGGCCCGGGTCGAAGATCGACAGCTCGCCGAACATGTCGGACGGGCCGGCCACCATGAGCAGGTTCTCCCTGCCGTCCGGTGACTTGCGGCCGAGCTTCACCTTCCCCCCGGCCACGATGTAGAGGCGGTCACCGGGCTCACCCTCGGAGAAGATGACCTGCCCACGGGAGAACTCGGCGGACTCCAGCGCCTCGGTCAATGCCTCGGCGGCCTGGGGCTCAACCCCCTGGAAGATCCCGGCCCGGATCAGAACCTCATCCACTGCAATGCTCCTCGTTCACCGGCCGCGATCGTCACGGCGGGTCGTCGGCGCGTCAGTGTAGAGGCCTTCGCCACACACGTGCGCACCACTGACCCGATCGGACTCTCATCCGATCGGGCCTGTTGCGTGTACCGGGCGCGCCGCGGCCCCCGTTACGATCTTGTCACGTCGACGGAACCTGGCTGCGACGAGTCCCCCGCCGACGGCGGTTGCGCAGCCGGAACAGCTCCAGTGCGCGGCTCGTCCCGGACCGGAAGAGGGCCCGTACCTCGTCCGGACGTGGCTGTTCCAGCATCTCGTCCAGCTCGTCCTGTCGCACCGTGGATTCCCGCAGACGGGACTCGACTCGTTCCATCCCGAGCGCGAAGAACATCACGAGCAGCGGGACGAGGACGCTCAACCAGGCAGTCATGGCACCTCCGATCCTCTCCTACTGGTTCGCTCGCCGATGCTCCGGGGGTAGCCGGACCGCCCGCTTCGTGACGTGTTCGTGACCTTGTTCGGCACCGAGCAGGCGTTCGGCGGAGCCCCGGGACCGTTCGCCGCGCCCGCACGGGCCGCCGACGGAGCCGGGCGGGCGGACGGCGCCGGCGGAGCCGCACTGCCGGACCGAGCCGGCGGAGCCGCACTGCCGGACCGGGCCGGTGGTGACACGGCGCACGGCTGTCGGGGGTCACCCGTACGCTCGGTGACGTGAGTACCTCCGCCCGACGGACGGCCCGGCCCACCCGGCGCGCGGCGGCCGGTCTCGCCGCACGGGTCGCGGCCGGGGAGAACCCGATCGGGCGAGCACGGCGGGTGAACCGGATCCTGCGCGCGCTGGCCGAGGCCTACCCGCACGCGCACTGCGAGCTCGACTTCTCGACTCCGCTGGATCTGGCCGTCGCCACGATCCTCTCCGCCCAGTGCACCGACGAGCGGGTCAATCAGGTCACGCCGGCGCTGTTCGCCCGGTACCCGACGGCGGCCGACTACGCCGGGGCCGACCGCACCGAGCTGGAGACCCTGATCCGGTCGACCGGCTTCTACCGGAACAAGGCGACCTCGCTGACCGGCCTGGGCGCCGCCGTCGTCGACCGGCACGGCGGTGAGCTGCCGGCCACGCTGGACGAGCTGGTGAAGCTGCCCGGGATCGGCCGCAAGACGGCCAACGTCATCCTGGGCAACGCGTTCGGCGTCCCCGGGATCACCGTCGACACCCACTTCGGGCGGCTGGTGCGGCGCTGGGGATGGACCACCGAGGAGGATCCGGTCAAGGTCGAGCACGCGGTGGGCGAGCTCGTCCCGCGCCGGGACTGGACGATCGTCTCCCATCACGTGATCTTCCACGGGCGCCGGGTCTGCCACTCCCGCAAGCCCGCCTGCGGGGTGTGCACCCTCGCGGCCGACTGCCCCGCCTACGGCACCGGGCCGACCGACCAGGCCGAGGCCGCCGCGCTGGTCAAGGGCCCGGAGCGGGACCGGCTGCTGGAGCTGGCGGGAGTCACCGGCAGCGGGGACGGGCGGTGAGCCGGACAGGCGCCTCGCGCTCGGAGATCGTCTCGACCGCCGTGGTCGCCGTGCTGGTCGCGCTCGGGGTATGGGCCCTCTGGCCCTCCGCACCGGCCCCACAGCCCGCGAGCGGCCCGCCGGGCGCTGCCGCGCAGGCGAACCGTGCCGACGGCGACCCGGCCGCCGCCGATCCGGCCGCGCTCGCCGCCGCCCGCGAGTCCGCGGCCCTGGCTCCCTGCCCGGAGCCGACCGGCGCGCCGCCGGCCGGGCCGCTGGCCGGGATCACCGTGCCCTGCCTGGGCGCCGAGGGCGCCGTCGACGTCGGCGAGGTGCTGGCCGGACGGGCGGTGCTGGTCAACTTCTGGGCCTCCTGGTGCCTGCCGTGCCGGGAGGAGCTCCCGGCCCTGCAGGAGTACGCGCAGCGGCCCGGGGCGCTCCCGGTGCTGACCGTGGACGTCCAGGACGATCCGGTGGCCGCGCTCGGCCTGGCCGCGGAGCTCGGGATCACGCTCCCGGCGCTGACCGACCCGCGTGGCGAGCTGCGCGCGGTGCTGGACACCCCGCCGGTGCTCCCGTTCAACTACGTCGTCCGGGCCGACGGCTCCCCGGCGATGGTCGACCCGCCGGTCCCGTTCCGGACCGCCGACGATGTCGAGGCCGTCGTGGAACGGCTCTCGTGACCGCCGTCGTCGTCCCCGAGCCGGATCCCGCCGCCGCACCGGAGCCACTGAAGCCGCTGGTGGAAGGCGCGCTGGGGCTGGATCCGGGCTGGTTCGGCCCGCGGCGCGATCCGGCGGGGCAGCAGGCCACGGCGCGGCGTGCGGCCGTGCTGATGCTCTTCGGCCCCGACGGCCCGGACGTGCTGCTCACCGAACGGGCCGCCACCCTCCGCTCGCACGCCGGACAGGTCGCCTTCCCCGGCGGGGCACTGGATCCGGGCGACGCCGGCCCGGTGCACGCCGCGCTGCGCGAGGCGCAGGAGGAGACCGGGCTCGATCCGGCGGGCGTCGTACCGCTGGCCGTGCTGCCCGATCTGTTCATCCCACCGACCGGCTACCTGGTGACCCCGGTACTGGCGCACTGGGCCACCCCGGCACCGGTCCGGGCGATCGATCCGGCCGAGGTCGCGCGAGTGGTCCGGGTGCCGGTCGGGGAGCTCGCCGACCCGGCCAACCGCTTCACCGTGCGTGGCCCGAGCGGCTACACCGGGCCCGCCTTCCGCATCTCGGGGCTGGTGATCTGGGGATTCACCGGGGGCCTATTGTCCGCACTGCTGCACTGTTCCGGCTGGGAACGCCCCTGGGACGGCACGCGGATCGAGAACCTCGACGAGGCCTGGGCGGCCGCCCGGGCGGAGCAGCGACACCCGCGAGGAGCACCTGTGATCGACCCCGCCGACCGTCCCGACGAGGTGGGCCGGTGAGCCTGAGCTGGGTCGACGTCGTGGTCGTCATCCTGGCGCTGCTGGCGGCGGCGTCCGGCTGGCGGCACGGGGTCGCGGTCGCGCTGTTGTCGTTCCTCGGTGTACTGACGGGGGCGGTGCTGGGCCTGCGTCTGGCGCCGCTGCTGGCCGATCAGGTGGAGTCCCAGCCGGCCAAGGTGCTGCTCGGGATCGGCGCGGTGGTGCTGTTCGTCGCGCTCGGCGAGGCGACCGGGGTCTATCTGGGGCGCTTCGTCCGGGACCGGATCCGGCGCGAGGGCACCCTCAAGGTCGACTCGGCGCTCGGTGCCGGGGTGCAGGCGGTGGCCGTGGTGGTCGCCGCCTGGCTGATCGCGCTGCCATTGGCCTCGACCAGCATCGCCACCCTGACCAGCGGCGTCCGCGACTCGCGGGTGCTCGCCGGGGTCGACGGCGTGATGCCCGACGCCGCGCGGCGGCTGCCCGCCGAGCTGCGCCAGATCCTCGACGACTCCGGCTTCCCGGACGTCGTCAGCCCGTTCTCGCGCACCCCGGTCGCCGCGGTCGGGCCACCCGACTCGGCGCTCGCGCAGTCCCCGGTCGTGACCGAGGTCCGGGACCGGGTGCTCAAGGTCCGGGGGCGCGCACCCGCCTGCCGCCGGGCCCTGGAGGGGACCGGTTTCGTGGTCGCACCGCAGCGGATCATGACGAACGCGCACGTCGTCGCGGGCACGTCCAGCACGACGGTCGAGGTCACCACCGCGGCCGGCCGGACCCGCCAGCTGGACGCCGAGGTGATCCACTACGACGCCGATGTGGACGTGGCGGTGCTCGCCGTCCCCGGGCTGGACGAGGCGCCACTGCGGTTCACCCCTGATCCGGCCCGGGTCGGCGACGACGTGATCATCCTCGGCTACCCGCTGGACGGGCCCTACACCGTGACGCCGGGCAAGGTCCGCGAGCGGATCCGGCTGCGCGGCCCGGACATCTACGAGCAGGGCAGCGTGCTGCGCGACGTCTACACCGTCCGCGCGGTGGTCCGGTCCGGCAACTCCGGCGGCCCGATGATCAACCCGGACGGCCAGGTCGTCGGGGTGGTGTTCGGCGCCGCGCTGGACGACTCGGAGACCGGTTTCGTGCTGACCGCCGAGCAGGTCGCGCGGGCGCTGGGCGTCGCGGCCGACGGCGGCTCGCGGCCGGTGGACACCGGGGAGTGCGCCTCCTGATCCGTCCCATCATCCGGGACGGATTCGCCACCTGGTGAGACGGCACCTAGCGTGGACGAGTGCCTTCCGACGTGACCCGCAGCCGTCGCCGCTGGCTGGTGCTGGCGGTCGGTGTGTTCGCGCAGACCGCGGCCTGCTCCTTCGTCTACGGGATGCCGTTCCTGGTGCCGCTGCTGCGCGACTCCGCCGGGCTGTCGCTGGCGCAGGTCGGTGCGTACGTCGGGGCGCCCACGGCAGGCCTGCTGTGCACGCTGGTGCTGTGGGGGGCGTTCGCCGACCGGTACGGCGAGCGCGGGGTGATGAGCATCGGGCTCGTGCTGTGCGCGATCGCCGTCGCCGCAGCCGCGCTGGCACCGGTGCGACCCGGACCGGCGCTGCTGGTCCTGCTCGGGCTGGGCGGGGCGGGTGCCGCGTCGGTGTTCGCCGCCAGCGGCCGGATGGTGATGGGCTGGTTCGGCGCCCACGAACGGGGCGCCGCGATGGGGATCCGGCAGACCGCCCAGCCGCTCGGCGTCGCACTGGCCGGGCTGACCCTGCCCACCCTCGCCGGTGCCGTCGGGCCGTTCCGGGCCCTGCTGCTCCCCGCGGTGCTGTGCCTGGTGACGGCGGTCCTGGTCGCGGCCCTGGCGCCGAACCCGCCGCGGGCGCCACTGCGCCCCGGTGCGGCGCCGGACCGTTCCCCGTACCGCACCCCGGTGCTGTGGCGGGTACACGGCGCGAGCGCGCTGCTGGTCGTGCCGCAGTTCGCGGTCGCCTCGTTCGCCACCGAGTACCTCGTCCGCGAGCAGGGCTGGCACGTGGCCGCGGCGGGCGCGTTCGTCGCGGCCAGCCAGGTCGCGGGCGCGGCCGGGCGGATCGCGACCGGGGTCTGGTCGGACCGTGTCGGATCCCGGCTGCGGCCGATGCGCCAGGTCGCCGCCGCCGCGGCGGTGGTGCTGCTGTTGTTCGCGCTCGGCGACGCCGTCGCCGGATGGCTCGCGGTGGCCATGCTGGCGGTCGGCGCGGTCGTCACCGTCGCGCCGAACGGGCTGGCCTTCACCAGCACCGCCGAGCTCGCCGGGCCGTCCTGGTCGGGACGGGCACTGGGAGTCCAGAACACCGGGCAGAACATCGTCGCCTCGATGGTGCCGGCCGCACTGGGCGCGCTGGTCGGCGCGACCGGCTACGGCATCGGGTTCGCGCTCGCCGCGCTCGCCCCGCTGGCCGCGATCGGGGTGACCCCGGTGTCCGACGAGCGCAGCTCACCGACGGACTGACCCGGGCTCACCGCCCGCGCCGGTCGGCGCCGCCGCCAGACCGGGATCAGCGGGTGATCGTCTGCTCCCGCCCGGGGCCGACACCGATCGCGGACACCGGCGCACCGGTGAGCTCCTCGATCCGCTGCACGTAGGCCTGCGCCGCGGGCGGCAGCTCCTCCCAGGTGCGGGCGGCGGAGAGGTCCTCGAACCAGCCGGGCATCTCCTCGTACACCGGGACGGCGTGGTGGAAGCCGGTCTGGGTCATCGGCATCTCGTCGACCCGGTGGCCGTCGACCTCGTAGCCGACGCAGATCGGCACGTTCTCCAGCCCGGAGAGCACGTCGAGCTTGGTCAGGAACACGTCGGTGATCCCGTTGACCCGCACGGCGTAGCGGCCGATC
Source organism: Pseudonocardia autotrophica (assembly GCF_003945385.1). Taxonomy (NCBI): domain Bacteria; kingdom Bacillati; phylum Actinomycetota; class Actinomycetes; order Pseudonocardiales; family Pseudonocardiaceae; genus Pseudonocardia; species Pseudonocardia autotrophica. The sequence continues at coordinate 7,000,378 of NZ_AP018920.1, forward strand.
ACGGCGTCGAACCAGCCACAGCGCCGGGCTCGGCCGGTGTTCACCCCGACCTCGCCGCCGGTCTTGCGCAGCCAGTCGCCCATCTCGTCGGTGAGCTCGGTCGGAAACGGGCCGGAGCCCACCCGGGTGGTGTAGGCCTTCAGGATCCCGATCACCCGGGTGATCTTGTTCGGGCCGATTCCGGACCCGACCGACGCACCGCCGGCTGTCGGGTTGGAGCTGGTCACGAACGGATAGGTGCCGTGGTCGACGTCGAGCAGGGTGCCCTGCGAGCCCTCCAGCAGCAGTGTCTCGCCGCGCTCCAGGGCCTCGTTCAGCAGCAGCCGGGTGTCGACGATCTTGTCGGCGAACTCCTTGGACTGCTCCAGGACGGTGTCCACGACCTCGGTGAAGTCCAGCGCGCGCCGGTTGTAGACCTTGACCAGGATCTGGTTCTTCAGCTCGAGCGCGGCCTCCACCTTCTGGTGCAGGATCTTCTCGTCGAGCAGGTCCGCGGCGCGGACGCCGACCCGGGCCACCTTGTCCTGGTAGGCCGGGCCGATGCCACGGCCGGTGGTGCCGATCTTGGCCTTGCCCAGGTAGCGCTCGGTGACCCGGTCGATCGCCACGTGATAGGGCATGATCAGGTGCGAGTCGGCGGAGATCAGCAGGCCGGAGGTGTCGACGCCACGGCGCTCGAGCCCGGCCTTCTCCTCGATCAGCGCCTCGGGATTGACCACGACGCCGTTGCCGATCACGTTCTTGACGCCGGGCGACAGGATCCCGGACGGGATGAGCTTGAGCGCGAAGTCGCGCCCGTCCGGCGTGACGACGGTGTGCCCGGCGTTGTTGCCGCCCTGGTAGCGGACGACCCAGCCGAACTCGCCACTCAGCAGGTCCGTCGCCTTGCCCTTGCCCTCGTCGCCCCACTGGGCGCCGATCAACACGATTGCGGGCATGTAAGAGACTCCAGTTCACACACGCTCGTCACGGCCGCGGGCCCGGGCGTGGTTACCGGATTCCGCGGCGAGGAGGGTACTCGATCAGTGGTGTCGACCGATCCCGAAGCGGTGCTGCTCGCCTGCGTGCCGCAGCGCCGCCGTCGTCGGACATACGGTATCCGCCCCGCCTGGCGCCGGGAACGGGTACCGGCGTCCCTCGCGTCCGATCCAGCGGTGCGCTCGGTCACCGTCGGCCCGCGGCCCGGAAAGACCGAGGTCGATCCGCTGCTCACCGAGCATCCCGGCGTCCGGCTGATCGTGCACGGCGACGACGCCGACCTGGCCGCGGTACTGGTCCGGCTGCTGCGGGCCGGGGCGCTGGGCACCGAGGTGGCCTACCTGCCGGTGTCCCGCCGCTCCGCGGCCGCCGCCTGCTGGGGTGTCCCGGCCGCGCCGGCCCACGCCGCCGCGCTCGCCCGGTCCGGGACCGCGCGCCCCGAGCCGTTGCTGCGCGACGACAACGGCGGGGTGCTGGTCGGGCGCGGCGAGATCCGCGACCTGTACGGCGAGGCCTACTGCGACTCCACCCGGGTGTTCCACGGCCGGATCCCGGCGCTCGTCGTCGAGGCGGGCCCGGCCGGGGTGCGGGTCCGCGGCGGACGCGGTGTGACGGCGACGACCGGGCGGGCGATCCAGATCGGCTCCACCGGATCCACCCCCGTCCGGGACGGCGAGCCCTACCCGCGGGTGATCAAGCGCTGGGCCTGGTACGAGCACACCGAGCCGTGGCATCCGGTGCTGCCGGGCTGAGCGTCAGGCGGCGGACAGCGACTCGTCCGGACGCCGGTGGTAGGAGTCCACATAGGTCTGGCCGGAGAGGTCGGCGATGGCGTCCATGATCTCGTCGGTGACCGCGCGCCGGATCGCCGGCGCGCCCTCCAGCCCCTCGTAGCGGCTGAACTCCAGCGGTGCCCCGAACCGGATCTCCACCCGGGCCAGGCGCGGGAACAGCCGGCCCACCGGCTGCACCCGTTCCGTGCCGCGCAGGCCCACCGGGACGACGACGGCGCCGGTCGACAGCGCGAGGCTGGCCACCCCGGTGTGACCGCGGTGCAGCCTGCCGTCGAGCGAGCGGGTGCCCTCCGGGTAGATCCCGAAGACGCCACCGGCCTGCAGCACGCCGCGGCCCGCGGCGAGTGCGGCGAGCCCCGCACGGGCGTTCCCCCGGTCGACCGGGATGTAGCCGAGCGCGCGGAGGAACGAGGCCATCAGGCGGCCGCGCAGGCCGCGCCCGGTGAAGTACTCGGCCTTGCCCAGGAACGCCACCCGGCGGGACGCCACCAGTGGGATGAAGGCGGTGTCGACCGCGGCACGGTGGTTGGCGGCGAGGATCACCGGGCCGTGCGCCGGGATCCGGTCGGCGCCGTGGACGGCGGGGCGCCACAGCAGCCGGACCAGCGGGGCGAGGACGTAGCGGATGAGCAACTGCACGTGGTGGACCCCGATCACTGGGCGACGCTCGCGGTGCGGGCATCGGTGCGGGCGACGGCGGCGGCCACACCACACCGTGCAGGGGGACGAGTCGTCCCGGCGCCGAGCAGCGCCGATTCTGCTCCGTGACCGCACCGTGACGGAACCCCCACTCCCCCGATCAGCCCAAGTCGGCGTCGGGGAGCCGTCCCCGGAGCGCGCGCAACGCCTCGGTCCGGCTCATCCCGGTCGCCTGCAACAGATCCACCGCGATCGACCGGATCTGCGCGACGAGCACCGGCACCGAGACCGCCGCCGTGCCGTCCGGCGGCCCGGCGGTGAGCTGCCGGTCGGACAGCACCGGGGAATGCCCGACGGCGTCGAGGAACGCCGGCCGGGCACGCTCCCGGTCACCGTCCTGGCCCAGCTCGCGGATCAGCGCGCCGACCGCCCCGGCCAGCTCGGTGATCGCGTCGACCAGCTCGGGCGGGACCCGCTCGTCGTCCTCGATGGCGGTCAGGGTGCGGCGGGCGAGCACCCGCGCGTTGCGGTGCGCGTAGTCGGCCCGGTCGGCCAGCTCGCGGTAGCGGCGCAGCATCCGCCGGCGGGGCCGGTGCAACGGCGACACGGCCGCCACCTCGCCGGCGCCCCCGACCGCGGCCCGCAGCTCGTCGATCCCGTCCTGGGTGTCGCGGGCCCGGCGCAGCGCCCGCGCGGCGGATGCCCGGTCGTGCTCGCGCAGCGCGGACGCGATGTCGGTCAGCACCGTGACCAGGTCGTCGAGCACCCGGCGGGCGGCCCGCCGGACGAACCGGATCGGGTTCACCGGGATGACGGCGGCGACCAGGATGCCGGCGAGGCCGCCGATCAGCGCGTCCACGCAGCGGTCGATGCCGCCGCTGTCGCCCGGCGGCAGCAGTGTCGTGACCAGCACCGCTGACGCACCCGCCTGCGCGACGATCAGGTTGCCGCCGTCGAAGAAGGTGGCCAGCGTGATGGCCAGCGCGACGACCAGCATCAGCTGCCAGACCCCGCTGCCGATCTCGGCGATGATCAGGTCGCCGACGAGCACCCCGAGGCTGACCCCGACGACCAGCTCGGCGGCCCGGCGCAATCGCGAGTTGAGCGAGACGCCCAGGCTGATCACCGCGGCGATCGGGGCGAAGAACGGCCGGACGTGACCGAACAGGTCGCCGGCCACCCACAGCGCGAGCCCGGCGGCGACCGCGCACTGCAGGATCGGCAGCCAGGACGCCCGCACCCGGCGCGCACCGAGCCGGCCGCGCGCCCGCAGCCGGGCCACCGGCCTCCTCGTGCCCGTCACGCCGGAACGGGGCGGCTCAGTCGATGCCGAGCGCGGCGAGCGCGGCCGGATCGGAGTCGCCGATCAGCGTGCGCAGCCGCTCGACCTCGGCGGTCTCGTCGATCGCTGCCGCGGCGCGCAGCAGCGCCCCACAGGCGCGCAGGTAGCCGCGGTTCGGCTCGTGCGACCACGGCACCGGGCCGAAGCCCTTCCAGCCGTTGCGGCGCAGCTGGTCGAGCGCGCGGTGGTAGCCGGTGCGGGCGTAGGCGTAGGCCGCGACGGTCTCGCCGGAGTCCAGCGCCCGCTCGGCCAGCACCGCCCAGGCGATGCTCGACGACGGGCTGGCCGCGGCCACACCGGCCGGGTCGGCGCCGCCGTCCAGCTCGGCGGCGGCCGGGTCCACCGGCAGCCGCGTGGACTCGGGCTCGAGCAGGTTGCCGTGCAGACTCATGCCGCCATTGTGGCGCCGCGCGGCCCGCGGGTGGTCATCGGGGCCGGGGCCCCGACGACCGCTCCCGGGAAACTCAGAGGGCCTTGCCTGCGGACTTGAGCGCCTCGCAGGCCTCGATCACGCGCTCGCTCATCGCGATCTCGGCCTTCTTCAGGTACGACCGCGGGTCGTAGGCCTTCTTGTTGCCGACCTCGCCGTCGATCTTGAGCACGCCGTCGTAGTTCTCGAACATGTGCGCCGCGATCGGGCGGGTGAAGGCGTACTGGGTGTCGGTGTCGACGTTCATCTTGACGACGCCGTAGCTCAGCGACTCGTGGATCTCCTCGAGCAGCGAACCGGACCCGCCGTGGAACACCAGATCGAACGGCTTGTCCGCGGCACCGGCGCCCAGCTTCTCGCGGGCGACCTGCTGACCCTGCTTCAGGATCTCCGGGCGGAGCTTCACGTTGCCCGGCTTGTAGACGCCGTGCACGTTGCCGAACGTCGCGGCGAGCAGGTAACGGCCCTTCTCACCGGCACCGAGCACCTCCACGGTGCGCTGGTAGTCGCCGGGGGCGGTGTAGAGCTTGTCGTTGATGTCGTTGGCGACGCCGTCCTCCTCGCCACCGACGACGCCGATCTCGACCTCGAGGATGATCTTCGCCTTGACCGCCTCGTCGAGCAGCTCGGCCGCGATCGAGAGGTTCTCCTCGAGCTCGACCGCGGAGCCGTCCCACATGTGCGACTGGAACAGCGGGTTCTCACCCCGGTCGACCCGCTCCCGGCTGACCGCGATCAGCGGCCGCACGAAGCCGTCGAGCTTGTCCTTCGGGCAGTGGTCGGTGTGCAGGGCGATGTTGACCGGGTACTTGTCGGCGACCACGTGCGCGAACTCGGCGAGGCCGACCGAGCCGGTGACCATGTCCTTCACCCGGGTCCCGGACAGGAACTCGGCGCCGCCGGTGGAGATCTGGACGATGCCGTCCGAACCCGCCTCGGCGAACCCGCGCAACGCCGCGTTCAGGGTCTCCGTACCGGTCACGTTGATCGCCGGGTAGGCGAACTCGCCACTCTTGGCGTTGTCCAGCATCTGGTTGTAGATCTCGGGCGTGGCGATCGGCACGGGCGGCCTCCTCGTCATCGGCGGTCACTGCTCGTCGCAGCGCTTGCTCTCCGGGTGAGTATCACGTACCCGCCCGGCGCGGACAGTCATCCACCGGATGGGTCTGGTCACCTCCTCCGGACGCCCGATGGGGCGAGCCCGCGAACGGTGTCGGAGGTGGTCGCTACGCTGTTGACCGTGGAGGAGGAGCGGGCCGAGAACGCCGTCGACCGGACACTGGGCCGGTTGCGCGCCATCGACAGCAGACCGGCGCCCGAGGGCGGCGGTCCGTTCGCGACCGTTCCGGACGGTCCGGGTGGCTCGGGGGCGCAGCAGCCGGCGCCGGCCGACGAGAAGCCGCTCACCCTCGCCGATCTCTACCGCGACCACCGGCTGCGGCTGATGCGGCTGGCGATGCTCCTGGTCGACATCCCGGCCACCGCCGAGGACGTCGTGCAGGAGGCGTTCACCGGCCTGCACCGGCACTGGACCGGACTGCGCGACGAGACCGCCGCGGTCGCCTATCTGCGCGCCGCTGTGGTGAACGGTTCCCGGTCGGTGCTGCGCCGCCGCCGGACGGCCCGCGAGTACGTCCCGCCGCACGCGGCCAACGCCCGGTCGGCGGAGTCGCTGGCGATGCTCTCGGCCGAGCACCAGTCGGTGGTCGACGCGCTGGGCCTGCTGCCGCCGCGGCAGCGCGAGGTGCTGGTGCTGCGCTACTACGGCGGCCTGACCGAGTCCGAGATCGCCGAGGCCGCCGGGATGAGCCGCGGCACCGTGAAGTCGACCGCCAGCCGAGCGCTCGACGCGGTCGCCCGCATCATGGAGGAACGTGCCGGCGCTCCCGTGCCGCGCCGTCCGGAGGAGCCGCGATGACCGGGCCGCAGAACACGGCGCACGACCCGTACCGGGACGACGCCGAGCGCCGGGTCGGCGAGGCGCTGCACGCGCAGGCCCGCGGCCGGCCGATGCCGCCACCGCGCCCGGCCGGTCCGCCGCCCGGCCCGCCCCGGGTGCCGGGCCGGGTCCCGCCGCCCGTCGCGCCCCGCCCGGCCCCGCCCCAGCAGCGCAGGCCCGCGGCCGCCCCGGTCGCGGCCGCACCCCGGTCCCCGGGCGGCCGGGCGCTCACCGCGCAGATCCTGTGGGCCGCCCTGATCGCGCTGCTCGTGGGCGCACTGCTGGGCGGCGGGATCGCGCTCGTCTCGGTGCTGCTGCCGGGAGCGCTGCCGGCACTGGGCTGAGCCGGCGATCCGGTTCCCGACCCGGTGTCCGGTTCGTCCTTCCGCTGGTGACGGCGCCGTCGGGCTGCCTGCGGCCCGCCGGTACCGTTTCGCTGCGTGACGGTTCTCGCCGCGACCCAGACGCTCGCACTCGGCCCCTCGTGGCTCGACCCGGCAGTGATCATCGAGTCCCTCGGCCCGTGGGCCCTGATCGGGCTGGCGGCGATCGTGTTCGCCGAGTGCGGCCTGCTGCTGGGCTTCTTCCTGCCCGGGGACTCCCTGCTGTTCACCGCGGGGCTGTTCGTCGCCCAGGGTGCGATCGACGTCCCGTTGTGGCTGGTGTGCGTCGTGCTCGTGGCGGCCGCGGTGGCCGGCAACGCGGTCGGGTACGGCATCGGCCTGCGGGCCGGTCCGGCCGTCTTCGACCGGCCCCGATCGCGGCTGTTCAACCCGAAGCACGTGGCGAAGACCCACGAGTTCTTCGAGAAGTTCGGCAACCGGGCGATCGTCCTGGGCCGGTTCGTGCCGATCGTCCGGACGTTCATCACGGTCAGCGCCGGGGTCGCCCGGATGGACGCGCGGCGCTATCTCACCTACTCGCTGATCGGCGGCATCGCCTGGGCCGCCGGGGTGACCGTGCTCGGGTACTTCCTCGGGCAGTTCGCGATCGTGCGGGAACGGATCGACCTGATCCTGGTGACGATCGTGCTGATCTCCGTCGTCCCGATCCTGTTCGAGGTGCTCCGGGCGCGGCTGATGGCGCGGCGCGGCGCTGCGGTCGCCGGTCCGGGGATGCCGGTCGCCACCGCCACCGCCACCGCCACCGGTGCCGGCGCCGGCGCCGGTGACGTGGATCCGGCGGCCGTCACGACCCGGATGCCGGTCGTGCCCCGCCCGGCAGCCGTGCAGCACCCGGCGGACGCTGCCGCTCCGGTGCCGCCGGGCGTCGTCTCCCGGGGGCCGGACCGGCCCGCGGCCGGGCCGCCGATGCCCCCACGAGAGCCCCGCTGACCTGATCCGGCCTGATCCGGGCGGTTCCGACGGCCGCCGGCGGCACATCTCCGGCCGGGGCCGCACCCGCCGGAGCCGGCCCGGCCACACCACACGAGCCCGCCCCGGCCGCACCACACGTCGCGGGTCCGGGGCCGGTCACCAGGCGTCGGACAGGTCGGCGTGCCGCCGGACCCAGGAGTGCATGACGATCCCCGCGGCCACCCCGGCGTTGATCGACCGGGTGGAGCCGAACTGGGCGATCGAGACGGCGAGATCGGCGGCGGCCCGGATCTCCGGCGACAGGCCGGGGCCCTCGGAGCCGAACAGCAGCACGCAGTCGCGGGGCAGCTCCGTCCGCTCCAGCCGGGTCGCGCCGGGCAGGTTGTCCACCGCGACCAGCGCGAGCCCGTGTTCCCGGGCGAATCCGACCAGCCCGGCGGCCTCGGGATGGTGGTGCAGCGCGAGGTAGCGGTCGGTGACCATCGCACCGCGCCGGTTCCAGCGCCGTCGTCCGACGATGTGCACCCCACCGGCACCGAACGCGTTCGCCGTGCGCACGACGGTGCCGATGTTGTGGTCGTGCCCGAGGTTCTCGATCGCGACGTGGAACGGATGGGCCCTGGCGGCCAGGTCCTCGGCGACGGCCTCGCGCCGCCAGTACCGGTAGGCGTCGACGACGTTGCGCCGATCGCCCTGTTCGAGCAGCTCCGGATCCCACCGGTCGCCGTCGGGCAACGGCCCCTCCCAGGGCCCCACGCCGACCTGCCCCGGCACCGACCACTCGCTCGGCCCGGGCTCGGACGTGCTCACCCCAGCTGCAGGTCCGCCAGCCCCAGCAGCGCCCGGTACGGCACTCCCTCGGCCTCGACGGCCTGCCGTGCCCCGGTGTCCCGGTCGACGACGGTGCACACCCCGACGATGTCCGCACCGGCGTCACGCACCGACCGGACCGCGGTCAGCACCGAGTCACCGGTGGTGGAGGTGTCCTCGACGACCAGCACCGGCCGTCCGACGATGTCCGGGCCCTCGATGAGCCGCTGCATGCCGTGCCGCTTGGTCTCCTTGCGGACGACGAACGCGTCCACCGGCGCGGCATCGGACTCCTGCGCGGCGGCGTGCAACACCGCGGTCGCGACCGGATCGGCCCCGAGCGTCAGGCCGCCGACGGAGCGGTAGGACCAGTCCGCGGTCAGCGCCCGCACCAGCCTGCCGATCAGCGGCGACGCCTCGTGGTGCAGCGTGACCCGGCGCAGGTCGACGTAGTAGTCGGCCTCCGCGCCGGAGGACAGCACGACCTTCTCGTGCACGACGGCGATCTCCCGGACCAGTGCGGCCAGCCGGGCCCGGTCGGCGTGCGCGCTCATGTGCGGTCCCGGTCGAAGGCCGCCGTGATCCGCCGCAGGACACCGCGCGGAATCACCCCGACCAGCCCGACGATCGCCTTGTACTGCCTCGAGGGCACCGACACCACCCGTCCCCTGTCCAAGTCCGCGAGTGCCTCGTCGACGACCTGCGAGGCCTCCAGCCAGAGCGGTCCGCGCCGGGCACCGACGTCGATCCCGGCCCGCTCGTGGAACTCCGTACGTACGTATCCGGGGCACAGCGCCATCACCCGCACCCCGGTGCCCTGCAGCGACGCCGCCACGCCCTCGCTGAACGAGATGACCCACGCCTTGTCGGCCGGATAGGTCGATCCGCGCCCGGCGAGGAACCCGGCGACGCTGGCCACGTTCAGCACGGCGCCCGCGCCCCGGTCGACCATCCCCGGCAGCACCGCACGGGTCAGCTCCAGCACGCTCGCCACGTTGACCTGGAGCTGCCGGGTCAGCTCGGCGGGCTCGTTCTCCAGGAACGGGGCACCGAGCGCGAGCCCGGCGTTGTTGACGAGCAGGTCGACGGGGGCGACGTCCGGGTCGGCGAGCCTGCGGACCACCCGCAGGCGCTCCTCGGCATCGGCGAGATCGGCGGGCAGTACCTCGACCGCGACACCGAGGTCGCGATACCGGTTCGCGGCGGCCTGCAAACGGTCGGCGTCGCGGGCCACGAGAACGAGGTCGCGGCCGTCCGCGGCGAGGCGGTCGGCGAAGGCGGCCCCGATACCCGACGACGCGCCCGTGATCATGACGGAGGGCACCAGGCAACCCTAGTCCGTCGCTCCGGGGCCGACACATCGTGACGGGGTTACCGGCCGGTTGGTGTGACCCCGGCGACAATGACGCGGCGTAACGCCGTGAGACGGGCCGCTCTCGCGTGCCCGACCGTTATGCAGCCTTTACCGTCAGGGGCATGACGTCCGAGGCGCCGCCGCTACCGCGACCGGCCGAGCCGTCCTCCCCGGACGCCGGCGGACTCCCCACCGGCCCGTCGCCGCGACACTCCCGGGTCGCCGTCATCGGTGCAGGTTTCACCGGTCTGGCGGTCGGGCTGGCGCTGCTGCGCCGGGGGGTCCACGACTTCGTCCTGCTCGAGCGGGCCGACGACGTCGGCGGGGTGTGGCGGGACAACACCTATCCCGGGGTCGGTGTCGACACCCCCTCGCCGCTCTACCAGCTCCGCGCGATGACCAATCCCGACTGGTCGGACCTGTACGCGCCCGGTCACGAGGTGCAGGACTACGCGCGCCGGCTCGCCCACTCGACCGGGTTGTCCCAGCACGTGCGGTTCGGCGCCGACGTGCACTCCGCGCGGTGGGACGATGCCGACGCCCACTGGCGGATCGACACCCCGCTCGGCGAGTTCACCGCCGACGTCATGGTCAGCGCGGCCGGCCTGGTCGCCGACCCGAAGCTGCCCGACGTGCCGGGCCTGCGCGAGTTCCGCGGCCCGGTGTTCCACTCGGCACGCTGGGACCACTCGGTCGATCTCACCGGCAAGCGGGTCGCCGTGGTGGGCACCGGCGCGACCGCCATCCAGCTGGTCCCGGAGCTGCAGTCGCAGGTCGACGAGCTGCACGTGCTGCAGCGATCCCCCGCGTGGATCATGCCGAAGCCGGGCAACCCGGTCGGCCGGCTGGCGCGCCGCGCGCTGGCCGCCAGCCCGGCTCTGACCAGGATGCAGTTCGACCTGATCTACGCCGGTGCCGAGCTGCTCGCGGCGACCCGGCGCTCCCGGGTGCTGCGCGACGCGCTGACCCGGGTCGGCAGGCGGCACCTCGCCGCGCAGGTCCCGGATCCGGAGCTGCGCGACCGGCTGACCCCGGACTTCGACTACGCCTGCAAGCGCCCGCTGGTGTCGAACAGCTACCTGCCCGCGATGAGCGCGGAGAACTGCACCCTGCACACCGGCGGGCTGGTGCAGGTCGACGGCGACACCGTCGTCTCCGGTGACGGCACCTCCGCCGAGGTGGACGCGATCGTCCTGACCACCGGTTTCGAGGTCGGCGCGACCGCGCCGATCGCGCACCGGCTGTTCGACGCGCAGGGCCGTTCGCTGCACGACCACTGGGACGGGGACCCGCGGGCGTACCTGGGGATGACCTGTCCGAACTTCCCGAACCTGTTCCTCATGCAGGGGCCGAACGCGACCAGCGGGGCCAGCTCGACGCTGCTGTTCTCCGAGGCCCAGGCCCGCTACGTCGCGGACGCGGTCTGCCGGATGGCCGACGAGGGCATCCGGTCGATCGACGTCCGGCCGGAGATCGAGCGGCGCTGGACCGCCCGGATCCGCAGGCGCTCCGCCCGCACCGTCTACGAGACCGGCGGCTGCTCCAGCTACTACCAGAACGCCGAGGGCGTCAACGTCGTCATGTGGCCCGCGAACACCGCCGAGTACCAGCTGCGGACCCGGCGGTTCCGGCTCGCACCGTTCCGCGCGCAGCGGGGCCGCACCGGATCCGGACGGCCGCTGGAACCGCTGCGCCCGGTGCGGCTGGCCGCGACCGCCTGACCCGGCCCGGTCAGGGCCGCCAGCCGGCGACCTCGGCGAGTAGCGCGTCCCGGGTGGCGGCGTCCACGAACGACGCCTCCATCGAGTTCGCCGCCAGGGTCCGCAGCTGCTCGGCCGACAGGCCGAGACCGTCCCGGACCGCGGTGTAGTTCCGGTCGGCGTAGCCGCCGAAGTACGCCGGATCGTCGGAGTGCACGGACACCTTCAATCCGGCGGCGAGCATCTCGGGCAGCGGGTGCAGCCCGATGCCGGGGACGCAGCCCAGGCGCACGTTCGACAGCGGGCAGACGGTCAGCGGGGTGCCGTCCCGGCGCAGCCGCGCGACCAGGTCGTCGTCCTCGACCGCCCGGATGCCGTGATCCACCCGCAGCACGCCGAGCTCGTCGAGTGCCTCCCGGACGTAGCCGGCCGGGCCCTCCTCGCCGGCGTGCGCCACCGGCTTGAGCCCCAGGCCCCGGGCCCGGTCGAAGACGTCGGTGAACTTCGACGGCGGATGCCCGACCTCGGCCGAGTCCAGGCCGACGCCGACGATCCGGTCCAGGTGCGGCTCGGCGGCCCGCAGCGTGTCCGCCGCCTCGGACGCCGGCCGGTCGCGCAGGAAACAGAGGATCAGCCCGGCCGACACGCTGCCGGCATGCTCGTCGACGGCGTCGGTCAGGCCACCGATCACGTCCTCGATCGGGATCCCCCTGGCGGTGTGCGCCTGCGGGTCGAAGAACATCTCGACGTGCCGGACGCCCTCGCCGGGGCAGCGCCGCAGGTACGCCGAGGCCAGCTCGGCGAAGTCCGCGCGGGTGCGCAGGACGGCCATGTTGGCGTAGTACACGTCGAGGAACGACTGCAGGTCGGTGAACTCGTAGCGCGCCCGCAGGTCCTCGACGTCGCGATAGGGCAGTGCGACGTCGTTGCGGGCGGCGAGCTCGAAGACCGTCTCCGGCTCGAGCGTGCCCTCGATGTGCAGGTGCAGCTCCGCCTTCGGCAGCGGCGGGATCCCCGTCGTCGTCATCCGACGATCATCCCGGCCCGCCGGGGCCCCCTGCCACCCCGGCGCCGCATCGGATCAGCCGCCGGTGACGGTGGCCGTGGTGTGCGCCGAGCCGATCCGGCGCCGCGCACGGTCGCGGGCGGCCGCGGCCGCCCGGGCACGCTGCTCGGGTGTCCGCAGCGATCCGCCGACGTAGTGGTCGGAGCGCCCGCATCCGGGCGCCGTACCGACCGACCGGCCCGCGCCGGGCCGGGACGGCAGGTCCGGCAGCCGCGACGGGGTGCGCAACGGCTGCTGTGCGACGGGCGCCCGGTCGCAGCCGGGGGCAGGGACGGGCCGGCGCGGGGCCACGGGCATCCTCGGCTCGGATGCTGCCGGCTCGGGTGCCGGCCCGGACGCGGTGGGCACGGGCACTCCCGGCACGGACACCGCCGGCACGGACGACCCCGGCATCACCGGGGCCACCGGGGCCACCGGGGCCGCCGATTCCCGGGCCGCCGGGGCGCCCGGCGCGCCGGGCGCCGGCATCAGCGGCTCGCGGGTGGCGTCGGAGACGATCTGGGCGCCGCGGCGCGCGGCCCGCAGACCCGCGTCCACCGCACGCCGGGGGAGCTCCAGCAGGGCCACCGCCGGGCGGCCCGGCTCCGGGAGGCCGACCGGGCGGTCCGTGTCGATGACGGACTCGGCGGCGCGCTCGGTGCGCACCGTGACCACTCGCACCCCGGTGCCGTCGAGCATCCCGGCGAGGCCTGCGGTGAAGGCCAGCGCCCACGCGGTCACGGGATCGTCGCCCGGATCGGGTGATGCACCGACCGCGATCACCGTGCCGGATCCGCGGCGCAGCATCCCGGGGAGCGCGGCGTGGGTCAGCCGCATCGTCGCCGTGATGCCCAGGTCGATCCGGGACTGCTGCTCGTCGACGGACTCCGGCGCGCCCGGCCCGGCGTGACCCGGGATCGCGTCGTGCACCAGGACGTCCGGTGCGGGAGCCCCGGGGCCGCCGAGCAGCGCCTCGAGCCGGAACAGCCCGCGTCGGGTCGCGAGATCGGCGACGAGGGCGTCGGCCCGGACGTCGTAGCGCGCGGTGAGCGCCCGCGCCGTCACGTGCAGCCGGTCCGGATCCCGGCCGACGAGGATCAGATCGTGTCCGCGGGAGGCCAACCGGTCGGCCAGTACCGCGCCGATCCCGGAGCCACCGCCCGTGATGAGTGCCAGAGCCACCCGAAAAGGGTATCGAGACCCGATCGGGCTAGCGCGTTCGGGTGGTCACTTCACGTATGCGTTGATCTACGCTACGTATATACGCCCTGATCAGGACTCGACCGCGGGACGCTTGGCGTGCATGCCCTCCTCGAGCGCCGTCGCCACCTCGGCGAGATCGGCGAGCAGGTCCTGCATCCGGTCGGCGGAGATGCCGACCGGGGCTGCGGCGAGCACCCAGGTGTCCTCGGCCCAGAGCAGCTCGACGTCCTCGCCGACCGCGTCGCTGGCGTCGGCCAGCCGCGGGGTGAGCAGCGGGCGGACGGCGTCGGCGTCGCTGACGAAGGCGTAGCGCTCACCGACCGGCTCCAGCAGGTCCAGCCCGGCGTCGTCGGGGAGCGGGGCGGAGGGCAGCCGCAGCTCGACCGCGGCGGGCAGCGGGTCCTGGACCTGGACCGCACACAGCACCGAGCTGATCCGCCCGGCCTGCTCGTGGTCGAACGCGTGCGCCCGGCGCGGCCCGTCCGGCGTCGGGACGTCGCCGGACACCAGGTTGCGCGCGACACCCGGCCCGCCCTGGTGGATCGTGCCGTAGCGCCAGCGGCTGGGCAGTACCGGATCGGAGTCCAGGTACTCCCACTCGCGCATCGACGCCCAGCGCTTCCGGTCACGCGTGGCACCGCCACGGAACCGGTCGAAGACCAGCAGACCGACGCCGACGACGATCGCGAGGACGGCGATGACGAACCAGACCGACATGCCGCGGAGCGTAGTCCCGATTCGGGCGCCGAGCTGGTAGCGCCACGGCCCGGACGTGCACCTTCCGGGTGCCGATGGCTCATCCGGACGACGCGGGGTTCCCTCCGTCGTCCCAATCCGAACCGGTCGCCCGGGCCGCGGCCTGCTGCTTGCCGAGCTCCAGTCCGGCGTCCTGGGCCAGCCCGACCCCCTCGGCGAGCCCGGATCCGCGCACGGCCGCGGGGAGCAGGCCGGTGCGGATGGTGTCCTCCAGCCGCCCGATCGCCGCGCCGGCCTGCCGGAGCAGCGTCGCCAGCTCATCGATCCTGCGGATGATCGTCAGGGCCGTGTCGGCGACCTGCTTGACGATCATGGCGATCGCAATCGGCAGTGCCGTCCCCGCGGTGGCGAGCGCTGTCACTCCCCACACGATCAGCCAGGAGGCCACGCGGACCACCAGATCGGCGATCATGTCGCGGACGATCGCCCGCTCGGTGCCGACCATCGACGCGGAGCCGAGCACCAGGTCCGCCACCTCCCGCGCGGCCGTGGACAGTGTCCGCAGCCCCTCCTGGTGCTCGGTCAGCGTCCGCCCGAAGCCGGTCCCCGCCGTGCCCTCCCAGGTGCCCGCGGTGGCGCGCACCCCGTCCAGTGCCGTGGCCGCGGTACCGAGATCGGCGGAGATCCGTTGCCAGTCATCGGCCCGGGCGGTGATCTGCACCGGGTCGCCGCACAGCTGGTCGAGCGGGATCCGCAAGGTGTCGAAGTACTCCATCGCCCAGCCGACCCCGGCCCTGCCGAGCTCACCGATCGGGTTCGCGACGAATCCCAGCGCGTCCAGCCCGGCCACGACCCCGGCGACCGCGATGCCGCCGGCGTCCTGCTCCCGGACGGCGGTCGAGACGTCGTCGATCGACGAGAGCAGCCCGGCCCCGTCCAGCGGGGGCGCGCTCACCGGGGTTCCTCCACCACGTCGACCCGGGTGAACTCCAGGGCCGCCCGCTGGTCGGCCTCGCGGTAGCCGGTCGCCGCCTGCTCGAGCGCCGCGGACAGCTCGCCGAGCGTGCCCCCCAGCCCCTCCAGCGCCTCGGCCCCGGCCCGCATCGCCGCGGTCGCGTCGGCGGCGAAGAAGCTGCCGATCGCCCCGTAGGCATCGGTGTCCAGGTCGGTCGCCGACGGTCGCATCGCCGTGACGTCGGCGGCGAGCTGACGGAGCAGGCCGGCCTGGGTACCGAGGATGTCCGGATCGACCCGGAACCCGGCCGCCGGTGACGTCACCGCCCGGCCCCGGAGATCAGCGGTTCCATGATCTTCTCGACCTGCCCGGCCACGTCGGCCGCGGCCTCACCGGCCAGCCGCAGCACCGTCTCGGCGAGCCGGGCCCGGGGCATGTCGTCGGCCCGGACGCCGATGCTCAGGCCGGTCAGGTGGCCGGACTGGTCGACGGTCACCACGACCGCGCCGTCGCGGGTCCGTGCGGTCGCCGTCACCGTCGCGATCCGGGCCCTGGCCGCCTCGGCCCGGGCCCGGATCTGCTCGACGCGCTCGCGGTACTCCTCGAGCCATGTTCCCGCCGGCGGCACGGCGGAGGTGTGTGGACGCTCCATGCGCGGCGACGATGCCCGTCACCGTCGCCGCGCACGGCCGAGCGTGCGGATCAGTTCGCGATCGCGACCGGATCCGCCCCGGTGAGCGCCCGGCCGACGATCAGCCCGCCGGTGCCCCCGGACGCCGCCGGGTCCAGGTCGACCCGCACCGTGTCGCCCTCCCGGATCGACCCGCCGAGCAGCGCGCGGGCGAGCTGGTCCCCGATCGAGGACTGCACCAGCCTGCGCAGCGGACGTGCCCCGTAGACCGGGTCGAACCCGTTGAGCGCCAGCCATTCGCGGGCCGGGTCGGTGACGTCCAGGGTCAGCCTGCGCTTGGCGAGCCTGCGGCCCAGCACGCCGATCTGGATGTCGACGATGTGGGTCAGCTCGTCGGTCGAGAGCGCGTGGAAGACCACGACGTCGTCGAGCCGGTTCAGGAACTCGGGCTTGAAGTGCGTCCGGACGACCGCCATGACGGCGTTCTCGCGCGCCTTCTCGTCGAGCGCCTGGTCGGCGATCGCCTGGCTGCCGAGGTTGGACGTCAGCACCAGGATGGTGTTGCGGAAGTCCACGGTGCGGCCCTGGCCGTCGGTCAGCCGGCCGTCGTCGAGCACCTGCAGGAGCGTGTCGAAGACGTCCGGGTGGGCCTTCTCCACCTCGTCGAGCAGCACCACCGTGTACGGGCGTCGCCGGACCGCCTCGGTGAGCTGGCCGCCCTGGTCGTAGCCGACGTATCCGGGCGGGGCACCCACGAGACGGGCGACGCTGTGCTTCTCGCTGTACTCGCTCATGTCGATGCGGACCATCGCCCGCTCGTCGTCGAACAGGAACTCGGCGAGCGCCTTGGCCAGCTCGGTCTTGCCGACGCCGGTCGGCCCGAGGAACAGGAACGACCCGGTCGGCCGGTTCTCGTCGGAGATGCCGGCACGGGCCCGGCGGACGGCGTCGGAGACGACCCGGACGGCCTCGGCCTGCCCGATCACCCGCCGGCCCAGCTCGTCCTCCATGCGGAGCAGCTTGGCGGTCTCGCCCTCCAGCATCCGGCCGGCCGGGATGCCGGTCCAGGAGCTGACGACGTCGGCGACGTCGTCCGGGCCGACCTCCTCCTTGAGCATCACGTCCTCGTGGGTGTCGATGGCCGCGGTCTGCTCGGCCAGCTCCTTCTCCAGTGCCGGGATGCGCCCGTAGCGCAGCTCCGCAGCCCGGCCCAGGTCGCCGTCGCGCTCGGCCCGGTCGGACTCGCCGCGCAGCTGCTCCAGCTGCTCCTTGAGCTCCCGGGTGGACTCGATGGCGCCCTTCTCGTTCTGCCAGCGGGCGGTGAGCGCGGAGAGCTCCTCGCGCTTCTCGGCCAGCTCGGCCCGCAGCGCCACCAGGCGATCCTTCGAGGCGGCGTCGGACTCCTGGGTCAGCGCCATCTCCTCGATCTCCAGCCGGCGCACGGCCCGCTCCACGGTGTCGATCTCCACCGGGCGCGAGTCGATCTCCATCCGGAGCCGGGACGCGGCCTCGTCGACCAGGTCGATCGCCTTGTCCGGAAGGAACCGGGCGGTGATGTAACGATCGGAGAGGGTGGCGGCGGCGACCAGCGCGGCGTCGGTGATCCGGACGCCGTGGTGCACCTCGTAGCGCTCCTTCAGACCGCGCAGGATGCCCACGCTGTCCTCCACGCTCGGCTCGCCGACCAGCACCTGCTGGAACCGGCGCTCCAGCGCCGGGTCCTTCTCGATGTGCTTGCGGTACTCGTCGAGCGTGGTGGCACCGACCATCCGCAGCTCCCCGCGGGCGAGCATCGGCTTGATCATGTTCCCGGCGTCCATCGCGCCCTCACCGGACGCACCGGCACCGACGATGGTGTGCAGCTCGTCGATGAAGGTGATGATCTCGCCGGCCGAGTCGGTGATCTCCTTGAGTACAGCCTTGAGCCGCTCCTCGAACTCACCGCGGTACTTCGCGCCGGCCACCATCGACCCGAGATCGAGCGTGATGACCCGCTTGTTCCGCAGCGACTCGGGCACGTCCCCGGCGATGATCCGCTGGGCCAGGCCCTCCACGATCGCGGTCTTGCCGACGCCCGGCTCACCGATCAGCACCGGGTTGTTCTTGGTACGCCGGGACAGCACCTGCACGACGCGCCGGATCTCGGTGTCCCGGCCGATGACCGGGTCGAGGTCGCCGTCACGCGCGCTGGCCGTCAGATCCTGGCCGTACTTCTCCAGCGCCTGGTAGCTGCTCTCCGGGTCCGGGCTGCTCACCCGGGCCGAGCCGCGGACCTGGGCGAACGCGTCGCGCAGCGCGTCCGGGGTCGCGCCGTGGCGCTGCAGCAGCTGGGCGACCGGGCCGCCGGACCGGGCGAGCCCGACGAGCAGGTGCTCGGTGGAGACGTACTCGTCGCCCATCTCGGTGGCCAGCTGCTGGGCAGCGGTGATCGCGGCCAGCGCGTCCCGCTGCAGCTGCGGCGCGCTCACCGAGGAACCGGACGCCGAGGGCAGCCGGTTCCCGAGCGCGGTCAGCTCGGCGCGGACGGCGGCGGCGTCCGCGCCGACCGCCGTCAGCAGCGGGGCGGCGATGCCGTCGCCCTGGGCCAGCAGCGCGCCGAGCAGGTGGGTCGGGCCGACATCGGGGTTTCCGGCCAGCGTCGCGGCCTGCACGGCGGCGGAGATGGCCTGCTGGGTACGGGTGGTGGGGTTGAAGGAGTCCATGCTCCGCGGTCCTCCCGGTCCTTCGCTTGGGGTCTCTGGGTTGCGGGGAGCGGCATCCCGGCCCGTCTGCCTCACAGTGTGCCGGGGGGTGCGCCTCTCGACTCGTACAACGGCAGGAAAGTTGAGTCTGTTCCGCTCAGGTCGGAGTTTTTCGAGAGGTTGCGGACGCGCGGGCACGACCCCGTGTGCCGCTGGGGTCCGGCCCACGGGGCCGCACCCGGCCGGACGGCGCAGGAACGCCCACACCGGTTCCGGTGAACCCGCCCCCGGGACGCACCGCCGACGCCCGGCGCAGGGCAGTGCCGGACAGCCGGGCAGTGCCGGACAGCCGGGCCGGGCGGTGCCGGACGAGGCGGTCGGCGCCGGGGGACGCGGGGCCGTGCCGGACCACCGGACGCACCGGGCGTGGCGCGAGACCGAGCGTGTGACGCGCGCCCGGCCGAGGGCCGGCCCCGGGCGCACGAGTGCCGCCGGACGGATGCGCACGGGCTCACGGATACGAGCCCGCGCGGATGCGGGCCGTGCGCAGGCGCCGGGTCAGCGAGCCGGCGGGCGTCCGCGCAGCGCGCGGGCGGAGCCTCCGCCGAGGTGGGTGGTGCTGGGGAACCGGCGCCGGGGCGGGCGGGGCACCCGCGGCGGGGTCCCCTTCGCGGCGAAGAAGTCGCCGCCCTTGCGGGCCGGGTCGTCGGTGCCCCATTCCCGCCGCTGGGTCACCCGCTCCATCCGCGGGATGTGCTTGCGGCAGTGGATGTAGGCCTCCTCGACCTGCACCACCACCCAGCGCTCGGCGCGGCGGCCGGCCGTCCGGTCCCGGGCCTGCCCGGGGAAGGTCGCGCGGAAGGCGTCGTCGTCGAGCACCCGGGCCCTGCCGTTGACGTGCAGACCGATCAACGAGTCGGTGAAGTCGACCATGAGCAGGCCGATGTGCGGGTTCTCGACGAGGTTGCCGAGGCTCGCGTACACACCGTTACCGCGGTACTCGGGGTAGGCGAGCGTGTACTCGTCGAGCACCCGGATGAATCCGGGCGGGCCGGCGCGGAGGGAACTGTCACATTCACCGTGCTCGTCGGAGGTCGCGATGAACGCCATCTCCATCCGCGCGATGAACTCGATCATCCGCGGCAGCAGCCGGTCCCGGAGCTGGTCGCCGTAGAACCGGTCGGCCCTCGCCACACTGCCGATCTCGTCCTGCAGGATGTGCTCCCCGCCCGAACCCGGCCGGTGAACAGCGTGTTCGACGGCGTCCACGTCGGTCGGCGGGTGCTCGGCGACGGTCACGGGACGATCTCGACCGGAGAGCACCGGAGCGGGGGTTCGCAGCGGCACGCGCACCACCGTGCCATCCGGGACGCCCAGGACCAAACGCTCGCCGGGACATCCGGGCGCCACGCCACGTCGGCATTCCGGCGCACGGGCGCTATCCTGACCTCGGCGCCACCCACGCCATGACGAGTGACCACCGTCCCCGAACGGATGATTTGCAACCGTGTGTACCTGCCCACTGCCGCACAGTGAGCTAGTTGCGGTGCGACGTTCCACCGGACGGAGGCGCTCGCGTACCCTAACCGGCGGTGCGCGGACATCGATGTCCGGTATCACCGCGGCACGGAGCACGACCGAGGAGAGTGTCCGCCAGGCATGACTGCTGACCAGCTGATCGCCGGCGACGTCGCCCCGCAGCGACGCCCCGCCTCGGAGGCGGACCGGACAGTCGAGCTCATCCGGAACAGCTTCGCCCTCGTCGAGCCGCAGGCCGAGGAACTCGGCAAGCACTTCTACTCGACGCTGTTCGGGCGCGCCCCGGAGACCCGCGACCTCTTCCCGGTGAACATGGAGGTGCAGCGCAGCCGACTGTTGCGCGCCCTCGTGCACGTCGTGCAGATGGTGGACCAGCCGGACGATCTGGTGCCGTTCCTGCAGCAGCTCGGCCGGGACCACCGCAAGTTCGGGGTGCTCTCCCAGCACTACGACGCGGTCGGCCACGCGCTGCTCTCCGCGATCGCCACCTACTCCGGCGAGAACTGGACCCCGGAGGTCGAGAAGGCCTGGACCGGCGCCTACGGGATCGTCGCCGACGCCATGCAGCAGGCCGCCGCCGCCGAGCGCGGCCCGGCGTCCTGGCTGGGCCGGGTCGTCGATCACCGCCGGATCGGCTGGGATCTGGCCGTCGTCACCGTCGCGACCGACCAGCCGGTGCCCTACCAGGCCGGCCAGTACCTCTCGGTGGAGACGCCGCACCGGCCTCGGCTGTGGCGTTACCTGTCGCCCGCCAACTCCCCGCGCCAGGACGGGACGCTCGAGTTCCACGTCCGCGCGGTGGAGAACGGCTGGGTCAGCCGGGCGATCGTCGCGCACAGCCGGATCGGCGAGACCTGGCGGATCGGCCCGCCGATGGGTCGCATGGCCGTCCCGCACAACAGCGAGCGCGAGCTGCTGATGATCGCGGGTGGCACCGGTGTCGCCCCGATGAAGGCGCTGCTCGACGAGGTGCGGCGGCGTCCGCGCCCGCCGCGCACCCAGGTCTTCGTCGGCGGGCGGACCTGGGAAGACCTCTACGACTTCACGGCGCTGCGCAAGCTCTCCTACAACTTCCCGTGGCTGGACGTCATCCCGGTCGTCGAGCACGAGGACGAGCCGTCGGGCGCCGAGACCGGCACCCTCGCCGACGTCGTGACCCGGTTCGGGGCCTGGAACGACCACGACGTCCTGGTCTGCGGTTCGCCGTCGATGATCCGCTCCACCGTCTCCCGGATGCTGGTCGCCGGGACGCCGCTGGACCGGATCACCTACGACCCGTTCACGATGGACTGACCGTGTGGGGGCGCCGCAGCGCCCCCACACCGGGTCAGAAGGCCTCGGCCGAGCGGACCGACAGGACGTGCAGGGTGCGGGCGCCGTGGAAGGCGTCCCGGCCGTGCAGGTACCGGTAGTTGTCCAGGATCAGCAGGTCACCGGCCTCCAGCCGGAAGCGCGGCGCGGCCTCGAACGCGGTCGCGAGCAGATCGGCGTACTCCTCGATCCGCGCGAGGTGCGCGTCCCACTCCGGCTCGCGGGGCACCGGCAGCGCGTAGTCGCTGGCCCGCACGGCCCGTCGGCCGCCGCGGGTGTGCTCCACCATCCGGCGCAGCAGCGGAACCAGCGGGACTCCCCGCGGCGGGTTCACCCGGCTGCCGAAGAAGTCGACGTCGTGGCCGGTCAGGAAGGCGTGCAGGTCCGGATGGTCGGTGGCCAGCCGGTCGACCACGGCGTACCCGTCGACGAGCACCGAGTCGCCGCCCGCCGGCGCCGGGGACGAGCAGTGCATCAGCAGGTAGTCCTCGTCCGGGTCGCGCAGCCGCACGGTGCGGCCGTGCACGTCGCCCTCCAGGTAGGCGCCGTCGTTGTGCAGGCCCAGCGCCGGTGAGTCGGTGCCGCCCTGCGGCCGGATCCCGAACAGCTCACGCAGCCGCCCGCCGAGCACCGTCGCCGCCGCGACGACCAGGGCCTCCGGGTCCTGTCCCTGCGCCGGGACCCGGACCACGCCGTCGGCCTGCAGCACCGCGCGGGCGTCGGCGAGCGCGGCCGGACGGGGCACGACGCCGGTGCCGTCCACCAGGTCCTTCAGCTCGGGCCGGGACTCGCCCCGGCGCCTCCCGTCGGTACCGGTCTCCGCCACGATGGCCCTCCGTTCGTGCCCCACTGATGCTGTCGCACCAGTCTGGCAGGAACGAGTGGTTCTCAGTACTGGCCGGACGGACCGGTCCAGCGCCGCTCCAGGGCCCGGCCGAGCCCGGTCACCAGCAGCGCCGTGCCGACCACCGCGGCCGCCGGCAACAGCACCAGCTGCGGCGCGTTGAACAGGAACTGCCTGCCCTCGGCGAGCATCACCCCCCACTCCGGGGTGGGTGGTTGCGGGCCGAGCCCGAGGAACGACAGCCCGGCGACCGTCAACAGGATGTTCGCGAACCGCAGGCACAGGTGCGACAGCAGCGGCCGGGTCAGGTTGGGCAGCACGTGCCGGAACGCGATCCGGCCCGGGCCGGCGCCGATCGCCAGCGCACCCTCGACGTACTCGCGGTTCCGTTCGCGCACGACGAGCTGGTAGGTGAGCCGCGCGAACGGTGTCCACCCGGCGACGACGATCGCGATCAGCAGCGACCACAGGCCCGGCGCCCCGCCCGATGCTGCCACCACGACCAGCCCGATGAGGACCGCGGGGACGGCGACGAGGACGTCGATCGTGCGCTGGAACAGCTGTCCGACGAACCGCCCGGCCCACCCGGCGAGCACGCCCAGCACGGTGCCGATCAGCGCGCACAGCGCCAGCGCGACGAGGGTGAAGCCGACCGAGATCCGGGCACCGACCGCGAGCCGGGCGAGCAGGTCCCGGCCGAGCTGGTCGGTCCCGAGCGGATGCTCGAGCGACGGGCCGGCGAACCGGGAGCCCAGATCGTTGCCCGTCGGGTCGAGCGGCAGCAACGCGAACAGCACCAGCACACCGAGCAGCACGACCGCACCGATCTGCAGTGGCCGCCGCAGCCGCTCGCTCCAGCCCGTCGTCAGGTATCCGCGCCCCGCCATCGCCTCCGCGCTCACCGGACCGCGCTCCGGGCCACCGGATCGAGCGACAGCGCGAGCAGCTCGGCGAGGATCCCGGCGAGTGCCGCCACCATCACCACCGCGAGCAGCCCGGCCTGGACGACCGGCAGGTCCTGGCCGAGGACCGCGTCGTAGAGCAGCCGTCCGAGCCCGGGCACGGCGAAGAGCACCTCCACCACGACCGAGCCGCCGAGCAGCCCGCCCAGGAACAGACCGGACATCGAGGCCACCGAGGTCAGCGCGAGCCGGCCGCCGTGCCGCCAGAGCACGGTGCCGTCGGACAACCCCTTGGACCGCGCGACGGTGACGTGCGGGCGGGCGAGCGCGTCGACGGTCTCGGCCCGGACGAGCTGGGCGGCGAGCGCCGCCGGGAACGCGGCCAGCGTGAGCACCGGCAGCACCGCCTGGGCCGGCGTGCCCCAGCCGGTCGCCGGGAGCAGCGGGAGGCTCACCGCGAACGTCAGCACCAGCACCGTCCCCAGCACGAACTCGGGCACCGCGACACCGAGCACCGATCCGGCGGTCAGCAGCCGGTCGAGGCGGCCACCCGGGCGCCGCGCCGCGCGCACCCCGGCCGGGATGCCCACCAGCCCGGCGACGACGATCGCCGCGACGGTCAGCACGAGCGAGACCCCGAGTGCCGGCCACAGCAGGCCGGACACCGGGGTCCGGCTCGCGTAGGAGATGCCCAGGTCGCCGGTGAGCAGCGCGCCGGACCAGGCCAGGAACTGATCGAGCCAGGACCCGTCGAGGCCGTACTGCTCGCGCAGCGCCGCCAGGACGACCGGATCGGGCTCGGCCTCCCCGATCCGGCTGCGGAGCACGGCGAGCGCGGTGTCCTGGCCGGAGATGCGGGGCAGCAGGAACACCAGCACCGCCGCCGCGACGAACACGATCGGCAGTGCCAGCAGCCGCCGGATCAGCAGGGCGGTCACGCCCGGGTCATCCGGTCTTGGCCAGCCCCGGCACCACCAGGGTCTTCGCCAGCGGGTCCACCGCGTACCCGGCGACCCGGTCCCCGACACCGTTGGCGCGGGTGTGCACCAGCGGCACACCGACCGCGTCGGCGTTCAGCTGCTCCGCGGCCCTGGTGAAGATCGCCTGACGGGCGTCCGGATCGGTCTCGGTGGCGAGCGGCGCGAGCAGCGCGTCGAACTCCGGCGAGCAGTACCGGTTGATGTTGTAGGACCCGTCGCAGCTGTAGTCCGAGGTCAGGGTGGCGCCCGCGTCCGGGACGTCGAGCAGGTAGCTGCGCGAGAGCAGGTACATGTCGTAGTCGCCACCGAGCAGCGCGGGCTCCCGGGCGTCGTAGTCGCCGACCTGGATGGTCGCCTCGATCCCGGCCGCCCGGAGCATCTCCTGGACGGCGGTCGCGAGGGTCGGCAGCTCGGCCCGGGTGCTGTAGGTGCCCAGCTCGACCCGCAGCGGATTGTCCGGGCCGAAACCCGCCTCGGTCAGCAGCTGCCGGGCGCGGGCCGGATCGGCGGGCGGCGGCGGGTCCTGCGACCCCCAGGTGACGGCCGGGCCGAACAGTTCCGATGCCGGCACCGCGGACCCGGCGAGCGCCTGTTCGCCGAGCGCGGTCCGGTCGACGGCGGCCGTGACGGCCTGCCGGACCCGGATGTCGTCGAACGGCGCCCGGGACTGGTTGAGCAGCAGCGACGCGGTCCGCGGGGCGGCGACCGTCTCGTTCGTGTACTCGTCGCCGGTGAATTCGAGGGCCGCGGTCTCGGGCAGTTCCTGCGCGATGTCGGCGTCCCCGGCGCGCAGGGCGAGCGCCCGGGCCGACGGGTCGGGCACGAAGTTCGCGGTGATCCCGGCCAGCTGCGGCCGGTCGCCCCAGTAGCCGTCGTTGCGCTCCAGGGTCACCGTCTGGGTGCCGTTCACCTGGGTGATCGTCATCGGGCCGGTGCCGGTGCCCTGCACCGCCGGCGGGTTCGCGGCGAACGCCGACGGCGCGAGGATCGCGGAGTTCGCGCTGCTCAGCCGCAGCGGCAGGATCGGGTCCGGCTCGGTGGTGGTGATCCGGACGGCATCGGCGCCGTCCGCGGCCGCCTCCAGCCCGATGCCGCGCAGCGCCCGCGGCGGCGCCTCGACACCCGCGGTCCAGTTGAGCGCGGTGGCGACGGCATCGCCGGTGAGCGGCTCGCCGTTCTGGAAGGTGACGCCCGTGCGGAGCGCGAAGCGCCAGGTCCGGGGATCGTCCTGCTGCTCCCAGCTCGTCGCCAGCGCGGGGCGCGGTTCCCCGTCCGAGCCGGACGCGACCAGCGACTCGGTCACACCCAGCTGGGACAGGACGTAGGCGTCGTCGGTGTCCACCGCATAGCCGGCCGACGGCCCGAACGCCATCGCGATGGTGACCTCGGCATCGGGCACGACTTCGCCCGTTCCGCCTCCCGCACCACCGCAGGCGGTGAGTATCGCGGCGCTCGCGGCGAGCGCCGCGGCGACCCGGAACGGTGAACGACGGCGTCGCGCGACGACGACCGGAACGACGGTCATGCGATGGGTCCTCTCCGGCGCCACGGATCGGGTGTCACCCGGCGCCCGGAAGATCCTCGGGATGTGTGAGCGGACGGTCAAGCTAGTGCGGGCATGCGCATATCTGACTACTGCCATCGAGTCGCAGCTGCAAGAGCAGACCTGATACCACTTGTCCGTGCTCCGCAGCCTGCTCCGTCGTCCGGCGGATCCCGAGTCGGACCCACGCCCGCCCGCCGCGCCGCGCGCGGGCCGCTGGGCCCGGTTCGGCGCGCTCCCGCCCGTCATGAAGCTGCTGATCTCGACCCAACTGGCCTTCAACGTCGGCTTCTACATGGTGCTGCCGTATCTGGCGACGCATCTGGCCGAGGATCTCGGGCTGGCCGCCGCGGCCGTCGGGCTGGTGCTGGGGCTGCGCACGTTCAGCCAGCAGGGCCTGTTCGTGGTCGGCGGCGCGCTCACCGACCGGTTCGGCGCGAAACCCGTCGTGCTCGCCGGCTGTGTGCTCCGTGTGATCGGTTTCATCCTCCTCGGCGCCGCCGGGACGCTGCCCGCGGTGATCGGCGGGGCGCTGCTGACCGGGTTCGCCGCGGCGCTGTTCTCGCCCGCGGTGGAGTCGTCGCTGGCGCGCGAGGCCGGCGAGCGCGAGCGGGCAGGCGAGGGCCCGCCGCGCACCGCGGTGTTCGGGATGTTCGCCGTCGCGGGCCAGGTCGGGACCGTCACCGGTCCGCTGGTCGGGACGGCCCTGCTGCTGGTCGACTTCCGCACCGCCTGCCTGGTCGCGGCCTTCGGCTTCGTGCTGGTCGGGCTCGCGCACTGGCGGTGGTTGCCGTGGCGGACCGCGGAGCGGGCGGGCTCCCCGATCCTGGCCGGCTGGGGCGAGGTGCTGGGCAACCGCCGCTTCATGGCGTTCGCCGCCGGGTACTCGGGCTGGCTGCTCACCTACAACCAGCTCTACCTGGCGTTGCCGGCCGAGCTGGAGCGCATCGATCGGACCGCCGCGCTCGGATTCCTCTTCGTGATGATGTCCGTGCTGGTCATCACGCTGCAGCTGCGGGTGACGGGCTGGTCGCGCCGGTTCGGCGCCGGGCGCTCGGTGGTGCTCGGGTTCTGCCTGATGGCGGCATCGTTCCTGGTGGTCGCGATCGCCCGATTGCTGCCGGACCTGCCGGGGTGGTGGGCGCTCGCACCGGCCGTCACGATGGTGCTCCTGCTGACCTTCGGCGAGATGTTCGCGGTGCCGGTCGCGCAGGACCTGGTGCCCCGGCTGGCGGGGGAGCGACGGCTGGGGGCGCACTTCGGGGTGCTCGCCTCGTTCGGCGGCCTGCTGGTGCTGATCGGGTCGACTACCGTCGGCGCGCTGCTCGATCCGGCGTTCCCGCCGGCGCTGCCGTTCCTGGTGCTGGCGGCGGTCCCGCTGCTGGGTGCGCTGGTGCTCGGCATGCTGGCTCGACGGGGTGCGCTGGCATCCTGACCGTTCGGCCAGGGCGGTGACCGCCTCCGGGCACCACGAACGGGCCCGGATCGGGCCACCGCAGGCGACCGCACCGGCTCGGCGGGGGCGGGCCGTGCCCTCCGGGGGCGCTCTCTCCCGGTGCGGCCGGGTCCGCTCAGTCCGGCTGGGCCGGCCGCCACCGGACGACGGCCTGCCGCCGGTCCACCGGGACCAGATCGCGCCGGTAGGAGCGGTGCACCGCAGCGGTGGCATGGGCGGCCGCGGCCCGGACGGCATCCAGCTCGGCGGCCGTCTCCTCCAGCCGGGCCTGCAGCTCGTCCACCAGCTGTTCCAGCTCGATGATCCGCTTCACGCCGGCGAGGTTGACGCCTTCGTCCTGGGAGAGCCGCTGCACCTCGCGGAGCAGCGCGATGTCGCGCTGGGAGTACCGTCGCCCGCCGCCGGCCGCCCGGCCCGGGCTGACCAGGCCGAGCCGGTCGTAGCTGCGCAGCGTCTGGGCGTGCAGCCCGGACAGCTGCGCCGCGACCGAGATGACGAACACCGGGCTGTCGTGCGCGACGCCCGCCGCCTCCTGGTCCCGGTCCACCGGCCGCCCGGAGTCACCCGGGGGTCGTCCGGCTCCGGCCACCGCTCTCACCTCCTGGCGTTACCGAACAGATCGGCCCGCGGGTCGAACGACGCCGTCGCCTCGGCGTACGCCTGCAGCGCCTCCGTCGCCGGCCCGTCCAGCTTCTGCGGCACCGCGATCTCGACGGTGACCAGCAGGTTGCCCTTCTTGCCGTTCTTGCGCTCCACCCCACGACCGGACACCCGGAACGTGCGACCACTGGAGGTCCCGGCCGGAACCTTCAGCGAGACGGTGCCGTCGAGGGTGGGCACAGTCAGAGTGGCACCCAGCGTGAGCTCGGGGAAGGTCACCGGGACGGTGATCGTGAGGTCGTCCGGGTTCTTCTTCGAGCGGCCGAACACCCGGTGCGGTGTGACGCCGATGGTGACGTACAGGTCACCGGCGGGTGCCCCGCCCCGGCCGGGCTCGCCCTGACCGGTGAGCCTGACCTTCTGCCCGTTGTCCACCCCGGCGGGCACCCGGACGGTCAGCGAGCGGGTCCGGGTCGAGACGCCGTCGCCGCGGCACTCGGGGCACGGGTCGTCGATGAGCCGGCCGGTCCCGCGGCAGTCGCGGCACGGCTCGGAGAACGAGAACGCGCCCTGGCTGCGACTGACCAGCCCGGCACCCTCACAGGTGGGGCAGGTACGCGGGGCGCTCCCGGGGCGGGATCCGGTGCCGCCGCACCGCTCGCAGCGCCCGGGGGAGGACAGCGTGATCGGTACCGCGGCGCCGCGGACGGCGTCCTCGAACGAGATCGTCAGGCTGCTCTCGACGTCCTGGCCACGGCGGGCGCCGGTCGGGCCGAAACCGCCACCGCCGCTGCCGCCGCCACGGTTGTTGCGGGCCGCCCGGCCGAAGATGTCGCCGAGGATGTCGCTGAAGTCGCCGGATCCGCCCGCACCGCCACCCGCGCCCTGGCCGAACAGGTCGTTGATGTCGAAACCGCCCGGCCCGCCCGCGCCGGGCCGGCCGCCGGCGCCCCCACCGGGGAAGCCGCCGCCGGTGCCGTAACCGCCGAAGCCGCCGCCACCGGCGAACATGGCGCGGGTCTCGTCGTACTCCTTGCGCTTGGCCTCGTCGCCGAGCACGCCGTAGGCCTCGGAGACCGCCTTGAAGCGGGCCTCGGCCTTCTCGTCGCCCGGGTTCGCGTCGGGGTGCAGCTCACGGGCGAGCTTGCGGTACGCCTTCTTGATCTCGTCCTGGGACGACGTCGAGGAGACGCCCAGCTCGCGGTAGTAGTCCTTCTCGATCCAGTCGCGCTGGGTCACTACGCCTCCTTCCCGTTCACGCCCCCGGTGCGGCGGGTGCGTTCCCGCATCCCGCCGCACCGCGCGGCAACGTCGGTGTTCCTGCCGGTCAGGCCGGGTCGCCCTGGCCGGGCTGCCCGGCGTCGCCCTCGGCGGACTCCGAGTTCCCGGAGGCCTCCGGAACCTCGGGGACCTCAGGGGCACCGGGTGCCTGCGACGCCTCCGCCTCCGGCCGGTCCTGCACGGTCACCATCGCCGGCCGGAGGATCCGGTCGGCGATCCGGTAGCCGCGACGCAGCACCGTCGACAGCACGGTGACCGTCGGGCCGGAGCCCTCGGCCGGCTCGTGCTGGACCGCCTCGTGCAACTGCGGGTCGAACGGCTCGCCCTCGGCCCCGAAGGACTCCAGGCCGAGCTTGGTGACCACGCCGGTGACCTTGTCCGCCGCCGACTTGAACGGCCCGGTCAGGTCACCGTGCTGCTCGGCGCGCTCGAAGTCGTCGAGCACGGTGAGCAGATCGGTGACGAACGAGACCTTCGCCGAGAGCTGGGTCTGCTCCCGGTCCCGGTCCGCCCGCCGCCGGTAGTTGGCGTACTCGGCGGAGACCCGCTGCAGGTCCGCCGTGCGTTCGGCGACCTCCGCGGTCAGCTTCTCCACCTCGGGATCGACCCCGTCGGCCGGACCCGCCACCGGGTCCGTGCCGTCGGAGCCCGGGGCCGCCGCGTGGGCGGCCCCGGTCTCACCGTTGCTGCGGGCCTCGCCGGTCTCCGGGTCCACCTTGCGGCGGTCCCGGAAGGTCACCGGCTCGTCCTGCTGCTCGTCCCGCTCGTGATTGCCTGTCATGTCGACCGTCCCGTCTCCTGGATGGCCGTGGGCCGTCACTTGTCGCCCTTGTCCTTGTCGTCCTTGTCGTCGTCCACGATCTCGGCGTCGACCACGTCGTCCTGCTGCTCCTCGGTGGCACCGGCGTCGGCACCCGCGGCGCCGGCTCCGGCCGCACCCGCGGCGCCCTCGGCGCCGGGCTGGGAGTACAGGGCCGACCCCATCTTCTGGGACTCGGTGGCCAGCTTCTCCATGGACGTCTTGATGGCCTCGTTGTCGGTGCCCTTGAGCGCCTCCTGGGCCTCCCCGAGGGCGCCGTTCACCGAGTCCTTGACGTCGGACGGGAGCTTCTCGTCGTTCTCCTTGAGGAACTTCTCCGTCTGGTAGACGAGGGTCTCCGCCTGGTTGCGGGTCTCGGCCTCCTCGCGACGCTTGGCGTCCTCCTCGGCGTGCGCCTCGGCCTCGGACACCATGCGGTCGATGTCGTCCTTGGACAGCGCGGACCCGCCGGTGATCGTCATCTCCTGGCTCTTGCCGGTGCCCATGTCCTTGGCGGACACGTTGACGATGCCGTTGGCGTCGATGTCGAAGGAGACCTCGATCTGCGGGACGCCGCGCGGGGCCGGCGCAATGCCGGTCAGCTCGAACATGCCGAGCTTCTTGTTGTACGCGGCGATCTCGCGCTCACCCTGGAAGACCTGGATCTGCACCGACGGCTGGTTGTCGTCCGCGGTGGAGAAGATCTCCGAACGCTTGGTGGGGATCGTGGTGTTCTTCTCGATCAGCTTGGTCATGACGCCGCCCTTGGTCTCGATACCGAGGGACAGCGGCGTGACGTCGAGGAGCAGGACGTCCTTGACCTCGCCGCGCAGCACACCGGCCTGCAGGGCGGCACCGGAGGCGACGACCTCGTCCGGGTTGACGCCCTTGTTGGGCTCCTTGCCGCCGGTCAGCTCCTTGACGAGCTCGGTGACGGCGGGCATCCGGGTGGAGCCACCGACGAGCACGACGTGGTCGATCGCGCTCACCGAGATGCCGGCGTCCTTGATGACCTGGTTGAACGGGTTGCGGGTGCGGTCGAGCAGGTCCTGGGTGATCCGCTGGAACTCCGCGCGGGACAGCGTCTCGTCGAGGAACAGCGGGTTCTTGTCCGAGTCGACCGTGATGTAGGGCAGGTTGATGCTGGTCGAGGACGAGCTGGACAGCTCGATCTTCGCCTTCTCCGCGGCCTCACGCAGCCGCTGCATCGCCATCTTGTCCTTGGTCAGGTCGATGCCCTGCGAGGACTTGAACTTGTCGACGAGCCAGGTCACGACCCGCTCGTCCCAGTCGTCGCCACCGAGGTGGTTGTCGCCGTTGGTCGCCTTGACCTCGACGACGCCCTCGGCGATCTCCAGCAGGGACACGTCGAACGTGCCGCCACCCAGGTCGAAGACCAGGATGGTCTGCTCGGCCTCGCCCTTGTCCAGGCCGTAGGCCAGCGCGGCCGCGGTGGGCTCGTTGACGATCCGGAGCACGTTCAGGCCGGCGATCTGGCCGGCCTCCTTGGTCGCCTGCCGCTGCGCGTCCTCGAAGTACGCGGGGACGGTGATGACCGCATCGGTCACCTCATCGCCCAGGTAGGCCTCGGCGTCCCGCTTGAGCTTCTGCAGGACGCGGGCGCTGATCTCCTGCGCCGCGTAGGTCTTGCCGTCGATGTCCGAGGTCTTCCAGTCGGTGCCGATGTGGCGCTTCACCGAGCGGAAGGTGCGGTCGGAGTTCGTGACGGCCTGGTTCTTCGCGGACTGACCGGTGAGAACCTCGCCGTTGCGGGCGAACGCGACAACCGACGGAGTGGTGCGAGCACCCTCCGAGTTCGCGATCACCGTCGGCTCGCCACCCTCGAGGACGGCGACGACGGAGTTGGTGGTCCCGAGGTCGATACCGACCGTACGAGCCATGGTGACTGCCTCCGTGTAGTACGAGTATGAGTGCGTCCGGCTCAAGTTGTACCAGGCCGGGGAGCACGGTGCGCATCGCCCTTGAGTGGGCCCTGCTCAACTTGCTCTCACCGGGCTCAACGGGCACCCCCGCAGAGT
The DNA here is from genome assembly GCF_003945385.1 of Pseudonocardia autotrophica. NCBI lineage: Bacteria > Bacillati > Actinomycetota > Actinomycetes > Pseudonocardiales > Pseudonocardiaceae > Pseudonocardia > Pseudonocardia autotrophica. Next base: position 7,032,185 of record NZ_AP018920.1, read on the forward strand.
TGTTCCGACCCGGCTCAACTTTTTTCGTCGGATTCGAGCGTGCCGGTGCTGGGCGCGGGCTAGCCTGTGGATCTTCCATCGCGCAACGGGGGGACGACGTGGGCGGATCGGTCCGGCGCGGGGCGAGCCTGCTGCCTGCGCTCGTCGGGGCGGTCGTGCTCCTCGCCGGATGTTCCGACGGTGCCGAGCAGCCGGGCGGCCCGTTCGCACCGCGTCCCTCCGACGTCGATCTGGCCCGCCTGGACCCGTGCAGCTCCCTCACCGAGCAGCAGCTCGGAGCCCGCGACCTCGGAGCCGGAGCGCCCGGCACCGCCACGGTCAACGGCACCTCGGCCCGGGACTGCACCTGGATCGGTCCGACCGTCAACGCCGGCGTCCAGTTCATCGCCGTCGGCGCCGAGACCGCGGCGGAAGAACGCGGGTCACGGTTGCTCCTGGTGGAAGGTTTCGGTGCCGTCGAGGGGGCGCCGGAGACGAACAACGGTCCCGGGCTCCCCGCCTTCTGCCAGATCGCCGTCGACGCCGGGCCACAGCAGTCGGTACGGGTCCAGGTCAACAACGGACGTCCGGACACCGGCGGAGAACCGGAGGCGTTCCGCGACGTGTGCCGACACGCCGAGGACATCGCCGGCGCGGTGATGGTCAACATCCGCGGCTGACGCGTTCACCATCGCAACAGCATCCGGGAGATGGTCCGCGCTCGGTGCCCGTCGTTCGTAGGTTTCGGCCATGTCCTCACCTGCGCACCTCCCTCGTGGCAGCGCCTCCGACGGGCTCCTCCTCCAGATCGACGTCTCCAACGTTCTCCAGGTCCGGGACGTCCTCGTCGCTCAGCTCGGCTCCATGCAACTTGCGCTCGGCCGGGCCGAGCGACAGCTGAACCTCGGGCCGTGCGGCCGTGATCCGGTGTCCCTCCAGGCAGCAGCGAGCTTCAGAACCAAGATCGAGGAGATCAAGGCCGTCCACTGGGCTCACGTGGCCGAGCTCCGGGAGGCGACCGACAGGCTCGCCGAGGCCGCGCGGCACTACGGATTCACCGAGGAGCAGCTGAAGGGATCCTTCAGCTCGTCGCCGTCGTCCACTCGTTCGGAGCACGCCTCTCCCGACACACCCGGTGCAGGCGGGACGCCGTGATCCGCTGCTACAACTTCGCCGCCTTCGACATGGCGACGAAGTTCGGCTGGGTGGACGGGCAGCCCGGGATCGCGGCGACCCTGCCGGTGTCCGACGGACTACGGTCCCTCACCGGCTCACTCGAGGAGTCGAGCGTCGCGACCGACCGCAGGATCACCGACCTCGACATCGCCTGGCAGGGCATGGCCTCCGACGCCGCCAGGAGCTCGCTCACCACGACCGCCTCCGGCATGGCGGACACCGCGGTCGTCACCGGCAACGGCGCCGAGCGTCTCGTCGACCACGGAAACTCCTTCGAGTCGATGCGCCGGCAGATCAGCTACGTGAACCCGGCCGACCACAGCTGGTTCCAGCGCGCGGTCGACAACACCTCGGAGGCGTGGCACTCGCTGTGGGGGAACGGCGCGGACCACGTCACGATCGCCGAGCGGAACCTGGCCAACGACGAGGTCGCCAACCGGGCGCTGGACCGCTACGCCGCCGAGACGTCCGCAGCCGACGACCGTTTCTCCGGTGCCACTCCGCCTCCGCCGCCCGGCGCCGGAGCCGGGCCGCAGGGCGGTGGTGGCGGCGGTGGCGGGACGCTGCCGCCGGGCACCGGGTCCTCCGGTCCCAGCACCGCGACGCCCAGCCCACCGGGTCCCGGCGGACCACCGGGCGGCCCCGGGCCGGAGGACATCGGGCCGGGCGGCCCCGGACCGGGCGGCCCCGCGCCGGAAGCTCCCGGACCGGGTGGCCCCGGACCAGGCGGCCCCCGACCAGAAGCTCCCGGACCGGGTGGCCCCGGGCCGGGGGGTCCCAGTGGCCCGGAGCAGTACGGCCCGGCCGGGCCGAATCCGCTCGATCCGCCCGTCGCGGCGCGGCCGGACACCGTCACCCAGGCCGAGGTCGCACCCGTCCCGCCGGAACGCACGCCCGGACCCGGACCCGGCCCGATACCCGAGCGGCAGTGGACCCCCGACCGGCCGGCAGGCCCGTTCGCTCCGCCGTACGGCCCGATGCCCGGCCCGAGCGACTCGCGTGTCCGCGACCAGCTCGCCCGCGACTTCGCCGACCGGGCCCGGCAGAACCAGCTGGCCCCCGGCCCCGGCCCCGGACGCGTGCCGGGTGGGTCCGACCAGCACGCCCCACCGGGGCGGGGCGGCACCGCGTGGAGCCCGCCCGGCGCCCGGGGCGGCCCGATCGATCCCGCCCAATCGGGCCGGCCGGCGGATCCCCGCGGCTCCGGCGCCCCGGGTGGCTACGGCCCGATGGCCGGCGCCGGCGCCGGCGCCCGGGACGGCCAGGACCACCGCAACCGCTACGTCGTCCACACCGACGAGGTCTTCGACATCGACGTGCGGGCCACCGACGCCGTTCTCGGCCCCGACGAGGACCACCGGTGACCGACCGGACACCGCGCCCCGGTGTGCCGGGGCCGGTGCTCGACTGGCGGCGGGCGACCGTGCTGAGCGCCGCCGAGTTCGACGTCGCCCGCGACCTGCTCGACCTGGGCCGCGGCCCGGCCGTGCTCGGGCTGCTCAGCCCCGGACCGACCGATGTCGAGCGGGCCGGTGTGGTCCGCGAGGCGACCCGGTCTCTGGCCGCGCGCGGGCTGCTCGACGCCGGTGGCTTCCGCCCCACCCTGGTCGACGACCTGCGCACCGTCGCCGCCCCCGAGTTCCAGCACGATCTGGTCGTCTCTCCACCCACCCCGCAGCAGGCGCTCGTCGGGTACCGGACCGGCCGGGCCGTGCTCGCCTGCCGGATCGGCGATGACGTCGCACTGCTCCGGGTGCGGCCGGAGCAGGCGGCGACCGCGCTGGTCGAGCTGCTGGGGCCGCTCACCCCCGGCCCCGGTCCGACCGTGCGGATCCCGGTGCGGGTGCTCGCCGAGGCCGCCGCGGCGGCCGGAGACCGCACCCGCTGGACGGCCGAGCTGCTGCGGCGCGGCTGCTCCGGCGCCGAGGCCGACCTGGTCGCGCGGATGGGGGAGGTCCGGGGCCTGGCCCAGCTCGGCGCCGGCCGGACGGAACCGGCCGGGCGCCGGGCACCGGCGGTGCTGCTGGTGCACGCCACCGCCGAGGGCTGCTACTACCAGCGCCGGCCCACCTCCGACGTCATCGGCGGACCGCCGGCGGGCGGCGCGACCGTGCACGCCGGACCGATCGACGCCCCGACCCTGGTCGCGGAGCTGACGGCGCTGTTGCGTTAGGCCGGGTTCGGCGTCGTCCCCGGCCACGTGTTCCGGCGGGACGACGCCGTCGGAGCCCCGCCGGACCGGCTCAGCCCCTGGTGAGCAGGTCGGCCGGAAGCTCAGGGGAACTGTAGCCCTCCCCGATCCGGTCGACCCCGTTCAACGCGGCGGTCGCCGCCTCGTTCAGCGCGAGATCGGCGACCTCGTCGAGCGGCAGCTCCCGGCTGATCACGCCATACCGGTGCAGCAGATCGATCGACTGCTGGTACCACTCCTCGTCGATGCTGCCCAGCCCCGCGACCGACGGCCAGATCAGCTGGTTCATCTGGTTCATCTGATAGGTCTGGAAGTCGGCGTCCAACGCGGTTCCCTGCTGGACAACCAGCTCGACGCAGTGCTCGGCGGCGTCCCGGCAGTAGGCCCAGCCGCGCATCGACGCGGTGACGAACGCGGCGACGTCGTCGCGGTTGGACTCCAGGAAGTCACCGTTGACGAAGATCCCGTCCTCCGCGACCGAGGTGTCGTCCTCGGCGAACGAGTAGACGTTCAGCTCCTCGGCCGGGATCCCCGATGCCAGCACCTGTCCGAGCTCGTTGAACGCGTACGCGGAGGCGATGTCGACGTCGCCGGCCAGGAACTGGTTCATGTCGAAGCCCTGCTGAACCATCGTGACGTCGGTGTCCGGGTCGATCCCGTACTTCGCCATCGTCGCGTAGAGCTTCTGGTCACCGGCCCACGAACCGATCCGCTTACCGACCCAGTCCGCAGGGGACTCGATGCCCGCGGATTTCCTCGACACCATCACGTACCCGGGCCGGGCCGTGGTCTGAGCGATCGCCTTCAACGAAGCGCCCTGGTCGATCGCGCTCAGGGTGTTGCCGAAGCTGTCCGTGCCGAGCTCGGCCTGCCCCGATCCGACGATCTGCTGCGCACTGACGTCCGGCCCACCGGGCCGGATCGTCACGTCGAGCCCCGCCTCCCGGTAGAAGCCCTGTTCCTGGGCGGCGTAGTAACCGGCCCACTCGGCCTGGGTGACCCAGCCGAGCGCGAGGGTGACCGGCTGGAGACCGTCGGTGCCGTCGGCCTCCGGACCAGCCCCACTCCCGCAGGCGGCGAGGGTGAGGAGTGCGGCCGAAGCGGTGAGGGCAGCGAGCAACCTAAGCCCGGGATTGCGCATCATGATGTCCTTTGTGAAGTGTCGAGTCGGGCGGTCGGGGGACGTTCCGCCCGGAGCGGGTCAGTGTCGGCGCACGAGCATCCGGTCGAGCGCGATGGCGAGCCAGAAGAGCACCGCGCAGAACACGAACGCGGTGAGGGCCGCGCCCCACAGGTTGTCGACGCGCAGCTGCACCGATGCGCTCTTGATGTAGGTGCCGAGGTTCTCCAGGCTCCCGCCGAAGTACTGCGCGAGCAGCGCGACGGTGAAGGATGTCGGGGCGGCGACCCGCAGGCCGCTCATCAGGTGCGGCATCGCCGCGGGGAGGTGGAGCGCCCAGACGACCCGGACCGGGGAGGCGGCGATGCTGCGGAACAGTTCCACGGTCCCCGGGTCGGCCGCGGAGAAGCCGTTCAGGGCGAAGGTGAACATCAGCGGGCCGACGGCCATCGCGACCACGACCACCCGCGGCAGCATGCCGAACCCGAAGACCGCATTGGCCAGCGGGATGAGTGCGACGACCGGAACCGCCATCAGAGCGGAGGCGTACACGGCCGACACCGCCCTGGCCGTGCGGCGGCGCACGACGAGCCCCGCGACGGAGATCCCGACGACGACGCCGGCACCCAGCCCCAGCACCGCCTCGACCAGGCTGTTCCATCCGTTGCGCAGGTAGACGCCGGGCTTGTCGGCGACCGCGGCGAGTACCCCGGACGGCGACGGCAGGGTCAGCGGTCCGATCGCCAGAATCCGGATCGCGGCCGACCAGGCCGCGACGAACAGGATGAGCAGCAGCACCGTGCCCGGGACGGTCAGCCACCGGGTGGCCGCCCGCGGCGCGTACCGCTCCGCCGGGGCGGCGTTCACGACGCGCCCATGTGCGCCGACAGGCTCGTCCGGACACGGGTCACCGCGTCGAAGAAGGCCGGGGTGGTCGTGGTCGCCGCGGTACGCCGCTCCGGCAGGTCGATCTCCATGATCCCGCCGACCCGGCCGGGCCCGGCAGCCATCACGACGACTCGGGAGGACATGAACACCGCCTCCGGGACGGAGTGGGTCACGAACAGCACGGTCTTCCCGGTCCGTGCCCAGAGATCGCGGACCTCCAGGTTGAGCCGGTCCCTGGTGATCTCGTCGAGCGCGCCGAACGGCTCGTCCATGAGGACGATCCGGGGCTCGTAGACCAGCGCACGGGCGATCGCGACCCGTTGGGCCATGCCGCCGGAGATCTGCTGCGGGTACTTCCCCCCCGCTGCGGCGAGGCCGACCAGCTCGAGCTGGGCCATCGCCCGTTCGCGACGCTCGGCCCGGGTCACCCCGGTGTGCTCCAGCGGGAGCTCGACATTGCGGATCACACTGCGCCACGGCAACAGGTTGGGGCTCTGGAACACCACCCCGACCTCCCGCCGCTCGCGGGCGAGCGCAGCCTCTCTGCCGTCGACGAGCACCGCCCCGTCGGTCGGTGACGTCAGATCGCCCGCCAGCCGGAGCAGGGTGGACTTCCCGCAGCCGGACGCCCCGACGAGCGAGACGAACTCGCCGTCGGCGATCGTGAGGTCCAGACCGGCGAGCACCGGGCCGGCCGCCGGGTCGAAGGTCTTGCCGACCCGGGAGAACTCGATCGCGGTTCGGGTCCCGGTGGCGGGGTCACGGGTGATGGTCATGATTCGGCTCCCGCCGGTAGGTAGGTGGTCCGCAGCGCGGCCCTGGCGGCGGCCCGGACAAGCCAGGAGACCAGGTACACCAGCGCCACACCCCCGCCGGCCACGACCAGCGCCGCGCACCACATCGGCTCCGGGCGGTACGAGTAGTACTGGCTGGCCGCGAGCACTACCGCCGCGATCCCATCCTGCGTGCCGGACGGGAGCTCCGCGAGGACGGCTCCGAGGAACGCCCCAGGCCGTGACGGTCCGGATCGCCGCGCTGGTGTGGGTCAGCGCAGCCGGCAGCTCCAGCACGGTGAACTGCCGCCGCCGCGGAGCGCCGAAGCTGTCCAGCAGCTCCCGCTGGGCGATCGGGACCTCTCCGATGCCGCGCGCCACCGCGACCACGGCCGGGAAGAACCCGGCCAGCGTCGCCATGATCGTCGCCGCAGCCCAGCCGGGCCCGAACAGGATCACCAGCGGCGGTGCGAGCGCCACCAGCGGCAGTGCCCGGCTCAGGATGAGCAGCGGCATGAGGCTCGGGCCGAGCACGGGCCGCTTGGCCGTCAGCACACCCAGCGCAGCGCCGACCAGCAGCGCGCACAGGATGCCGATCAGCGCGGACCGCACCGTGACCCACAGGTTGCCGAGCAGGAAGATCAGCTCGATCTCGCCCTGCGAGGTGCGCTCCCCGAAGTGCGCCAGAACCTCCCAGACGTGCGGTAGCCGGGTCCGGTCCAGCCCCGCGACCAGCTTCACGAGCTCCCACAACGCGACGGTGGCTACCGCGACGAGGATGCAGCCCACCGTCGTGGCGACGGCGTCGCGACGAGCGCCCCGCGCCGCGTTGGAACGCTCCGCGGTCCGTGCGGGCAGTGCCGCTGTGCGTGTGTCCACGGTCCTGCCGCCGGTCAGCCGGCCCGCTCGGAGAGCGAGTCCGCGTATGCCTGGTAACGCAGGGTCAGCCAGCGGTTCATCTGCGGCAGTGTCGACTCCTGCCAGCTGTACCGGCCGCGATTGGCGTACCGCGACCGCTGTCCGCCCTGCATACGGGTGTTCGTCGTGATGTCCTGGTCGTTGATCACCGCATTGACCGCGTTCTGCATCTCGAACGCCCAGTCGAACCCGGGGGCCTTGAGCGAGCTCTCCGGGAACAGCCACGCCATCCGGAGGGTCATCCGGCCCGCCGACTCGGGGGTGATCAGGAAGTAGAAGACCTGGTCGGGGCTCAGCGCGAAGAACACGGTGGGCAGCACCGAGGCGAACATGATCCGGCTGCGTCGCTTCTCGTCCAGCCCGGGGAGGATCGGCAGCACGCTCTTGCCGGTCGGGTTGAAGCCAGCGTCGATCCACCGGTAGTTCGTCGGGTGCATGATCTGGCCGTCCGTGTCGTCCCACTCGACGAACTCGGCCATCGATGCCGGGGCGACGTCGTGATAGCCCATGTGCACGAACGACGTGTGGTACGGCTCGAGGGCGTTCTCGTGCATGCCCTTCCAGTTCCACGGCTGGTCCGGATACTCGAGATGGTTGATCGCCCTCAGGTTCGCGACGTCATAGGCCTCCATCTCGGGCGCCAGTTTCGCCAGCCGAGGCGCGAGCGGTGCGGCGGCCGGATCCATGTTGGCGAAGATCATTCCGTGCCAGATCTCCACCTTCAGCTGCGGCAGCCGGGTCTCTGCCCGCAGCTCGGCGATCGGGCAGGTCCGGGTCATCTCCGGTGCGGCGACCAGCCTGCCGTCGAGGCCGTATGCCCAGTAGTGGTAGGAGCAGCGGAACTGTTTCGTGCTGCCCGCCGAACCGGGCTCGACGACCGGGTAGGCGCGGTGCTGGCAGATCGCCGACATCACCCCGATCTCGCCGGACCGATCGCGGACCACGATCAACGGCTCATCGCCGACGGTGACGGTGAAGTAGTCACCGCTCTCCGGAACCTGACTGACGTGGCCCAGGCACAGCCACTCGCGGGCGAAGATCGCCTCCTTCTCGAACTCGTAGAACTCCTCGGAGGTGTAGACGGCGGCCGGCATCGTCCGCGCGGTGGTGAAGTCGCCACCGAACTCGCGCAGGCCGTCCAGGATGGCGCGGACCTCGGGGGTGATCAGGCTCATCGGTGCTCCATCGGTCGGTTCGGACGGATCAGGCGACGTTGACGACGGTCGGAGTCTCGGAGTTGCGGACGACCACGCAGACGCAGTCCTCGTTGCCCGGGTTCTCCTCGCGGTGCACGAGCCCGCCTGGGATGACGGCGATCTCGCCGGGACCGGCGAAGAAGTCCTCCGTGCCACCGGGGCCCTCGACGATGAACCGCATGGACCCGGAGACGATGCAGACGATCGTGGTCTGGTCCTCGTGGTGGTGCAGGCCGCCGCCCCGGCCTGCCGGGAGGACGCTGGTGCCCATCCACATCCCGGCGGCCGCGGTGGCGGTGCCCCTGGCCAGTGCACCCGAGGCACCTCCGGCGTCCGCCGCGTTGTCCGCGACGAGCGCCCCTGTACCGACCACCCGACAGCCGCTCGGGAATGTCTGCTCCTCAGCCGACGAGCTCATCGTCCGCTCCTTCAGGTCCGGTCGGGGACGTCGCGACGCCCTCGATCTCGATCAGGAAATCCGGGCGCACCAGCCGTTGCACGACCAGGAGGGTGTTTCCCGGTGGACGGCCTTCCGGGAAGATCCCGTCGAACAACTCCTCCCGGATCCGGTAGAAGTCGTCGATGTGCCCCGGATCGACCAGGTAGGTCGTCATCTTCACGAGCTCGACGAAGGAGGAGCCGCCGGCCGCGAGCGTCTCACCGAGCAGCCGGAAGACCGTCCGCATCTGCGTCTCGAAGTCGCCCTCGCCGAGCGATCCTCCGTCGAGGTCGACCGGGAGCACGCCACTGATGTGCACCGTGTGCACTCCCGGTGGGATCACCACCGCGGGCGAGTACAGACCGACGGTCCTGCCCGCCGTCCGCACCACCCGGTTACCGACGGTCGTCGTCGGGGTCATCACGCCACCTCCACCTGTGTCATGGCCGCCCGCGGTGCGGCCGGGGTCACGCGGATCTCGTTGCGGAGCAGCCCGATACCGTCGATCCGGGCCTCGACGACATCACCGTCGCGGAGGAACTCGGCGGGCGAGCGGGTGAAGCCGACGCCGGCGGGGGTCCCGGTCGCGATCACATCTCCCGGACGCAGCGCGACGTACCGGGAGATCACCGCGATCTGCTCGGCGACGCTGAAGATCATGTCTGTGGTGTGCGCCCGCTGTTTCGGGACGTCGTTGACCGCCAGCTCGATGTCGACGTCCGGCGGGTAGCCCGCCTCGTCTGCGGTCACGATCCACGGCCCGACCGGGGTTGCCCCGTCGATGTTCTTGCCCAGGTGCCACTGCTCGTGCCTGCGCTGCACGTCACGGGCGGTGACGTCGTTGACGATCGTGTAGCCGAACACGTGCCTCCCCGCCTCGGCCACCGGGATGGCCCGCCCACCGACGCCGATCACCACCCCGAGCTCGACCTCCCAGTCGAACTCCGCGGACATCCGCTCGTCGAGCTCCAGGACGCCACCCGGGTCGGCCACCGCCGCCGGGGTCTTGAAGAAGACGATCGGGTGCCGCGGTGCGGCGGCGACGAACACCTCCGCCGACTCGGCCTGGTGCTCGGTGTAGTTGATGCCGGTGCAGAGCAGGCCGCGGCAGTCCTCCGCCAGCGGTGACCGAAGGCGGACCCCGGCGAGTTCGAGCGTCCGGCCGTCCGGGGTGGGGAGCGCCCCGGCGACCAGATCGGCGAGCCGCTCACGGACCGGACGCAGTGTCCCGGCATCGGGGTCGACCAGCCCGGTACCGCGTTCCGGGCCCGCTACGAACCGCGCGAGCCTCATCGGACCCGCCCCGGGAGCTCCCACATCCGCTTGTTCGCCCAGCCGTCCGGGTACGGCGTCCGGAAGTCGAGCGCGAGCCGCAGGTGGGCGAAGCGCCACTCGCCGTCCCGGCACTCGAAGTCGTCGACGTAGACCCCGGCCTGCCAGAACGCCGTGTCCCGGCCCGCGGTGCAGGCCTGCAGCAGCTTCCAGCGGCCGACCGCGCGGTCACCGTCCACCGTCACGTCCTCGTTGCCGAGGAAGTGAGCGGTGAACCCCATCCGTGCGGCGGCGTCCTCGAACGACGCGGCGATCGCCTCGCGGCCGACGATGCGCTCGGCGCCCCCGGGCATCGCGGGATCGCCCTCCGGCACCCGGTCGGGCAGGGCCTCCCAGACCGCGTCCTCCCAGAAGAGGTCTGCCACCCCACCGCGCCGCCGGTCGTCGAGCCCCTGCATGTAAGCCGCCTTGAGCCTGCGAACGGCGTCCCGGGCCTCGATCCGCCCTATCCGCACCGCCAGATCCGCGGTCATCGACGGCCTCTCAGTTCTCGCAACATATATGAAAGCTGCGCTGATCCCCTTGCTCGCGTCCAGTCCGGGAGCCAAGCCGAAACACTTGTTCACGTTTCCGAAACACAGCATCTTCGCAGGTTGCAGCGATACAGTCACGCATTGCAGAAGGGGTTCCAGGCCGCCGAAGAACATATATGATCTGACGAACGATCCCCCCGATGGAAGGTCCGTGACCTCAGTGCCCGCTCCGACTCCGGTGACCCGGACACCCGCGACGACGTCGCCGACCGGCCGCACGGTCGTCCTGCACGACGTGCTCGACCCACTCAGCGGCGAGCGGGAGGACGTCCGGCTGGAGGTGCCCGGACCGGCCGGGCCCACGACCGATGTCGACGGGGCCGGCCTGCACGTGCTGCCCGGGCTCTACGACGCCGACAGCCACCTTCCGGTCCTGGATCTCGGCCTGCGTGAGTCGGACCGGTGGCGGGCGCTGGCCGGCGGCGCGACCGCGGTCACTACCGCGCTGCCGTGGCACCTGGTCCGCACCCGCAGCCTGGAGGCCGTGACCTCCTTCCTGGCCGCGACCACGTTCCCCCTGGTCCTGCCGATCCTGTCGGTGTCCGACAGCCCGTCCGGCGCGGGTTTCGCGGCTTGGCTGCGCGACCACGGGGCACAGATCCGCGAGACGTGGATGCCGACGATCAAGCTCTATTCGAACGACCCCTTCTTCCGGCCCAACCTCGAAGCGGTCTGGGAGGCCGGCTGCCGGGCCGCCGTCTACTTCTACGACCGGGCGAGCTTCGAGCAGGTCGCCGCGGAACACGCCGGTCCCGTGCACTTTCGGCACGTCACATCACGGGAGATGGCCGAGCAGGTCGCGGCCCGGCCCGACTCGACCTGCCAGACCTCGCCGCACTTCCTGGTCGAGATCACGCCCGGGCGGGCCGGGGATCTGCACGTGCTCCCGCCGGTACCCGGTGGCGCGGACCGGGACGGGCTGCGCGAGGTCGTCACCGACCGGGTCGACCTGATCGCCAGCGACCACAATGCACCGGTCCACGGCAACGACGGCCCGGGACTGGACAGCGAGCAGTTCCTGCTCCCCGCGCTGCTGCAGCTGGTCGCCGACGGCGTCCTGGACCTGCCCGCCGCGCTCGCCAAGGCGACGACCGCCGCCGCCGCGGTGTTCCGCCCCGCCGCCGGGCTGCCGGACTCGCGGATCGTCGTCGATCCGGCAGGGACCGGGCCGGCCGGGCTCTGGCCCGGCCAGGAGAGCAGGCGCGCCGCGTTCCTCGGCGTCCCGCTCGCCGGGACCGTGCTCGCCGCCGAGACGGCGGGTACGGCACGATTCCTCTAGCCCGGCGCCACATCGGGTGGCCCCGCCGGCACCGTCCGCGCCGACCGACGACGAGAGAGGCGTGATGTGAAGACCACCGGGTCGAGACCGGGCCTTGGCCCGAGCGCCGTCCGCACCGCCCATCGCGACGTCACCGAGCGGTTGCGGGACGCCATCGTCTCCGGTGTGCTCCCGGCGGGAAGCCGGCTGGTCCAGGCAGAGCTCGCAGCAAACCTCGAGGTCAGCGTCACGCCGGTACGCGAGGCGCTACGCGAGCTGGAGAGTCAGGGCCTTGTCGACTTCGACCCGTTCCGTGGCGCCACGGTGCACCAGGTCAGCCTGGCCGAGCTCGACGAGGTCTACGAGATCCGGCGGACGCTGATCCCGATCGCCGCTCGCGAACGGGTCCGCACGATCACCGACGAGGAGATCGAGGACGCCGAGGCCATTGCCTCCGCGATGTCGCTGCGCAGCGACTCGACCCGCTGGGTGGAGGACAACCGCCGGCTGCACCGGCTGCTCGACGGCACTTCGGGGCAGGTGCATCTGCGCGCCATCATGCGACGACTCGCCGACGTCTCCTCTCTCTACGTGGGGCTGTCGGTGACCACCGACCCCACCCGGCGCCGCCGGGCACGAGAGGACCACAAGGAGCTCGTCAAGGCCTACCGCAAGCGGGACGCTGCGCTGGTCACCGCAATCACCCTGCGGCACATCGGCGACACCGAGACGGTCGCACGGGAGGCGCTACTGCGCAGCGGCACCCTCTGACCAGCCGGGCCGCACCACGGCGGCTACGCCGGGTTCGGCGTCGTCCCCGGCCGGGTGGCCAGCGGGACGAGGTCGCCGAAGTCCCACGGGACCGGCTGGACCCGGACCGGGTGATCCCGGTTCGGGGCCTCCACCATCTTGTCGTCGCCGATGTACATCGTGACGTGGTAGATCGTCGACGGGTCCGAGGTGTCGTGCGCGTAGAACAGGAAGTCACCCGGCTGCATCTCGCGGACCGGCAGGTGCCCGCCGGAGCGGTACTGGTCGCGGGACACCCGCGGGATCGTCATCCCGGCCGCCTCGTAGGCCCGCATCAGCAGGCCGGAGCAGTCGTAGGCGTTCGGCCCGGTCGCACCCCACACGTAGGGCTTGCCGACCTCGCCGAGCGCGAACCCGATGGCCGCACCGGCCGCGCCGGGTGGCAGCGCACCGGTCGTCCCCGGCTCGCAGCCGGCCGGGTTGGCGACGTCGCCGATCTCGGAGACGATCGAGGCGGCCAGGCCCTCCCACTTGGCGTACGCGTCCGGGAACGCCGAGCGCTGCACGGTCTGCGCGGCCACCGTGACCGGCATCCGCTCCCAGTCCGGCACCTCCAGCAGCCGCTCGTAGAAGATCCGGCTGCTGTAGGCCGGGTCGGTGACCTGGGCCGGGCTGCCCCAGCCCATCGAGGGCCGCTGCTGGAACAGGCCCAGCGAGTCACGGTCCCCGTAGTTGATGTTGCGGAGGGTGGATTCCTGCATCGCCGTCGCCAGCGCGACCAGCCACGCGCGCGGCGGCAGTTCCATCTCCTTGGCGACCGAGATGATCGCGGTGGCGTTGGCGCGCTGCTCGTCGCTCAACGTCTCGATGGTCGCGCCGCCGCCCCCGCGGCCGACGGTGGCCGTGGAGATCCCGGTGTCGCACCATTCGGCGCCGGACGACTGACGCCCGGTGACGTTCGGGCTGAACGCCAGGAACCCGACGGTCAGGAACAGCACCAGGGCCAGCGCGATCGCGACGAACGGCAACAGCAGCCGCAGCGGGCGCAGTGCCCGGGTGAACGGGGTGCTCACACCCGGTCGTAGCGGGACACCTTCCAGCCCGCGTCGGTGTCCACGACCAGGATCGTCAGGCGCAGCGTGTCGGTCGGCACCTCCACCTCCACGCTGCGCTGTGCGGCCCGCAGCGGTGTCGCCGATCCGGTCACCCGGGACGCCGGGATGTTGGCCGGGTCCACACCGGCGAGCACGCCGAGGAACTCGTCGGTGGTGTAGGGCCGGAGCCCGGCCAGCCACTGCTCGGCCGTCGTGCCCTCGGGATGGTTGACCCACGCCGACGCCCACACCCGCGCCACCTCGAGAGCCTGCGGCGACGCCTGCTCCGGCGGCAGTGCCTCGGGCGTGAGCTCGGCGACCGGCGGGAGCATCGTCGGCGTCGGGGTCGCGGACACACCGGAGCCGCCGGAGTCCCACCCCTGCTGCCCGCCGCCGCCGGCGATCAGTCCGCCGCCGGATCCGCCACCGAGCTGCCCGCCGAGCGACACCAGCCCGAACACCAGACCTGCGAGCACGACGACGCTGACGGCCAGCCGCAGCGGGGAGCGCAGCGGCCACTGCCAGACCGAACGGTAGGCGGCCGCCCGGCCGCGCGAGGACCTAACGGGCACGGTCGCTCCGCCCGTCGCCTGCGGTCCGCGCGGCCCGCGGCCGGTAGATCTTGTAGACGGGCACGCCGTCGACCAGCTCCGGGGTCACCGGCGTCGGGTCGCCCGGCCGGCGCGGCAGCGGATCGGCGCGCCGGTAGATGGACCGGTCGTCGATCTCGCCCGGATCGGTGCGGCCGGGGACACCGGAGCCGGTGTCCGGGCGTCCGGACGCCCCGATCGGGAGCCCGGCGCGCCGCGGCTCGGCCAGCCGGGCGTTCTGCACGGTGTCCCCGGACGCCCGGCGGCGCCAGGTCCGTGCACCCGGACCGGACACGGTCTCCGCCTCGGGACGCACCGCGTCGGGGTCACCGGAGCCGTTCCCGGGGCCCCGCTCGGACCACCAGCGGCTCTGCCGCTCCTCACCGGGCAGCGGGCCGCGCATCCGGTTCCACACCTTCGACATCGGCCCGTCGGCGACACCGGGCACGATCCCGCCGAACTGCTCCCGGGTCAGCGACACCATCGACACCAGCCGCCGGAAGGGCCGCGCGACCGCCCACAGCACGAGCGTCACGACCCCGGTGACCAGCAGCGCGAGCCACAGATCGACGCCCGATCCCGGCGCGAACAGCGACACCACCAGCAACGCGTGCAGCCCCGCCAGCGCCCCCACGACGAGAGTGTTCACCACCGCGGCCCCGGTGATCCGCAGGATCGCCGGGATGACGTCCGGTTTCAGCAACGCGACGACCGCGACCGCGGGCGCACACACCACCAGCAGCCGGATGATCAGCAGCGCGACGAGCACGAGCACCTTCGCCAGCAGCTGGAACAGCGCGATGCAGGCGGCCTGGATCAGCGCGAGCGTCCCCGCCCCGATCCGGCTGCCCGACGCCCCGGTGAAGTAGCTGTAGCGGTCGCCCATCCGGTCGGCGATCGCCGCGTAGTCGGCCTTCTTCTGCTCGGCCGTCTCGGTGGTGTCCAGCCCCTGGTCGATCTCGTCGATGGTGAACGCCTGCGCCCGCAGCAGGTCGCGGCCCAGCTCCTGGGCCTGCGGTACGTCCGGTGCGCCGAAGGACCCGCGCAGCCAGTTCTGGTAGGCGACCTGGTCGACCAGCACGGTCGGCAACGTGTCCCGGGTGCCGAGCCCGATCTGGCCGAGGAAGCCCTCCTGCATCTGGGTGACGCCGTCGAGCAGCAGATCATCGGCCGCCCGTGACCAGTCCACCGGGGCGAGATACGCCGCCGATCCGATCATCAGGGCGAGCACCGCGATCCCGGTGCGCTGGGCCTGTTTCGCCAGTTCCCCGCGCATCGCCAGCAGCAGCACGATGATCGCGAAGCCCAGCAGCGCGAGGCCGACCCAGGTGGTGAACACCGTCTCGTACATCGCGCGGGTCGCGGTGGTGATCACGTTGTCGATCGGCTCGAACAGTGCGCCGCCGTCGGCGATCAGGTAGTGCGCCCAGTTGACGCCACCGACGGTGAGCTTGGCGAGGTTGAAGGCCTGGTTGCCGAGCCAGGTGTCGGTCGTGACCGACGGGTTCAGCACCCCCGACGCGGCACAGCCGAGGTCGTAGTTGTGCCAGACCAGGCCGGCGTAGCCGACCTCTTCGTAGACCGATCCGGCCTCACCGTGCAGCGCGCTCGGCCGGTCCAGCGAGCCGACCAGACCGGTGCCGGGGCGGTCCGGTTCGGGCGGCGTCTTGCAGTCCAGTGCCTGGGCCAACGCCGGGGTGCCGATCAGCAGCGTGCCGCCGACCAGCGCGGCGACCACGAGTGCCGCCCGCCGGCGGGGACGCGCCGGCCCGGTCGTCCGGCCCCGCCGGGAACGACGGGACTGCCGGACCGAGACCAGGACGGCCGCCAGCAGTACACCCAGCACCACCCAGAGACCGGCGCCTCCGGACGGGTCGAGCCCGCCCGTCACCGCCCGTCACCGTCGGGATCGGGCCGGGGATCCTGCCCGGTGCGCGGCTCGTCGACCACCCACTCGTCGTCGAGCTCGTCGAGCAGATCGAGCTGCTCGTCGTCGAACAGTTCCGCGGAGTCGAGATCGGCCCGGTCCAGCACATCGGCCGAGACCACCTGCACGGCCCCCGCCCGGACGCCGCCGACCAGCACCGGATCGGCGTCGCCGACCGGGCCGATCCGGGTGTCGGCGCCGCGCAGGTCGATGTCGTCGCCGTCCAGGTCGGGGACGACTGCCGACGGCGGCGGCTGGCGCGGCGCGGCGGGCAGCGGGGTCGGTTCGTCCGGCGCGGTCAGCTCGGGGCCGGCCGGTCCGGCGGCCCGTGGCTTGACGCGGGCGGCGTCCGGGTTGGTGTCCAGCGCGTCCCGGATGTGCTCCAGGTGCGGCGCCTCCAGGTCGATCCGGATCTTCTCGACGCCACCGTGTCCGTCGGCGAACACGAACTGGCGCGGGGTGTCGTCCGGGCGGTCGTCGTGCCGGGGGCGCGGGGAGAGCGTCCCGAGCATCTCCTCGTAGCCGACGTCGGTGGGCACCCGCAGCAGCCGCAACGCCTCGGACTGCGCCTCCTCGTCGTCGGTCCGGCCGACGAACACCGCGTTCACCAGCGACGCGAACCCGGAGACCCGCAGCAGGTCACCGGCCAGCTGGGAGGCGAACAACGCCCGGACGTTGAACTTGCGGGAGTCGCGGGCCAGCCGGTCGATCAGCACCTTGCCGGTGGGCACCTGGGACAGGAAGTGCGTCTCGTCCAGCGCGACGCCCTTGCGCAGGTTGCGGTCGGCGTCGTAGATCGTGCGCTGGGTCAGCCAGGACGCCAGGTTCAGCAGCTCGACGCCGAGCGCCTCGTTGTCGGTCCACTCCTCGCGCGGGCTGCCCGGGCGCGGCAGCGACAGACCCTGCATGGTCAGCACCGTGAGCCGGTAGTCGCGGTCGGCGTGCCACGGGTCGGCGCGGGTCTCGTCCGGGAACAGCAGGGCGGCCTGGGGCAGCTCCCGACGCTCGTCGAGGAAGTCCGCGACGACGCCGGCGTGGTCCTCGCCCTCCGCCGCGTGCCGGCGCAGCGTGTCGATCACCATGCCGGGATGCCGGTCGGGGGCGCCGCCGACCTCACGCACCGCACGCAGCAGCACGATCCGGGTGTGCGGCTGCCGGGAGATCTCGTAGGGCAGCAGGCCGGAGAGCACGTCGAGCACCAGCCGTCGCCGGGTGGCGGCGGCCAGCGATCGCTCCCGCTTCCAGGCGCGCTCGGGGTCCTCGTCGTCGGCGAAGTGGTCCGGGCGCGGCTCGGCCACCACCCGGTACGGGTTGAGGATGCCCGGGTCGGCGCGCAGCAGGTTGATGTGCCGGGAGAACGGCGCGAGCTCGGGCAGCCGGGCCAGCTCGGCGAGCGGGCCGGACGGGTCGAGCACCGTCCAGCGGGCCCCGGCGCGCAGCGTCTTGTAGACGACCAGGCCGGTGAGGAACGACTTGCCGGAACCGAGCCCGCCGACGATCGCGGTCAGCCCGGACGCCCGCCGGACCTCCTGGGCCAGCCACGGGTCCCAGGCGACCGGGCGCCGGGTCGCGGTGCAGGTCTCGCCGAGCATGATGCCGCGCCGGTCGCCGACGCTCGCGGTCGCCGCGGGCACCCCGGACGCCGCCCAGGTGACGCTGCCCCGGCGCCGGTACGCCGTCGACGCGAGCGGCTCACCCGGGATGAACTCCCGGGCGTAGCGGTACTGCGCCTCCGGGTGCTCGATCTGCACCTTGGGCCGGTACAGGTCGACGACCTGCTGGGCGCGGGTGGTGGCCTCGGCCTCGTCGCGGCCGGACACGGCGATCCGCCACCAGCCGTAGAGCCTGGTGTTGAGCTGGGTGAGCCCGGTGGTGAGCTCGTCCTCGACCTCGAGCACCCGGTCGGCCTGGCGGGCCAGCGACATCGGCGGATCGAGGTCGTGGTCGTGCGTGTAGTGCCGGATCTGGCTGCGCACCTTGCCCATCTGGCGTTGCAGCTCGCCGGTGACGTCCTCCGGGCGGCGGATGTACATCCGGGCCGACCACTCCACCGGGAACGGCAGCCGGTCCGAGTGCTGCATCCACGGGTCGTCGATCTCCGGGATGCGCAGGCCCTCCATCAGGCCCAGCGAGAGCACCGCGACATTGCGGGAGACGGTCTGCGAGCGCATCCGCCCGACCACCTGCACGGTCGGCGCGTACGGCTCCTGGTGCAGGTCGACGCCCTCGGTGAAGGCGGCCAGGTCCTCGGCCTCCCAGGTGCTGACCCCGCGCGGGACCGACGACAGCCCGCGCGGCGCGGGCAGCCCGAGCGCGACCGAGCGGTGCATCAGCCACGCCATGTCCTCGGCGCTGGCCGGGACGGCGTCCAGCCCGGACCCGGCGACCAGGACGTCGAGGTGGTTCACCTCGGACTCCAGCGCGGCCAGCTCGGCACGCACGGCGGACGGCGCGATCCGGTCCAGCACCGGCGCGGCCCGCTCCACCCAGCGGTCGAGCAGTCCGCGGCCGGACACCTCGATACCGAGGAAGACCTCCTTGTCGGCCATCGACAGCCCCATCAGGTGGCGCTGCTCGCCCTCCAGGAAGCCGTCCCAGCCGAGCGCGCCGGGGACGTCGGGCATCCGGCCCATGGCGTTCTGGTCGAAGGACTCGGCCCACATGTGCACCGGGTAGGGCCGGGTGGTCACCCGCATGTGCAGCCAGCGGCCCTGCATCTCGCCCAGCTGGGCGGCGATCTGCCGGATCAGCACCTCGCGCTGGCCGTCGCTGCGGAAGCTCCAGGCCTGTGCGGCGAGCCGGTACCAGGCCATCACCTGGGTGCCGGTGCGCGTGAGGTGGCCGTCGATCGACCGCAGCGCTATCGACGGCGTGTAGCCCGACCCGCCCTCACCGGCCCGGGCACGGCCACGCCTGCGCGCCCGGCGGGAGGTTCGTTCAGGTGCGGCCACGGTGGCCACCACTGCGCCAGGGCTCGGACTGACGGGTGCGGGCCGCTGTACCCGTCCGGCGACCGCGCTTGCCGATCCGGCCGCGCGCCTTGCGGAAGCGGCCCTGCTTCGGCGCGCTCACCGGGTCCGGGAGCGGCGGGACGACGCGGCGCGGCTCGGCCGGCTCGGAGCCCGGCCCCTCGGCGCTGTCACCGTCGACGACGGCGGGCACGGTCGGGGCACGGTCGGCCACGAACGGGCCCTTCGTGGCAACCGGCTTCCCGAACTGCCCGCCGGTGGCGCCGGGGGCGGGAACCGCACCGTCGGTCAGCGCAGCGGCGGCTCCCGTCGGGTGGGCCGCGGAACCGGCGCGGGGGGCGGGGACGGCGCCGTCGGCGAGCGCGGGCCGCGCGCCCCGCCCGGCGACCTTCCACGGCCGCGTCGTCGCGCCGGCGCGCAGCGCCGCCGCGGGCTGGGCGCGCGAGGTCTGGATCCGGACGTGCCGGGCGCCCACCGATCCACCACTCGGCCGCCGGTCGGCCCGCGGCCCGGTCACCTCGGCCCAGAACTGGCCGAGCACCTGGCCGAGCGGACGCTCGTAGTCGATCTTCTTACCGAGGAACCCGGTGATCGCGACGGTGCCGACGAGTGCCCAGGCGACCGAGATGAAGTCCAGCCCGATCCCGAGCTGCCGCTGGAACATCATGATCAGCATCATCACGAGCAGCCCGACGCCGTAGCTGACGTAGCGGGCGCGCCAGGGGAACGTGGCCCGGGGCGGGCCCAGCCAGACCGCATCGACTCGGTAGATCTCGTCGTCGGTACGAACGAGCACGGATCAGCCCCGGCTCAGCCCGTGGAGACGAGCAGGTTGGCCAGCGCCTGACCGACGGCCGGACCGCTGCCGGTCACGGCGATACCCAGCGCGACGAGCCCGACCAACAGCCCGATGCTCCGCCGGGCCACGCCGGCGTTGTCCCCACGGCCACCGATCCACAGCAGGATCACGGCGATCGCGAGCAGAACCAGCGGAACGATGTTGTTCGTGATCCAGTCGCGGAGGTTCACGGTCGTCAGCTCGCCCTGGGCGAGCACCAGCTGGATCGCCTCGAGCGAGGTCATCACAGCTCCTCCTTGCGGCATCCGCTTGTCCCGGTCGCTCCCGCAGGCGAGTAGACCACGAGACCCGACGGTGATAGTAGAGGAGTGGCCCGTACGCCCGGTGTGAACGCCACGCACCGCAACGGATCAGACACGGTCGGCCGAATGGACCCCCCGTATCTCGGACGTGACTCGTGCCTCACCTTCGGGCGGTCGACTGGGGCGAGGGCGCCGGAAATGTCATGGTCGAGGGTGGCTACTGTTCGGTAACAAAGCTTGACCCGTCCCGCGGTGGTGCGGGACGCGCCGCGCCGGCGAGCACTACCCTTCGCCCGACCGCCGTTGCGTCCCACCACACCAACGCGACGGCGACGTCCGAGGAGGCACTGCGATGGAGAGGCCCGCCCGGTCCCGGGGGCACGGTCCGCCGTGCCCCCGGCCGCCCGCCTCCCAGGCACTCCCCGGTCACCGAAACATGATTCCCGTCCCGTTCCGCCGCGATGACGGCGCCTCCGGCGCCACCCGTCTCAGGTCGGCACGGCCCCGCACAGCCCTCGGGCCGGGTGCTCTCAAGGGAGGTTGCTCCATATGACCTGGGTGCAGTATGTGCTCGGCACCATCACGGTGCTGTCGGCGGTCGTCGCGGTCGTGCTGGTCAGCCGCACGGTCGCGAAGATGGTGTCGATCATCCGGCTCGGTCAGCCGGCTCCGGACCGCGTCGGCCCGTTCGGCCCGCGGTTCATGACCATGCTCAAGGAGACCCTGGGTCACACCAGGATGCTCAAGTGGAGCCACATCGGCGTCCTGCACTGGCTGGTGATGGTCGGCTTCGGTGGCCTGTTCCTGGCGCTGGTCGAGGCGTTCGTCGAGGTCTGGAACCCGACGTTCCACCTGCCGCTGATCGGCACCTGGTCGGTCTACTCGCTGTTCGTCGAGATCCTCGGCGTCGGCACCGTGGTCGGTATCGGTGCGCTGATCGTCATCCGCCAGCTGCACAACCCGGCCCGCCAGGGCAGGCTGTCGCGGTTCTACGGCTCCAACATGGGCCGGGCCTACTTCGTCGAGGGCATCGTGTTCCTCGAGGGGCTGGGCATCCTGGTCGTGCGCGGCGCGAAGATCTCGCTCGGCGCGTTCGACGTGCCGACCTGGTCGGCCCCGGTCTCCACCGCGCTCGCGGCGATCCTGCCGCCCTCGGAGACGCTGGTGACGGTGTTCGCCGCGGTCAAGGTGCTCTCCGCGACGATCTGGCTGATCGTGATCGCCCTGACGCCGACGATGGGCGTGGCGTGGCACCGGTTCACTGCGTTCCCGAACATCTACTTCAAGCGCGAGGACTCCGGTCGCAAGGCGCTCGGCGCGGTCAAGCCGATGATGTCGGGCGGCAAGCCGCTGGACTTCGAGGAGGCCGATCCGGACACCGACGTGTTCGGCGCGGGCAAGGTCGAGGACTTCACCTGGAAGGGCCTGCTCGACTTCACCACGTGCACCGAGTGCGGCCGCTGCCAGTCGCAGTGCCCGGCCTGGAACACCGAGAAGCCGCTCTCGCCCAAGCTGCTGGTCAACGCGCTGCGTGACAACGCCTACGCCAAGGCCCCCTACCTGCTCGCCGGTGGCCGGAAGGACATGGCAGGCGACGAGATCGGCATCACCGGCGACGACGCCGAGGCCCGCCTGGCGGCGATCCCCGAGGCCGCGCGCACCGAGGCCGAGCGGCCGCTGATCGGCGGCGAGGACGTGCTCGGCGTGATCGACCCGGAGATCCTCTGGTCGTGCACCACCTGCGGGGCCTGCGTCGAGCAGTGCCCGGTCGACATCGAGCACGTCGATCACATCGTCGACATGCGCCGCTACCAGGTCATGATCGAGTCCGAGTTCCCGACCGAGCTCAACTCGCTGTTCAAGAACCTGGAGAACAAGGGCAACCCCTGGGGGCAGAACCCGAAGGACCGCCTGGAGTGGACCAAGGGCCTCGACTTCGAGGTGCCGGTCGTCGAGGGCGAGCTGGACGCCGAGACCGAGTACCTGTTCTGGATCGGCTGCGCCGGCGCGTTCGACGACGGCCAGAAGAAGACCATCCAGGCCACCGCGGAGCTGCTGCACCGGGCCGGGGTGAACTTCGCCGTGCTCGGCTCGGGAGAGACCTGCACCGGTGACCCGGCGCGCCGCTCGGGCAACGAGTTCGTCTTCCAGATGCTCGCCCAGCAGAACGTCGAGACCCTCAACACGGTCTTCGAGGGCCGCGAGACCGGCACCCGCAAGATCGTCACGACCTGCCCGCACTGCCTCAACACCCTGGGCCGGGAGTACCCGCAGCTCGACGGGCACTACGAGGTCCTGCACCACACCCAGCTGCTCAACAAGCTGGTGCGGGAGAAGAAGCTGGTGCCGGTGTCCGCCCCGGCGGGCGAGGAGACCGGCCCGGTCACCTACCACGACCCCTGCTACCTCGGGCGGCACAACGAGGTCTACGAGGAGCCCCGCGCGCTGATCAACGCCACCGGGGCGGCCGGCACGACCACGCTGACCGAGATGCCGCGCCACGGCGACCGGTCGATGTGCTGCGGTGCCGGTGGCGCCCGGATGTGGATGGAGGAGCGCATCGGCAAGCGCATCAACTTCACCCGCGCCGAGGAGGCCGCCGAGACCCTGCAGCAGGCGGGCAACGGCACGGAGCCCTCCGGGACGCTCGCGGTCGGCTGCCCGTTCTGCCGCACGATGATGACCGACGGTGTGAACCAGACCGCCGGTGAGGCCGTCAAGGTCCAGGACGTCTCGCAGATGCTGCTCGCCGCCGTGCGCCGCGGGGACCCGGCTCCGGAGCCGACCCCCGAGCCGGAGCCGACCCCCGAGCCCTCGGCCGAGGCCCCGGCTGAGTCCCCGGCTGAGTCGGAGGTCCCGTCCGGGACCGACGGCGCGGAGAGCACCGGGACCGCACCGACCCCCGAGCAGGGTTCGAACGGCGCAGCGAGCAACGGCTCGTCGCCCGACCAGGCCGCGCGGGAACGCTCGACCGAGAACTGATCATCGCCCTGGCGCCGCGGGCCGCGTGGATCGCGGCCCGCGGCTCCGGGACGGTGATCCGGGTGCTCAGCAGGGCGTGAAGGACGAGACCTGGAAGGTCGGCGTCGCAGCGGGGGTGCGGGTCAGCACCACGGTTCCCAGCTGCGGGCCGGCGGCGGCACCCCAGGCGGTGTCGCAGCCGTCGACGACGGTGCTGCCGCCGGGCGGGACGTCCGGATCCGACTGCCGGTCCGGCGTCGTGATCGGGGCATCGGAGGGGACCCGGGAGTGCAGGACGGCGATGGCGTCCTCACAGGTCGCGGCACCGGTCGCGAGCCGGAGCTGCTCGATCGCCGGGTCCTGCACCAGACGGCAGACCCGCGCCGGGTTCCCGTCCGCGACACCGGTGTCGAGCGCGACGAGCGCGAGCTGCGGCCGGTCGACACCGAGCGCCGCGCGCATCTGGGCGCCGGCCTGAGCGTCGATCCGAGCCTGGTCCTGGCGGATCTCGGCGGACCGGAACGTGTAACCCGCCCCGGAGACGACGAGCAGCACCCCACCCACCGCCAGGACCTTCCAGCGGGGGAGCAGCAGCAGCCCGGCCACGACCACGCCGACGCCCAGCGCGAGCCCCCAGGCCCACGGGTTCCGGGCCGTGGCCTGCAGCAGCGCGCCGACCAGCACGACCCCCGCGACGTGCGGGGCCCAGCCGTTCAGCAGCCGGTCGAGCCGGAACAGGGTGAGCAGCAGCAGGGTGCCGAAGCCGAGCCCGACCGGCACCCACCAGCGGTCCGGATCGTCGAGGAACGGCAGCAGCAGGACGGCGGCACCGACCAGGCCGAGCGCGCTCGCCCCGCGGACGGTGCGCGGGCGCAGCTTGCGCCAGTGCGCCCACGGATCGCCGTCCGGGCCTGGCCCGGTGGGACGCGCGGCGCCCGTCTCCCGGGGGCCGGGACGGTCGTCCTCGCGGTCCGGCGCGGCGCCGGCCCGCGGGACGTGGACCATCGCGGAGCCGGGCTCGGCGTCGTCGCGTGCACCGGCGTGCGCGCCGGCGTCGCGCACAGCTGCGTGCGCACCGGCGTCGCGCGTATCGGCGTCGTTCGCACCGGCGCCGGGCGTACCGGCGGCTGCGCCGTCACCCGGCCGCCGGCCGCGGTCGGGCCTGCCGGGGCGGCGGCGTCCGGTCGCCCACGGATCGGCGGGCCCGTTCTCCGGGGAGCTGCGGTCGGCGTCCATCGTGACCAGCGTAGCGACGCGGCGCCGGCACGCCGCGGAACGACGAGCTGGTGGTGTCAGGTCCGGCGGGTGTCGGTGCGGTGGAAGTTGCGGAACGCCCGCGACGGCGTCGGGCCGCGCTGGCCCTGGTAGCGGGAACCGACGCCCGCGCTGCCGTAGGGCCGCTCGGCGGGGCTGGACAGCCGGAACAGGCACAGCTGCCCGATCTTCATGCCGGGCCAGAGCGTGATCGGCAGGTTCGCCACGTTCGACAGCTCGAGGGTGATGTGGCCGGTGAAGCCGGGATCGATGAACCCGGCCGTGGAGTGGGTGAGCAGGCCGAGACGGCCCAGTGAGCTCTTGCCCTCCAGCCGTCCGGCCAGGTCGTCGGGCAGGCCCACCCGCTCGAACGTGGATCCGAGCACGAACTCACCGGGGTGCAGCACGAACGTCTCACCGTCCGGCGTCTCGACCGGCGTGGTCAGCTCGTCCTGCTGCTGGGCCGGGTCGATGTGGGTGTAGCGGGAGTTCTGGAACACCCGGAAGTAGCGGTCCAGCCGGACGTCGATGCTCGACGGCTGGAGCATCTCGACGTCCCACGGATCGAGCACCAGCCGCCCGGAATCGATCTCCTTGCGCAGGTCACCGTCGGAGAGCAGCACCGGGACACCCTAGCGATCGACGATCAAGCCTCGGACGACTCCTCCGCACCCGACTCCGATCCCGACTCCGAGGTGACCTCCGGGCCCAGCTGCGGCGAGCGGCAGAGGCCGAACATCCAGGCCACCGCCTGCTCCGCTCGGGCGGCCTCGAAACCGTCGGACGACGCGGGGCGACGACCGTGGTCGCCGTCCATCACCTGCGCGACGGACGCCGCCGCGTCGTGCGCGGCGATGCTGCGGATCGAGTCGCCGGGCTGCGGCACGTTCGGGCCGTCGACCAACACCGCGAGCGTGCCGAGCCCGGGCGCGTCGACCACCAGCTCGTGGTCGTCGGTGACGACGACGGTCGCGGCGGCCAGCACGGCCAGCTCATCGGGCAGGTCCAGCCGGGGGACGACGGTGACCCGCGGATGCCCGGCCAGTGACAGTGCCGGTTCCTCGGTCGCGAGCGAGCCGGTCACCAGGATCTCGATCCGCGGGTAGCGCTCCAGCAGGTCGGCGAGGCCACCGAGCACCGGCAGCGACGACGACCGCTCCAGGTCGACCAGCACCAGCCTGCGGTGCTGCTCGTGTGCCCGCTGCAGGGCGTCGCGGCAGTTGCGGTCGGACGGCCCGGGAAGCGAGTTGACCGTGTCGCCGATCGTGAGGACGTTCGGGCCGAGCGGGCTGCCGAGCGCGGACCCGCTGGTCGTCAGGAACAGCGACGCCAGCTGGCCGATCACCCGCCGGTGCGCCTCCTGCGGGAACGGGCACAGCAGGTCGTCGGTGCCCATGCCGGCCTGCATGTGGACGATCGGGATCCGCCGCCAGAACGCCACCGACGCCGCGACCGCCGCGGCCAGCCCGCCACCGTGCACCAGCACCGCCGACGGGTCCTGGTCCACCATCAGCTGGTCGAGCCGGGTCAGCAGGGCGGCAGCGACGTCCGCCACGGCGGGACCGACGTCGCCGGGCAGCAGAAGCGTGATGTCCGTTGCGACGTCGAGCGCCTCGAAGGTCTCGTGCACGCCCATCGGGTCCGAGCCGGTCGCGACGGTGATCCCGCGGATCCGGTCCGCGGCGGCGATCGCGGACGCCACCGGGGCGAGCCGCGCCACCTCCGGCCGGCTGCCGGCGATGAGGAGGATGTCGTGCTCGTGCTCCGACATCTCGGCCGCCTCGGCGCCGGACCCCGACGTCAGCGGTTCGAACATGCTCATCGCGACCCCTTCCGACCGGCACCTGGCCGTTGTCCGGAGTGTGCGGGACGGTCGCGGTGAGGGTCGAGGTGATCGCGCCGGGTGGTCGGATCCTGCGACGACCGGGGTGTGGTGGCCCATGACAGGTCGCCGACAGCTGGTGCTAAGGTGATCGTGCACCGTGCGGATGTAGTTCAATGGTAGAACATCAGCTTCCCAAGCTGAATACGCGGGTTCGATTCCCGTCATCCGCTCCATCAACGAAGGCCCAGGTCAGCGGTGGATTTACCACCGAGCCTGGGCCTTCGTCGTTCTCGCTGAACGGCCTTGCGTGCTATCAACGTGCGATTCGGGGTGGCTCACCCAGCGACCGGCGGATCGCGCTCGTCGTCCTGTGAGCGCGTGACCCCACGTCGGTGGTCGTCGACCAGGCCGCTCAGCCCGTCGGCGATACGGCGATCGGCCGAGCTGGTCGCACGCTGGTAGATCAGGGCCGCCCGCATGTCGTCGTGCCCCATCCGGGACATCAGGTCCTTGGTGCTCGCGCCGGTCTGGGCGGCCCAGAGGTTGCCGGTGTGCCGTAGGTCGTGGAAGTGCAGGCCGGGCGCGCCGATCTTCTTCACGGTCTCGACCCAGCGGACCAGGTTGTTGAAGTGCGCCCGGCGCAGTGCCCCGCCCTTGGGCCCGGTGAACAGCAGCGCGTCCGGGCCCGGACCGACGTAGGTGCGTAGGTGCTCGACCAGCTCCGGGCGAACGGCGGTCGGGATGCTGACCGTCCGGACTCCTGCCCGGGACTTGGGCGGGCCGACGACGATCCCCCGACCGACGACCTCGGTGTGGGCGACGCTCACTCGCAGCCAGCTCCCGTCGGGGGCGACGTCCTGCCGTCGCAACGCTGTCGCCTCTCCCCACCGCAGCGTCGCGAACGCGGTCACGATGATCAGCATCCGCAGCCGCCGGTAGCGCATCGCGTCGGCCAGCTCGAACACCTGCGGCAGCGTCAGGACCGGCCGTTCCGCCGGGTTCTCCTGGTCGGCGCCACGCACCCGGCACGGGTTCCGGGTGAGGATGCGATCCTCCTCGACGGCGGTGTTCAGCACGGCCCGGAGCAGCCGGTACGCCTTGGCCGCCATCGTCTGGGAGACCCCGGCGACGAGCAGGTCGGCCCGCCACTGCCGGACGAGCGCCGTGGTCAACTCGCCGAGCGCGACGCCGCCGAGGGTGGGGACGATGTGCCGGGCCAGCAGCCACCGGTACAGCTCGACGGTGCGGGGCCGGAGTCCGGCGCGCTGCTCGACCCAGCTCTCGGCGTAGTCGACGAGCCGGACCTTGGCCCGGGACGGGTCCGTCCACTCACCCTGACTGATCGTCGCCTCGACGCGGGACAGGTAGACGTCGGCGTCTGCCTTGCGCGCGAAGGTGGTCGATGCGGTCCGGCGCTGGCCGTCCGGCCCGAGGTAACTCGCCTGGTAGCGGCCGGACGGGAGCTTGCGGACGTGCCCGAACCGGCGGTGGCCTCGTCGGTTACCCATCAGGCCACACCCCCGAGGTCCCGCCAGACGCTCGCGGCGGTCACCGGCTCGACCCGGCCCGCCTGCACGAAGGCGTCGAGGTCGGCGACGGCGAACCGCACGTGCCGCCCGACCCGGAAGAAGGTGATGCGGCGTTCGGCGATCAGCCGGCGGACGAAGCGAACCGAGGTGTTCAGGTGCTCGGCCGCCTGCGGGACGGTCAGGTACGGGACTGTCTGATCTTCGGTGTAACTGGTCCGACACGCCGAGCGCAGCTCGGTGGGAGGAGCAGTCATGACCAGCACGATCGAGCCTGTGCCCGACCGGATTGATCAGCAACAGCTTGCCCAGCAGCTCGTCGAGGCGGCCCGCGCCGAAGGTGTCGAGCTCGTCGGCCCGGGCGGTCTACTCGCCGGGTTGACCAAGACCGTGCTCGAGACCGCGCTGGAGGCGGAGATGAGCGAGCACCTGGGCTACGAACCTCACGACCCGGCCGGTCACAACGGCCAGAACTCCCGCAACGGCACCAGGTCGAAGACGGTTCTGACCGAGATCGGCCCAGTCGAGATCGAGGTCCCACGCGACCGTGACGCCAGCTTCGCGCCAGTGATCGTGCGTAAGCGGCAACGCCGCCTGGACGGCATCGACGAGATCGTGCTGTCGCTGACCGCGCGCGGCCTGACCACCGGCGAGGTCGCGGCGCACTTCGAGGAGGTCTACGGTGCCAAGGTCTCCAAGGACACCATCTCCCGCATCACCGACAAGGTCGTCGAGGAGATGACCGAGTGGCAGAACCGACCGCTCGACCCGGTCTATCCGGTGATCTTCATCGACGCGATCCACGTCAAGGTCCGGGCTCTGGCGCACTTCGCGTGATCGGCGGTCCGGCGTGGCTCCCGGTCTCTGGTCCGCGACGGAGCAAGATCACTTGAATGTGATCTTACGCAGCTGCTCCCGCATCTGGACTCGGTCGAGATCCAGACGATTGAGGACGTCGGTGCCGGGGTGGTGGTGCTCGCCCGGATGACCGCGGAGGAGGGGGCCTGTCCGTGGTGCAGGCAGTCGTCAAGGCGGGTGCATTCGCGTTATGAGCGGCTGCTGGCCGACGCCCCGATCGCCGGGCGGGCAGTGCGGGTCCGGCTGCGGGTGCGGCGGTTCTTCTGCGCGAACCCCGAGTGCGCGGCGCGGACGTTCGTCGAGCAGCCGGACGGGCTTGCCGCGCCGCGCGCCCGGATCACCTCGCTGTTACGGGAGATGCTGACCGAAATTGCGCTGATGCTGGCGGGTCGGGCGGGAGCCCGGCTGGCGACCCGATTGGGCATGCCCACCAGCCGTGACCGGCTGTTGAGACTGCTGCACGGCCTGCCCGACCCCGAGCCCGCGACGCCGGCGGTGTTGGGGGTCGACGACTTCGCGCTGCGCCGCGGCCGCATCTACGGCACCGTGCTGATCGACGTACTCACCGGCGCCCCGGTCGACCTGCTCGCAGACCGGGAGACCGAGACCCTCGCGGACTGGCTGCGCACCCGGCCAGGTGTCGAGGTGATCTGCCGGGACCGAGCCGGCGGCTACGCCGACGCCGCCCGACAGGGCGCCCCGCAGGCGATCCAGGTCGCCGACCGGTGGCATCTGTGGCGGAATCTGGGTGAGGCGGTGGAGAAGGTCCTCCTCGCCCGCCGCGGTGTCCTGGCCGCGGCCAACCCTGTCCTACCGCAGGCTCCGGCCTCCGAGCCACGGGTGGTGCAGGCGGTCCCGGAGAAGCGGATCGTGACCCGGCTGCGCGAGAACTACCAGGCCGTCCAGCAGTTGCGGGCGCAAGGTATGTCGAAGGCGGCGATCGGACGCAGGCTCGGACTGCACCCGGCTACGGTCCGCAAGTTCGCCGACGCCACTTCGTCGCACGAGCTGACCGCCAAGACCGAGCAACGTGCACACCTGGTCGACGACTACGTCGAACACCTACACCGGCGCTGGAACGAGGGCGAGCGCAACGCCACAGCCCTGTTCCACGAGATCGCCGCACTCGGCTACCCGGGCGGCGAGCTGGCGGTGCAGCGCTACCTGCGCCGGTTCCGTCACGGTCGTGGCCATGCCCCGAGACCGGGTCCGAAACCCCCGACCGTCCGCGAGGTCACCTCGTGGATCATGACCCACCCCGATCGGCTGGCCACCGATGACGCTGTCCGGCTCGCCCGGCTACGCAAAGCCGACCCCGGCCTGGACAGGCTGACCGGCCACGTCCGCGGATTCGCCACGATGATGACCAGCCGCACCGGCCACGAGCTCGACGCCTGGGTCGACACGGTCGAGCTCGACGACATCGCTCCGATCGCCAGGTTCGCCCGCAACCTGCGCCGCGACCATGACGCCGTCCAAGCCGGGCTGACCCTCGAGCACAGCTCCGGACGGGTCGAGGGCACCGTCAACAAGATCAAAATGCTGAAGCGGCAGATGTTCGGCCGAGCCGGTTTCGACCTGCTCCGCACCCGCGTCCTCCACGCCCGCTGAGTCCAGACTCGCGCACCATCACGCGAAGTGCGCCAGAGCCAAGGTCCGCGACGGCCAGGTCACCAACCGCCCGTTCTACGTCGTCATCGGCGTCACCGTCGACGGTCGCCGTGACGTGCTCGGGATCTGGGCCGGCGTCGGCGGCGAGGGCGCGAAGTACTGGCTCGCCGTGCTCACCGAGATCAAGAACCGCGGCACCGCCGACGTCTGCATCGCGGTCTGCGACGGCCTGACCGGTCTCGGCGACGCGATCACCACCGTCTGGCCGGCCACCGTGGTGCAGACCTGCATCCTGCACCTGATCCGCAACACCTTCCGCTACGCCTCCCGCCGCGACTGGGAGGCCATGGCCAAGGACCTGCGGCCGGTCTACACCGCATCCACCGAGGCCGCGGCCCAGGCGCGCTACGACGAATTCGCCGCCCGCTGGTGCGGCCAGTACCCGGCGATCGGGACGCTCTGGACGCGGGCGTGGACAGAGTTCGTGCCGTTCCTGGACTACGACGTGGAGATCCGCCGCGTCATCTGCTCCACAAACGCGATCGAGTCCTTGAATGCTCGCTATCGGCGCGCGGTCCGCGCCCGCGGGCACTTCCCCACCGAGCAGGCCGCGCTGAAGTGTCTCTACCTGGTCACCCGGTCCCTGGACCCGACCGGGAAGGGCAAGGCGCGGTGGTCGATGCGCTGGAAGCCGGCACTGAACGCGTTCGCGATCACCTTCGAAGGCCGTATCGTCGCGAGCAACACCTGAACCCCATCAACGCCGGTTACACCGTTGATCGGACAGTCCCCAGATAACAAACTGCGGCTGGAGTACTAGTACTCCAGCCGCAGTTTGTTATCTGATCCGTCTTCGTCGGTAGTGGCTTTCGCGGGCTCGGTGTTGGTGACGGCGGCGCCAGATCGACCAGGCCCAGCCCACGGCCCGGGCGGGGGTGTGGATCAGGGGCGCCAGGAGACGTCGGAGTTCGGCGAGGGTGAGCGGGATGAGCCCGTTACCAGGTCTTTTGGGGCGATCGCCGCGGTGACCGAGAGGTAGGCGTGGGCGAGCATGACCAGGGTGATGTGGCGGTACCAGGCGTCGTAGCGGCGGACCTGGTACTGGTCGAGCCCGACCTCGTTCTTCGCGGTCTGGAAGCACTCCTCGATCGCCCAGCGGGCGCCGGCGACCCGGATGAGGTCGTCGTCGGTGGTGCCGGGCGGGCCGGCGCACAGGTAGTAGGCCAACTCCGGCTCCATACCGGACTCGAGTTGGGTGTCGGTGAGGATCTGGCGCCGGACCAAGAGCCAGCGTCCCCACCCAGCGGGCGCATCCGGGGGCGGGTGCAGGCCGGCCACCGCCCAGTCATAGAGCCGCTCGCCCTTGGCTCCGGGCCCGGCAGAGCGGCGCTTCCACGCCTGCTCTGGGGCCCGTGCGACCAGGTCATCAGCACGTCGTGACCCGACCAACCCAGCGATGTCAGCTGTGAGGTCGGCACCGGGCGAGAGCGGGATGGACTGGCTACGCGGTACGGCAACGACATAGCCGATCCGGCGCTGCTCACACCAGGAACGGAACTTGCAGTCCTGTCCGTAGGCCTCGTCGGCGGCCACCCAGGACGCGGGGACACCGGCGTCGAGGGCTCGGGCGAGCATGCTCTTGGCCAGCGTCGCCTTGGTGGCGAACTCGACCTCGTCGGGTACCGCCGCTTCCCGGCAGCGCTCGCGGTCACCGACCCAGGACTTCGGCAGATACAGCTCCCGGTCGATCAACGTGCGGCCTTTGCTCGTGGCATAGGCACAGAACACCCCGAGCTGGCAATTCTCCACCCGCCCGGCAGTGCCCGAGTACTGGCGCTGCACCCCTGCAGACTTCGTCCCCTTCTTCAGGAACCCGGTCTCATCGACGATCAGTACCCCGCCGGGCTCACCGAGACGCTCTGCGACGTAGTCGCGCAGGTCATCGCGCACCCCGTCGGTGTCCCAGGTCGCGGAGTTGAGCAGCCGCTGCATGCCGTCCGGGGTCGTGTCGCCGGCGACCTCGGCCAGCGTCCACCCGTTCTTCCCGGCCAACGGTGCGAGCAACCCACGCACATACGCCCGTGCCCGCCGCCGCGGCTCGGGCCGGAAGAACCGGCCCGCCACCAACCCGAACAGCCCGTCCAGGCCACCGGCCCACGCCTCGAGATCCTCCTCTTCCTTCACAAGATCGAAGCCTAGCGCAACCAACATCACGAACTGCGGCTAGAGTACTAGGGAAGAAGTGGTGGTCGTCGAACCGTGGAAACGGGTCAGATCAGCTTCTGGCCGACCAGGTACTCGGCGATCTTCGCGCCGCCGTCGCCCTCGTCGGTGACCTTCTCGCCGGCCTGCTTCGGCGGCTTCGGCGCCGAGCTCGTCACGCTCACCAGCGCGTTGGCCAGACCCACCTCGGAGGCGTCGATCCCGGCCCCGGCCAGATCCAGGTTGTTCACCGGCTTCTTCTTCGCCGCCATGATCCCCTTGAAGGAGGGGTAGCGCGGCTCGTTGGACTTCTCACCCACCGACACCACCGCCGGCAGCTCCGCCGACAGGTGCGTCACACCGTCGTCGGTCTCCCGCTTCGCCGTCACCGTCGAACCCGACACCGACAGCTCGTTCGCCCACGTCAACGCCGGCACACCCAGCAGGTCCGCCACCATCGCCGGCACCGCGGCGACCTGACCGTCCGACGCCGAGTTACCGGCGATGACCAGGTCCCAGCCCTCGACGGTGCCGATCAGCGTGGTCAGCGCCCGCGCGGTCTGCACCGCGCACGAGCCGTGGATCGCCTCGTCCGACAGGTGCACCGCCGAGACCGCGCCCATCGACAGCGCCTTGCGGATCGCGTCCGAGGCCCGGTCCGGGCCCATGCACACCACGACGACCTCGCCGTCACCGGCAGCCTCCTTCAACAGGAGAGCCTGCTCCACGGCGCGCTCGTTGATCTCGTCGATGACCGCCTCGGTACCCTCACGGTCGAGGGTGTGGTCGGAGTCGGACAGCTTCCGCTCCGAGTAGGTATCGGCCACCTGCTTCACCAGGGTCACAATCTTCATCAAGGGCCTCTGTGCCTCTTCGATCTCGTGGGGTGTGGCGGCGATGCGTGACCCTTCGTGCGGTCGCTCGACTGCAGACGGCGGGTACGGGGTCACGTCCGGTCCAGCCCGCCGCGCTTGACCATCTGGGCGGCGATCACGTTGCGCTGGATCTCGTTGGTGCCCTCGCCGACGATCATCAGCGGGGCGTCGCGGAAGTAGCGTTCGACGTCGAACTCGGTCGAGTAGCCGTAGCCGCCGTGGATCCGCACGGCGTTGAGCGCGACCTCCATCGCGATCTCGGAGGTGAACAGCTTGGCCATGCCCGCCTCCATGTCGCAGCGCTCACCGGCGTCGTACCTGCCCGCGGCGTAGAGGAGGAGCTGGCGGGCGGCGGTGATCTTGGTGGCCATGTCGGCGAGGTAGTTGCCGACCGACTGGTGCTGCCAGATCGGCTTGCCGAAGCTCTCGCGTTCCTGGGAGTAGCGCAGTGCGTCGGTCAGTGCGGCGTCGGCGACGCCCAGCGCACGCGAGGCGACCTGGATCCGGCCGGTCTCGAGGCCCTTCATCATCTGGCCGAAGCCCTTGCCGGGCGTGGTGCCGAGGACGGCCTCGGCGGGCACCCGCATGTCCTCGAAGACCAGCTCACAGGTCTCGACGCCCTTGTAACCGAGCTTGTGCAGGTCCTTGGAGACGGTCAGCCCGGGACCGTGCTCGACGAGCAGGACCGAGATCCCGCGGTGCTTGGGCTCGGCGGCCGGGTCGGTCTTGCACAGCAGGGCGATCAGCCCGGAGCGGCGCGCGTTGGAGATCCAGGTCTTGGACCCGTTGACCACGTAGTGGTCGCCGTCGGGGGACGACTCGAGGCGGGCGTGGGTGGCCATGTTCTGCAGGTCCGAGCCACCGCCGGGCTCGGTCAGCGCCATCGTGGCGCGCAGCTCGCCGGTCGCCATCCGGGGCAGGTAGCGGTCCTGCTGCTCCCGGGTCCCGAACTCGACGAGCAGCTTGGCGACCACGGTGTGCCCGCCCATGGCGCCGGCCAGGCTCATCCAGCCGCGGGCGAGCTCGGCGGTGACCAGGGCGTAGCAGGGCATCGACACCGGGGCCTCGCCCCAGGGCTCGGGGATCGCGAGCCCGTAGATGCCGAGCTCCTTCATCTGCTCGATCCACTTCTCGGGGTACTCGTCGCGCTGCTCGACCTCGTTGACCGCGGGCTTCACCTCCCGGTCGACGAAGTCGCGCACGGTGTCGACGACGGCCTGCTCCTCGATGCTCAACACACTCATCAGACGAATCTCCTACTCTCGTGCTGGTCGGGCCGATCAGACGACGTGGGCGGCACGGAGCAGGGCGATCCGGTCGCCGTGGCCGAGCTCGGCCAGGATGGTGTCGGTATGCGCGCCCAGCGCGGGCACATCTCCCATGACCGGCGCGACACCGGCCAGATCAACCGGTGGCTGCAGTGCCTGCATCGTCGCGCCGGGTATGCCGACTTCATGCCAGCGGTGACGGCCTGCGAGGACTGGGTGAGTCGCGAGGTCGGCGACGTCGTTGATGCCGGCGTTGGCGATGCCGGCATCGTCGAGCAGCTGCTTGGCCTGCGACGTCGGTAGCGCGGACAGCCGGATGGCGATCAACGTGTCCAGCTCATCGCGATGGGCGAGCCGGGCCGAGTTCGTGGCAAAGCGTGTGTCGTCGGCGATCGCCGGGCCACCGAGAACTTCGGCACACAGCCGACGCCATTCGCGGTCGTTCTGGACGACCAGCAGGATCGTGCCGTCGGCGGTACCGAACGGACCGTACGGCGCGATCGTGGCGTGCCGGGCACCCGACCGCGGCGGGGTCCGGCCCGAGTAGTGGGCGTAGTAGACGGGATTGCTCATCCATTCGGCGAGCGCTTCGAACAGCGACACTTCGACCGCCGATACTGCCCCCGTGGTGGCCCGGCGCAGCAGCGCGGTAAGGATCCCGGAATGGGCGTACATGCCGGCGGCGATGTCGGCGACGGAGATTCCGACCTTGGCCATGTGTTCGGCGGTGCCGGTGACCGAAAGCAGCCCAGTCTCGCATTGGACCAGCAGGTCGTAGGCCTTGCGGTTCGCCCAGGGGCCCGTCGACCCCCACCCGGTGACCGAGCACGGGATGACCCGTGGGTGGTGCTCGGCCAGCGTTGCCGGGTCGAGCCCGAGCCGACCTGCGGCTCCGGGGCCGAGGTTCTGGACCAGGACGTCCGCGGTGTCGAGCAGTTCGGTGAGGATCTGCCGACCCTGCTCGGACTTGACGTCAAGGGTGAGCGATTCCTTACCGCGGTTGAGCCATACGAAGTAGCTGGCGTTGCCATGGACGGCTTCGTCGTATCCGCGGGCGAAGTCACCCCCGTCCGGTCGCTCGATCTTGATGACGCGGGCACCGAGGTCAGCGAGCTGGCGGGTCGCGAACGGCGCAGCGACTGCCTGTTCCAGACTGACGACGGTTATGCCGTCCAGCGGCGGTGTCTCCGCGGCAAGGGTGCGGGTCATGCAGATGGCCTCTCAACGAAGACCGGACGGTGGACGAGTGGCGGGTCCGGGTCCGGCAGTTCTCGACGGTCGTGACGTACGGGAGTCATGGCAAGGCGGTGCCCGTCGTGGCCAGAGCGGGAGCCGAACGGGATGCACGCTCGCCTGTGAGTCTGGGCCGTGACTGTCGATGTGTGAAATGACTCTTCGGAGGCATATCAATGCGTCGACCGCATCATGGCTTGTCCCAGGAGCGTCGGCCTCTGAGACCGGATGCCGGGTGGTAAGTACAGTCACACGGAGCAACGTCGATGCGGGGCGGACACTGCTTTGAGTGGACGCGCGGCGTGGTCAGGCACTGCCGTCGGCTCGGCCCAACGCAGGTCTACGGATCGAGAAGGTGCAGATCGGCGGCGACGCGGACCAGCTCGGCGCGCCGGCGCACGTGATGGCGACGCATCATCGATGCCACGTGGTACTTCACGGTATGTGGGCTGATGTGGAGAAGTGCCCCGATCTCGTGGTTGTCTGCGCCGCGACCGATGGCACGCACGATGCTCAGCTCTCGTTCCCCGAACTCTGCAGCAGGGGAGCGGCCCCGGGCGGAGCGCCGCAGCAGGGGAGCGGCGAGCTCGGAGTCGAAGTAGCTTCCGGTCTGCTGGACCGTGCGTAAGATCTCCGGCAGCCGCCGGACCGAGGTTTCCTTGACCACGTAACCGGAGGCTCCGGCGTCGATGGCCTGGGAGAGCAGTTCCGTGTTGCCGTACGCGCTGAATAGGATCACCGCGGGGGCGGTGTCACACGCGGTGATCTCCCGGCACAGGTCGATCCCGCTGCCGGTGGAGTGCTCGCCGATCCGCAGGTCGACGATGGCGACGTCTGGCTGCACGCGAGCGATCAGGGACGCACCGTCGTTCCTTGTGGTCGCCGCCCCGAGGAACTCGAGGTCTGGTTCGCGCTCGGCCATCGCCTGGAGACCGTCGTGCACGATCTCGTGGTCGTCGACGACGCAGAATCCGATCACGAGGAGATCCTTCCCGGTCCCGGCCATGTCGGGACGGCCGCGTGGACCTCGATCCCAAGCGGGTCGGCCTTGTGCACGGCCAGACGCCCGTCCACCCGTTCGACCGCGGCCCTCATAGCCTGCAACCCCAGATGAGGGTGATCGGTGGTGGGTCCTCCGGGCCCTTCTCCTGTTTCGACTCGGCCGGCACCGTCATCGACGACCAGCAGGCGGCTGGTGAGAGATCCGGGTACCAGACGAATGATCACATGATGCCCGCCGGAGTGTCTTTCTGCGTTGGTGACGGCTTCCAGCCCGACACGTACCAGGGCCTCCGCTGAAGCACGAGCGAGCTCGATGTCTTCACCATCGAGCTCAGGAGAACGTGAAAGCCGTCCCTGCGGCGCCGTCAAGATCTGCTCGAGCACTTCGGATGCCCGGACGCCGCCGATATCGCCGCGGCTGAGGAGGCTGCCGACTTCTCCGCGCAGTTGTCCGAGGCAGGACTCCGCAGCTTCAGCGATCGTTGCAAGATCGGCAGCGACCTCGCTCGTACCCACGGCGTAGCGAGCTTGCTCGGCACGGAAGCCGATGGTGATCAGTCCGCGGACCACAGTGTCGTGCAAGTTGTAGGCCACGTCCTCTCGGATCCGTCGTTCCAGAGCGTCGGCCCGCTGGTTCTCTGCGAGCCGCCTGCGCAGGCCGAGCGCGGCATGATCGGTGAACTCCGCCAGAAGATCCTCGTCGACCTGGGTGAACGCCCGCATCTGCCGGTCACCGACGTACAGCACGCCGGCCACATGATCGTCGACTGTGATGGGTGCCGCCATAGCCGAGACGATGCCCTCGCCTCGGGTGATCGTGACGGGAGCAGCGTGGAGGCGCTCGTCCTCTGCGTAGTTGGCGGAGCGCACCGGTCGTTGCACTGCGCGGGCGAGTCCACCGAGGCCCTGTCCGTGGTGCACCCGTACGTGCCGGAAGTCCGGGGTCCTGATCCCCAGCATCTGATCGAAAGCGAAGGTGTCCGGTCCGCCGTCGGGAAGCGACAGGTAGGCGACCTCGGACCCGACGAGGAGGTGAGCGGCGTCGAGGACAGCTGCGATCGCGGCGCGGACGTCGGTTGCTTCGACGGCGGCTTCGGCGACCCTACGGGCGGCTTCGCGTAGCTCCCGGTCGACCTGCCGCGACCCGGTCTCTCGACCGCTACGCACGGTCGCCGCCACCAACCGCCCCAGCTCGCTGCGGGCCGTCGGGTCCTCGCCCCAAGGCGTCGGCGCGCGCCCCCCCGTCTGGCCGACCAGGACGGTGCCGATCCCCGATGCGTCACGCCAGGGAATCACCAGGGCGGTGGCGAACCGTGCCCTGAGCTCGCGCATGGCCGAGCGGACCTCGAGCTCCACCACGACACGAGGCTTGCGCCCGGGGAGAGGGCGACTCGTCGTCACCGGCTCGTTGGCCAGGAACGCGGCGGCCGGATCGACGGCGGCCGAGGCGAGCGCCATCAACTCGTCGCTGCGGCGCCTCGGCCGGTACAGAACCAGGCCCATGTCGGCGGCCAGCAGGACTCGGACCTCCTCGAGGACGGGACCAAGAGCATCGTGGATCGCCCGCGACCCGCCGCCGTCGACCACGTACTCCATCCACGCCACCTCCCACGGGCAGGATCGCCGATCCCGCGAGCAACGACGAGCTCCGGCCTCCGCGACTGCCCGTCTGGCTAGTCGAGCCATAGCTGAACGACCCGGACATCTTGCCGACGAGACTAGGCGCACCGGTAGCTGTCAAGTCAACTGAGACAGTTGATCTTACTGAGTTGGCTGTAGGACGGGTTGATTGATCCACGCCTGCTCGGGCAGGCGCGGCGGGCTGGGCCGGCGACTGAATCGCTCGGGATACTGGGCGTGTGCGCGGTCGAGGACGGTCTGACGCTGAGCCCGGACCTCGGTCGCGGTGTCGAAGTGGATCGACGCCGGGGTGTGCATGCCGATGCCGGAGTGCCGATGCTCGTGGTTGTAGTGCTCGAAGAACCGCTCGCAGAACGCGCGGGCATCAGCGAGCGAGCCGAACCGGTCCGGGAAGTCCGGCACGTACTTCAGCGTCTTGAACTGCGCCTCGGAGAACGGGTTGTCATTCGAGCACTGCGGCCGGGAATGTGACCGGCAGATACCGAGATCGACCATCAGCTCCGATACCGGTTTCGAGGTCATCGACCCGCCCCGGTCGGCATGAATCGTCTGCGGGATGACGTGGTTGCGGGCGACTGCGTCGGCGAGGAAATCCTTCGCCACGACGGCATCCTCAGCGTTCGCGGCGAGCCATCCGACTACGTAGCGGGAGAAGATGTCGAGCACCACATACAGCTTGTACCACTCGCCCTTCCGCGGGCCCTTCAGCGCGGTGATGTCCCACGACCACACCTCGCTCGGGCCATGAGCGACCAGCTCCGGGCGCACCCGCGGCGGATGCGTGGCCTGGGCGCGCCGTTCCCGGTTCTGACCCGCTGCGCGGGCGATCCGGTACATGCTCGACTGCGAGCACCACCACCGGCCCTCGTCGAGCTCCCGGGCCCACACCTGCGGAATGGCCAGATCCCGGTAGTCCTCGGAGTTCAGCAGCGCGAGCACGGCGGCACGCTCGTCGTCGGTGATCGTCGAGGGCGGGAGCCGGCGCGCACGGTGCGGGCCGTGCAGCGGCCCGAGCGTCACCCCCGCCGGGTCGGCGCGGCGGTAGTGCG
This sequence comes from Pseudonocardia autotrophica, assembly GCF_003945385.1. Taxonomy (NCBI): domain Bacteria; kingdom Bacillati; phylum Actinomycetota; class Actinomycetes; order Pseudonocardiales; family Pseudonocardiaceae; genus Pseudonocardia; species Pseudonocardia autotrophica. Next base: position 7,071,724 of record NZ_AP018920.1, read on the forward strand.
TGGCCCGCGACCGACCGGTCAACGCGCACGCCGCCTTGATCGACACCTCAGCGGCGCGCAACTCGGTGAACGCGCCGTTCAACGCCGCTTCCGCGGCGCCGGTGGTTCCTGGTCGTCCGCGCTCTCGGACAGCTGCTCCAAGAGCGCGTGCGCTTTTCCCATGATGTCCAACGCGGTCCGCGTCTTCGTCAGGTCGGATTCGAGTTTCGCGTTCCGGGCCCGGAGCCGTTCCAACTCGGCCGCCTCCGCCGACCGCTTCGGACGTTTCGCCGACCGCCTCGAATCGGCTACGCCCTCCAGCGCGCCGACGTCCCGGGCCCGGGTCCACTCGATCACGTGCGACGAATACAGGCCCTCCCGGCGCAGGACCGCGCCCTTCTCACCGTTCGGCGCGTTCTCATACTCCGCGACGATCGCCAGCTTGTATTCCGCGCTGAACGACCTACGCGACGGACGCGGCGACGGACCACCAGCCGACCGCGGACCCGACGACGACGCCGTCGACCCGCTGCTGCCGGCCCCCGCACCGCGACGCTCCTCCGATGACACGAGCACCAGGATCTCCGATCACGCCCTCTACTGTGAACCGCTGACTTCAACCTGTCTCAGGTGATCTTGGCAGAGAGGGCACGACTGATTCACTGCCTCGCAACCAGCCTGATGTCGACGAAGACTCGAGGAGGAGCAGTGCCGCCAGCCGGCGCGGGGAGCCCGCCGCATACGCGTTGCCCCCAGGAGAACGCCGCCCGACTCGCGCCGCTCGGCGCCCTCTTGTGACGGACCGATCAGTCGTGCCTTCCCACAGAGGCGTCCGGTTCCTGATGTGTTCGAGCTGCCGCTTCTCGTCGCCGACCCTCCCCACGGACCCGGCGCATCCCGGCTTGTTACGGCCGAACCCCGACAACGGTCACCTCGTCACGACATCCGGCTCGCTCTGGCGATCGCTGTCACTGCTTCTGCCGAAAGGAACTTCGTGAGCGTCAAGGTCCTCGCCCTCTACTACAGCGCAACCGGTAACACGGCTGCGATGGCGTCAGCTTTGGCTGACGGTGCTTCGGAGACGGGCGCCGAGATCCGGCTCCGACAGGCAGTCGAGACGGCACCGCAGGAGGCCATCAATTCCAACCCTCGCTGGCGGGCGTATGTCGACTCCAGCGATCGGGCACCGGCGCCTGCGCTCGCCGACCTCGAGTGGGCCGACGGCATCGCGCTGGGTAGCCCGACCCGCTTCGGGGGCCCGGCTGCGCAGCTGAAGTCGTTCCTCGACTCTTCGGGTGGCCTGTGGGCGAGGGGCGCGTTGGCGAACAAGGTCACCACCGCGTTCACAACCGCGTCCACGGCACACGGTGGCCTGGAGTCCACCGTCCTGGCGATGAACAACATCTTCTACCACTGGGGGTCCATCGTCCTCCCGCTCGGTTACGCCGCTGACAAGCATCTTCTCGACTCGGGGAACCCGTACGGGAGTTCATTCGTCTCGCGTCGCTCGGCCGCGCCCGACGAATCGACGCTCGAGGCGTGCCGCATCCAGGGGCGGCGTATCGCCCAGGTCGCCGCGTTCATCGCCGCAGGTCTGTCCGCGGAGAGTGCAGCGTGACCCGCTCCGGGAACGGACACGCTGGCTCGCCGACAACGAACGGACGGAGATCGGTGACTTCCGACGAACTCGAGAACGAGAACGTGCTGAGACGCGAGGCCACACGCCTTGGCTTCGTCCTGAGCACAGCCCAGCAGACCGAGATGCGCGAGCGGATGCTCAGGGTCGAGCCCCTGCTCAAGCGCTACCGACGTGCGTCCCTCGATCCCACCCGTGAGGCGGTGGATCCTGCGGTCGGTGACCAGTGGCTTCGCCCGGGAGAGGACAACAACCGATGAGCGCGGTGCGGCCCACGCAGACGCACGAATGCGATGCCCTCCAGCTCCAGGAACTCTATCGGCGCGGCGACCTCTCACCGCGCGACGTGGTCGAGGACTGCATCAGCCGGATCGAGAGGATAAACCCGGAGATCAACTCTGTGCTCGTCGTTCTCGTCGAGCGCGCCCGCGCCGCGGCCGCGGAATCCGAACGCCGATGGCGCGAAGGGGCACCGCGTCCCCTCGAGGGTGTGCCGATAGGGGTCAAGGACGTCGCCGACATCGCAGGTGTCCCGACCACTGGCGGCTCGGCTCTGTATCTCGACCACATCGCCGACCGCGATGCCGAGGTGATCCGCCGGACCGAGAACGCGGGCGGCGTGGTGATCGCGAAGGACGCCACGACCGAGTTCGCCATCGGCGGCCCCCACAACCCGACGTTCGGTGCCGTGCGCAACCCCTGGGATCTGACTCGCTGGAGCGGAGGATCCTCGACAGGCGCCGCGGCGTCAGTGGCCGCGCGGATGTACCCGCTCGCCATCGGGTCGGACGCAGCCGGCTCGATCCGCATGCCCGCCTCCTGGTGCGGTCTGACCGGGCTCAAGACCACGACCGGAGCTGTGCCCCGGACCGGGGTGCTCCCCCTGTCGTGGACCACCGAGACGGTGGGCCCCATCGGACGCAGCGCCACGGATGTGGCCCGCTTCTTCGCGGTGCTGCGCGGGCTGGACACCGCGGATCCACGCTCGGTGCCCACCCCGGCCGACGGCCTGGACACTCTCGCATCCGGGCACGTTCCCAACGACCTCGAAGGGGTACGGATCGGCATCGCACGCGACTACTTCCTCGAGGACTGTGACAGCGACGTCCGGCAGAACTTCGAGTCCGCCGTCAATGCGCTGCGCTCCGCCGGCGCCCTCGTCTCCGACGTGATGTTGCCGCTGGCGCCCGATGCAATGCAGATCGGCTACCTCCTCTTGTTCACCGAGGCCGCCGCAGTCCACCGCGTCAACGCGGACCGACTGGGCCGGTGCGACCCGGTCATGGTCCGTCGACTCAGCGAGGGAGTTCTCACGTCGGCCACGGACTATATCCGAGCACTGCAGTATCGATTCCAGCTGCAACAAAATTTCGCCGAGGCATTCTCGAAGGTAGATCTCATTGCCGTTCCCACCACCCCGGGAACGGCACCGAACCTCGACGACCTGACCATCCAAATCGATGGCGTCCCGAAGCCGATGCACGACGTCCAGTCCCGAGCCGGAATGGTCTGTAACCTCGCCGGCGTGCCGGCCGTAGCATTTCCATCGGGGCTCGACCGCGCAGGTTGTCCGACCTCGATCCAGCTGATCGCACCTCCACACAAGGAACTGGACGCGCTCACCGCAGTGGCAGTCTACCAATCCGGGACAGAGCACCACCTCCGAGCTCCCGACATCGCCGCCTGAGACGGCACGAGCAACTCAGAAATAACGATCGACACCACGCCGAGGAGACAACATGGAGTACGGAATCTTTACCCCGACCATGAACAATGGTTGGGTGATCTCGAAGACGTCGCCGCAGTTCAAGCCCGACTGGTTCCTGATGGAGCAGTGCGGTGCGAAGGCGGAGCACTATGGCTTCGATTTCATGCTCGCGCCGGTCAAGTTCCGAGGATTCGACGGCGAGACCGAGTTCTGGAACTACACCCTGGATTCCTTCTCGGTCATGGCCGGGCTGGCAGTGAGCACGAGCCGGATCAAGCTGTACGCATCTATTCCGCAGCTGATGCTTCCTCCGCCCGTCGCCGCAAAGATGGCGGTGACAATCAACGAAATGTCCGGTGGTCGCTTCGGCGTGAACCTCGTCTCCGGCTGGGAAAAGGAGGAGTACACGCAGATGGGGATCTGGCCAGGGGACGAGCACTTCAAGAACCGATACGACCGTGCGAGCGAATATCTGCAGGTGATGCGCGAACTGTGGGTGACGGGCCGATCGGACTTCAAGGGCGACTTCTACCGGATGGACGACTGCCGGCTCGGGCCGACGCCGACGAGTCCCATCGAAGTCGTCTGCGCGGGCCAATCCGACCGCGGCATGCAGTTCACCGCGGAATGGGCGGACTACCAGTTCCTGAGCTGCAAGGCAGACCCGGAGGAACTTCGGCAACTGAACGGGCGACTGAAGGCGGCCTCGGACAAGACGGGGCGCAAGATCGGCTCGTACCCATTGTTCGCGGTCGTGCTCCGCGACACTGACGAAGAGGCCAAGGCCGCGGTCGATGACTGGCGAGCGAACCAGGACCTCGACGCGGTGCAGACCCTGGGCGGTCACGCGAGCACGGACTCGGCAGAGGATCAGAAGTCGATCCGCAACCAGCTGCTCGGCTCCGACGCGTTCATGATCGGTTGGGACGTGATCGGCGGCTCGCCGCAGACGGTGGCAGACAAGATCAACGCACTGGCCGAGGTGGAGGGCACCTCGGGGATCATGTTCACTTTCCAGGACTACCTGGTCGACATGGACAAGTTCGGCAAGGAAGTCATGCCCCTGCTGAAGCGGTGACCATCAGTCTGTCACCGGCGGCGGTCCGCCGCACCGCGGACTGAGCTTCCCCCGGTTTCCCGGAGTGCGGGTTACCTGTCGGCGTCGCGCTGAGCGCGACGATAGTCGTCCTCGTACTCGTCGGGTGAGAGCCCGCCGAGGCGGGCCTGGATCCGGCGCGGGTTGTACCAGCCGTCGAGGTAGCGGATCAGGGCGTGCTCGGCCTCGCGGCGGGTCGCGAACGTCGTACCCGGCCAGTACAACAGCTCGATCTTGATCGTGGACCACAGGTTCTCCGCGAGCGCGTTGTCGTAGCTGTCCCCTGTGGACCCCGTCGACGGGGCGACACCTGCGTCGACCAGGCGCTGGGTGAACCGCAGCGCCGTGTACTGGGCGCCCTTGTCGCTGTGGAAGATCCACTTTCCGGGTCGGAGGTCCCGCGACCGCAGGGCGTGGTTGAGCGCGGTCAGCACCAGCGCGGTGGTGGCGCGCGGGTCGGTGGCCCAGCCGACCACCCGGTTGGAGAACGCATCCCGCACGCTGGCGAGCCACAGCACACCCTCGCCGGTGACGATCCTGGTCAGATCGGCCACCCACACCCGGTTCGGCGCGGCGGCGGTGAAGTCGCGTTCGAGCAGGTCCGGAGCCGGGCGGTGGGCCGGGTTCTGCCGGGTCGAGCCGTGCTTCCATCCGCGGCGCAGATGCGCGCCCTGCAGGCCGTGCTCGCGCATGATCCGCTCGACTCGCTTGCGCCCGACGTGCACGCCCTGGCGGCGCAGCTCCAGCCACACCCGCGGTGATCCGTAGGCGGCGGCGAACTCGCTGACCGATCGGATCTTCACGATCTGCTCGAGCAGCACCGCGTCGTCGAGGTCGCGTCGCGAAGGGTTCGCTCGGCGGGCGCGCCAGTCGTAGTAGGTCGAGACGGGGATGCCCAGGACCCGTAGTACGAGACCGGCGGGGAAGTCATGGGTGTCGACGAAGCTCATGACCACCTCCGGGTCGGGCCGATCTCGCTGGCGAAATAGGCGCTCGCCGCGCGCAGGACCTCGTTGACCCGCCGCAGCTCGGCGTTCTCCTTCGCCAACCGGCGGTTCTCCGAGACCATGTCGGTCGTCGGCCGATCATGCCGCTCTCCGTCGTCGGCCTCCGCCTGTCGGACCCAGTGCCGCAGGGCCTCGTGATGGACGCCCAGCTGCTCGGCGAGCCTGCGGAACGAGGGCCGCGGGTCGGACTCCCGATAGAGTCGGACTGCGCGTTCCCGCAGCTCATCGGGGTACTTCTTCGGTGCGGGCACCAGTGCCTTCCTTCCTGGTTCTCAAGATCGAACCAGTCTTCAGACACTCCGGCAAAGCGGGGGAATCTCAGGCAGTGCCCGAGTACTGGCGCTGCACCCCTGCAGACTTCGTCCCCTTCTTCAGGAACCCGGTCTCATCGACGATCAGTACCCCGCCGGGCTCACCGAGACGCTCTGCGACGTAGTCGCGCAGGTCATCGCGCACCCCGTCGGTGTCCCAGGTCGCGGAGTTGAGCAGCCGCTGCATGCCGTCCGGGGTCGTGTCGCCGGCGACCTCGGCCAGCGTCCACCCGTTCTTCCCGGCCAACGGTGCGAGCAACCCACGCACATACGCCCGTGCCCGCCGCCGCGGCTCGGGCCGGAAGAACCGGCCCGCCACCAACCCGAACAGCCCGTCCAGGCCACCGGCCCACGCCTCGAGATCCTCCTCTTCCTTCACAAGATCGAAGCCTAGCGCAACCAACATCACGAACTGCGGCTGGAGTACTAAGCGGGCGGAGCGCGTGCTCGTCACGTTGTCTGCAGGTTGCCTTCGAGCGGATCCAGGTCGGCCGGGACGCGCATGCTGCTCGTCGAAGGCTTCGTCGACGACGTTCTGTGCGGGGAGTTGCGGACCTTCCACAGCCGCCGCGATCGGACTCACCGCTGACACCGTGCTGGCACCGGGCCGCGATCCCGACCATGTTGCGCGCGGCGGCTGGCCTGATCGTTCTCTCTGCCTGAGCACTCGGTCCTGGTACCGCTCCCTACGTGACCTCGGGCGACGCCGCCATCACGGCGCCCGATCCCCGGGTTGCGCGCTGCGCGGACCGCGTCCTCTCCCGATGTCGGCTCGCCCGTACCGCCCGTACCGCCCGTACCGCCCGCGGTGCCCGTCGACTTGGGACGAGTGAACGCTTTCCAACTTGATCTCAGCGAGCCTGGATCAGGACCATCACGGCCTGGACCAGTGCGGTTGCTCGCTTCGGCAGCTGCGGATCTTGCGGAGCACCTGCCACGACTTGAGCTGGGCGTTGGCTCGTTCTCCGGGACCGCGCTGGCGTGCGTGCGCGACGTTGACCTGCTTCTGCGCCTGCGACAGCGGTCGGTAGCGGCCGGTGTCTGGGTCGAGGCGGCGACGACGCTGTGGGACCCGGATCGCCGGACCGCCGCCTTGGTAGGCGGTGTCGGCGACGACCTGGATCGCGTGCTCGGACAGGGCGTCGATCAGACCGTTTTCGCGGGCTGCGCCCATGTCGTGGCGGGCACCGGGCAGCGCGGGTGATGCCCACACCAGTCGACCGGCCGGGTCGGCGAGGACCTGCACGTTCACGCCGTGGCGCTTGTGTTTCCCGGAGTAGAACGCCCGGTCGTAGCCCGATCCCATGCCGACCCGGTCGATCGCCAGCAGCGTGCCGTCGAGGATCACGAACGCCTTACGTCGGGCCACGCCGAGCGCCTCGTCCAGCGATGGTGCCGCCGCGGCGAGGACGTCGACGCCTTCGCGGACGTAGCGGAACACCGTCGTGGTGCCGATCCCGAAGCCGCAGGCCAGAGCGGTGTAGGTCTCGCCCTTGTTCAGGTACGCGAGCACCAGCAGGGCCTGTTGCCCGGGCGGGAGTCGGCGCCACCTACTGCCGAGGTTCTTGCGGTGTCGGCGTAGTGCGTCGGAGAGGGTGTGCAGGGCGCGGTTGGACACGGGCATCGACGAGGGGTAGACAAGCACCCTGAAGCTCCTGTTTGGGACGGGTTGATCTAGGCAATCACCCATCTACCAGGAGCTTCACCTACTTCAGTGACACCACGCCGCAGGCCGACCGACCTCATGATCACCAGGTTGGAAAACGTTCAGTGCGTCCACGACTCGGAACATGGCGAATCGTGGATACACGCCTTCGCCGAGCGGATATGTTTCGTGATCTACGCCTCCTAGTCTCGCTGGCGAAGCGATCGACGATCGACCCCCTGAGCCCGGGAGCGGGAGCAGCGGGGTCGCCACAGGACATTCCCGAACGGCGACCACAGCAACGCGGGCGGCGCGTACCTCCTGAAACCAATGCCGATGGGCATACACCCCTGCCCGTCTCAGTGGATCGGTCGGCGACGGGATCACGATCAGCTTGACCGACACGAGCAGGATCAAGAGGGAGACGTTGCTGATGTCCATGTCTACGGATAGCGATTCCGGCAGAGTTCCGCGCCTCCACGAAGAGCCGGAGATCATCAAATTCATCCGGCTTGACGCCGTTCAATACGAAGGTGACTGGGCGCCCGAGAAGTACGACGCCGACCTCGCCCGAGATATCGTCGAGAACAACATCGAGGATGCTGTAGAGGCCGAGCGACTCGGCTTCGACGGCGTCATGTGCACCGAGCACCATTTCGACGGTTGGACGCTCATCCCGTCGCCCAACCTGTACCTGGCGGCGGTCGCGATGCGGACGACCCGGCTGCGGATCGGCCAGTCGGTACAGATCCTGACCTTCCACAACCCCTGGCGGCTGGCGGAGGAGGCGGGCATGCTCGACATCCTCAGCAACGGCCGGGCGGAGCTGGGGGTCGGCAAGGGCAACTTCTCGATCGAGCGGGACCGTTACGGCTTCAGCCTGGACGACATCGAGGCCCGCTTCCACGAGAACTTCGAGCTGCTGACGAAGGCGTTGCGCGAGGACTCGATCACCTTCGACGGTAAGTACAACCGGATCGCCGTGCCGTCGACGGTCTACCCGAAGCCCTTCGGTCCACCGCTACGGCCGTGGGTCGCCGCACTCAAGCCGGAGTCGGTCGAACGGATCGGCCGGGCCGGGGACAACCTCTACGGCTTCATGTCCCCGGACGCGGCCGGCAACCTCGAGCGCTACGTGAACGCGGCCCACGAGGCGGGCCACGAGGTGAGCGGCGCCAACTACCTGACGACGACGTCGATCATCGTCGCGCCGACCGACAAGGAGGCCAAGCAGCTCCAGGAGCGGGCGCAGGCCTCCGCGTGGGAAACGATGATCGGCCGTGGGCTGCCCGCGGAAGAGGCGAAGCTGTTCATGCCGCTGTTCGGTGGTGCCATCGTCGGATCCCCGCAGACCGTGCTCGACCAGCTCGCTGCCGGCCTCCAACTGACCGGCGCGCGGCGGCTGAACCTCGTGATGCGGCTGCGGTCCATGCCGAAGGACGTGTCCCGGCAGACCCAGCACCTGTTCGCCACCGAGGTGATGCCGCACCTGAGGCACTTCTCTGCTTAGCCCGACGGCACCGCGCCGCGGCCCGGCCGGGCGACCTCCGGCGACCGAACTCCCCGACCACGCTCGGAACCGACCGCGCCGGGCCGCACGAGGGAACAAGATATGGACCGCTCGAAACTCGGTTTTCACCGAGTCGCCGACGCCCACCCCGATCGCATCGCGCTCATCGCGGACAGCACGGCCGTCTCGTTCGCCGTGCTCGCGGAGCAGGTCAACCGGGTGAGCAACGGACTACGCGCACTGGGCCTCGCGGAGGGCGACGCGGTAGTGGCGATGGTGGGCAACGGCGTTGCCTACTTCGAGCTGGTCCTCGCTACTGCTCAGTCGGGGTTGTACCTGGTCCCGGTCGACACGCACTCGAGCCCGCGCGAGGTCCGGTACATCTGCGCCGACAGCAGGGCAGCAGTGCTCGTCGCCGACGCCGCTCTCGGCGAGCGCCTGGCGTCCGCAGCGGTGGATCTGCCGGTGCGCAGGTTCGCCGTGGGCGGTGCGGTGATCGGCTGGAGCGACTATGCCGAGTTGAGCGCCGGGCGGTCCTCGGAGCGGCCGGCGCGCCGGGTCGCCGGTGCGCTCATGCCGTACACGTCCGGGACCACCGGGCGGCCCAAGGGCGTTCGGCGGAAGTTGACCGGCCAGAATCCGGACGACGTCGCGGCGGAGCTGACGGCGGCGCGCGCAACGCTGTTCCGGCTGTGCTCAGACGACCCCGACAGCCCCGCCGACGGCGTGCACCTGGCCTGTTCCCCCCTCTACCACAACGCGCCAGGGGTGTACTCGCAGATCGCGCTGCACCTGGGGCACACCGTCGTGGGCCTCCGGAAGTTCGATCCCGTCGTCGTCCTGCAGGCGATCGAGCGGCACCGGGTGACCTGGACCCACATGGTGCCGACGCATTTCCGTCGGATGCTCGACCTGCCCGCCGACCAGCGCGCCTCGTTCGACGTCTCGAGTCTCCGCACCGTCCTGCACGCGGGCGCCCGCTGCCCGGTGGATGTCAAGGCAGCGATGCTGGACTGGGTCGGCCCGGTGGTGTGGGAGTACTACGGCGCGACTGAAGGAATGGTCTCGGTCCTGCCGCCCGAGGAGTGGCCGGTTAAGCGAGGCAGCGTGGGCAGGCCGGCTCCCGGGGTGACCGTGCGCATCCTCGACGACGCGTCCGCGACCACACCCATAGGGCAGGTGGGCTCCATCTACTTCAGCGTGCCCGCGCCGTTCGAGTACCTCGGGGACCCGGAGAAGACCGAACGCAGCCGGTCCGGTGACCTGGTCACGGCCGGTGACCTCGGTTCCCTCGACGACGACGGGTACCTGTTCCTCCACGACAGACGCAGCGACCTCATCATCTCCGGAGGAGTGAACATCTATCCCGCGGAGATCGAGGCCTGCCTCGTTCGGCACGCGCACGTCAGGGACGCGGCGGTCGTCGGAGTGCCGGACGAGCAGTGGGGCCAACGGGTGGTCGCGGTCATCGAGCGGGCGCCGGGAGCTGACGCCACCAACGACGAGACCGTGGCCGAGGACCTGCGCGCGCTGTGCGCGCGCGACCTCGCGTCCTACAAGGTGCCGAAAGAGCTCCTGTTCCGCGACGCCCTTCCACGCAGCGAGGCCGGGAAGCTGGACCGCAACGGCATCCGCACCAGCGCGGAGTTCTTGGCGGCCGCGCAGGGCATCGGCCCGCGCCCGACGACACCCGACGACGCACGGGAACCAGAGCATCGCGCCGCTCCCGACAGCAGGACAACGAGGTGAGAATGACCGTGGACATACCGACAGCGGCCCTTCAGGTCCCACTGGCCGCCGTGGCGGCGGCTGACGCCGTCACAGTCGCGGCAGCGCGATGACGGGCAGGACGACCGGCCCGGGGATCGCCCAGGAGCCTCGCCTGGACCAGGACGACGACGTGCGCGGCTCGTCGGCCGCCCAGCGGTACCTGGCCGAGCTCCGGGCGCTGGGAGTGCAGACGCTGTTCGTCAACGCGGGGACGGACTTCGCGCCTCTCGTGGAGGCGTACGCGCAGGGCGGGTCGGCCATCGGGCGGTACCCGGTCCCGGTCCTCGCGGGCCACGAGAACGTCGCCGCCGGCATGGCCCACGGTGCCTACCTGATGACGGGACAGCCGCAGGCTGTCATGTTCCACGTGAGCGTCGGCACGGCGAACGCGGTGTCCGCGGTGATCAACGCCGCGCGCGAACGCGTCCCGATGATCGTGACCGCGGGCCGCACCCCGATCCTCGAGGACGGCGCGCTCGGTGCCCGCGACACCGCCATCCACTGGGCGCAGGAGATGTACGACCAGGCGGGCATGGTCCGTGAAGTCGTCAAGTGGGACTACGAGCTGCGCAACGCGGCCCAGGTCGAGGCGGTCCTGCGCCGGGCCGTGTCGATAGCGTCGGCACACCCGCGCGGACCGGTGTACCTGACCCTTCCACGCGAGGTCCTCGCCGAGACCGCCCCCGAGACGGACGCCGCCGATCCCGCGCCGCCGCTGGTCGTGCCGACCGGTCCCGCAGCCGATCCGGCGGCCGTGCAGATCCTCGCGGACCGGCTCGCGCAGGCGCGATATCCGGTGATCGTGACCACCAGTGCGGGCGCGGACCACCAGACCGTGGCGATGTTGTCGGAGCTGTGCGAGCGCTATGCGGTCGGGGTCGCCGAGGCCGGCCCGCGCTATCTCAACGTCTCCGCGGATCACCCGTTCCACCTCGGGCTTGCGACCGAGGCGTTCCCCGACGCGGATGTGTTGCTGTTCCTGGAGTGCGACGTTCCATGGATCGCCCGACGAGGTGAGCCCCGAACCGACGCGTTCGTCGCCCAGGCAGGACTCGATCCGCTGACGTCCGACTATCCGATGCGCACCCATCGTCTCGACCTCGGGATCACGACCAGCGCGGCGAGCCTGCTCACGGCATTGGAAGGTGCACTCGCGGATCGGACCGAGCAGATCCCGCCGACACGGGCGGACATGCTGGCCGGGCGGGCGGAAGAACACCGGCGGCGACTGCAGGCCACGCTGCCCCGCCAAGGCCGCGGACCGATCACGAAGGCGGCCCTCACCCAGGCCCTCTCCGAGGTCCTCGACGACGACGCGGTGGTGTTCAACGAGTACTGGGCCGACCCTCGGATCCTCCGCCGCCGCCGACCGGGCACGTACTTCTACCTCCCGGCAGCCGGCGGACTCGGGTGGGCGCTTCCGGCCGCGCTGGGGGCCAAGCACGCGGCACCGGACCGGACGGTCGTCGCGGCCGTCGGCGACGGCGCCTACCTCTTCGCCAATCCCGCAGCGTGCCATCACGCCTCGGCGAAGCACGGACTGCCCGTCCTGACCATCATCGCCAACAACGAGCGGTGGGACGCGGTGGACGCCTCGACCCGCTCGGTGTACCCAGGCGGCATCGCCGTCCGCATGGACGAATCGCGGCTGTCGAATCTGGCCCCGCAGCCCGCCTTCGCCCGCTACGCCGAAGCGTCCGGCGGATTCGGTGAGGAGGTCACCGACATCGACCAGCTACGCCCGGCCCTGCGCCGTGCGCTCCATGCGGTGGACGTCGAGGGCCGCCAGGCGCTGCTCGACGTGCGCTGCGCTCGCTGAAGGAGGAGAAGTCATGACACCACCTACGAAGTTCGCCCACGCGGTGTTCGGCACCCATCGGTATACGGAGATGGTGCGCTTCTACCGGACGGTGTTCGAGGCGAAGATCCAGAGCCAGAGCGAGACCTACACCTTCATGACCTACGACGAGGAGCACCACCGGCACGCGATCGTCAACCTCGGTCCCGCACCAGAGGACGAGGGCGAGCGCAAGCACGGGACGGGGTTGCGGCACCTGGCCTACACCTGGGACTCGATCGAGGACCTGATGGGCGTCTACCGCAACGTCCGCGACAAGCTCGGCGTCCGCCCGGTGATCTCCACCAAGCACGGTCCGACGCTGTCGATGTACTACGAGGACCCGGACCGGAACCGGTTGGAGTTCCAGGTGGACCTGCTGGACCCCGAGCAGTCCAACGAGTTCATGGCGACGGACGCGTTCGCCGCCAACCCGCTCGGGGAGCCGTTCGATCCCGAGGAGCTGTGCCGACGGCTCGACGCGGAGGAGCCGATCGAGGACCTGGTGCTGCGCTCGGACCAACCGCGGGTGCCGATCCCGCTATGACGGCTGCCCCGGCTCGGCTCGGCGGCCCGTTGTCGGGCCGCTTCAGGGCACGGGCACCCGGGCCCGCCCAGACCGGCGCCGCGCCGGTCGACCGGTCCGCCTCCCGCCGGCCGGACCACCCCGTCCCGCTGAGACGCGCCGACCCGGAGGAAGAAGCCCCATGACCACGTACAAGACGATCCGCTACGAGGAGCCCGAGGCCCGCATCGCCCGGATCGTCCTGGCCAGGCCCGAGACCCGCAACGCCCAGGACACGAGACTGCTCTACGAGCTCAACGACGCGTTCGACCGCGCTGCGCAGGACGACGGCATCAGCGTCGTGATCCTGGCCGCCGAGGGCCCGCACTTCTCCTCCGGGCACGACCTGCGCGAGCCCGAGAAGTACGAGGTGATGGCCGAGCACCGCACCGTCGGCACCTGGTGCGGCTTCACCTGCGGTGGCGCCGAGGCACAGATGGCCCGCGAGAAGGAGATCTACCTCGGCTTCTCCGAGCGCTGGCGGAACATGCCCAAGCCCACCATCGCCGAGGTGCAAGGAAAGGTCGTCTCCGGCGGCCTCATGCTGGTGTGGCCGTGCGACCTCGTTGTCGCCTCGGAGGATGCCGTCTTCGCCGACAACACCGTCGCCATGGGCATCAGCGGCGCGGAGTTCTTCAACCACCCCTACGAGCTGGGCGTGCGCAAGGCCAAGGAGATGCTGTTCACCTCCGACTCCGTCAGCGCTGCCGACGCGCACCGACTCGGGATGGTCAACCACATCGTGCCCCGTGCCGAACTCACCAAGTTCACCCTCGACCTCGCCCGCCGAATCGCCGAGCAGCCGCTGTTCGCCCTCAAGCTCGTCAAGGAAGCCGTCAACACCGCCCAGGACAACCAGGGACGTTCCAACGCGATGCAGACATCCTTCGCGCTCCACCAGCTTTGCCACAGCCACAACCAGCAGCTGCACGGGCGCCTGCTCGACCCCTCCTTCCTCGCGCGGCAGAAGGAGATCGCGAGCCGCTGGTAGCACTGCCGCCACGTCCGCGGATCTACGGTCGAACCCATCCCACCACTGCGAGGAACAACTCGTGTCCGACGACCCTGCCCCCACGAAGATCGGCAACGTACTGCACCCGGTGGCGGATATCGCCGCCGCAGTCACCTTCTACACCGAGGCGTTCGGGCTCGACACCCGGTTCGTCGACGGCAACCGGTACGCCGCCCTCAACGCCGGCGGCATCACGCTGGCGCTCGCCGGCCCCACCGAGGACGTCACCTGCGGGATGCCGGCGGCGTCGTTCAAGGTCCCTGACGTGTCCGCGGCACTGTCCGCGATCACCGCGGCCGGTGGAACCGTGGTCCGCGATCCCGAGCAGGGCCCGCACGAGGTGCGCGCGGTGGCGAAGGATCCATGGGGGAACACCGTCGTGGTCTACGGGTCACGGTGAACCGGCCGAGAAGTTGCCGCCGGAACACGGCGCCGGCGAGGCGGGTCCACGTGGAGGCCCGTGCCGGTCGTCGGTGAAGACAGGACTTCGGTTACTCGGGCCGGAATCCGGGTCGCAGGCCGGCGAAGGAGCCCGGCCCTCGCCGCTGACGGAGAGTCTCGGACGGCAGGACGCCGTACTTCTGCCGGTAGGACTCACTGAAGCGGCTCAGATGCGTGAAACCCCACCGGCGCGCCGTGCTGGTGATCGTCGTCTCCGCCGGATCCCCGTTGATCAGGTCGTCGTGCACCCTGGCGAGCCGGACCTCCTTCAGATACGCCATCGGAGAGACGCCGAGATGCTTCCGGAAGCCGTGCTCGATCGCGCGCACGCTCACGGACGCAGCTCGGGCGATGTCCGACACCGTGCTCACGCACGAAGGGTCGGTCTCCACGTAGTCGAGTGCGCGCCTGACCGCGGAGGAGGGGACGGCCGGGGCCGGCTCGTGGAGCTGCTCGGAGTATTCATGTGACTGAGTGGTGAGCAACGACGTGATCAACAACTGCGAGAGCCTGGCGGCGAGGCTGCTCTCGTGTGACATTCCGTCGGGTCGCTCGAGTTCCGACTCGATGAGATCCACGGTCCGCAGAAATGTCGAACCCCGCCCCTGGGTGCTGACCTTGCCGAACTCGAAGTCGACCGGGCGGGCGATCGGCCGTCCGAGCAGCGTCGACAGGTCGCCCTCCAGATCGCCCCGGCTGATGCGGATGCCCACCACGCAGGAATCGGGGCTCCAATCGCGGAAGCCGAAGGGCTTGGTGGGAGGGACGACTGCGACGCGATCGGAGGTGAGGACGACCGATTCCGCACCGCACGACATCGTCAGGTGTCCCCGCATGGAGAAGCACACGATGTAGGACGTCCGCGGTGGCGGCGCCGAGATGTCGACGTCGGTCCCGAACGTCGTGTAGCCGATGTTGATCTGCGACGAGCTCGCCACCCGGTGCAGGAAGTCGAAGCCCCGACCGACTCGTCCGGCGGTCCGGATGGAGTGGTCGGCATACGACTGTGTCAACACCTCACGCGCCTCGTCCACGTCGCTCGTCGCGAAGGACTTCGCCGAGAAGGCTGAGCGCGGGCGCCCCGCAGGGCGGACGCGGGAGTCCTGGATCGTCCACATCAGCGTGAGACGCCTCTCGTTGCACGGTGCGAGGTCAGGCGGTGTGACCGGCGGGTCCGTAGTCCACCATCCCGAAGCCCTGGGGTCGAAGACGAACTGGCGCATCGCGTCGTCGGGTTGCTGGCGTTGTACGGCTCGCCCCCTACGTGGGGGTGAGCTTCAGGGCCCCGAGAACCTCGGCGTAGCCCGGCAGGGCCTCGCGGGGTGGCGCTCCTGTCGACATCCTCGCCGGCAGGAGCGCCGGATCAGGCGCGGGGACCGCGGGCCCACGACGGGCCCGCAACCCCTTCCACCGCCGCGCAGGAGGCAGCCGGGTTTCCGGAGCCCCGGCCGATTGCCGGGAGGAGTTACGCGCGGGCGAGGATCGACGTTCCGATGTCGGCGATGTCCCGTTCGGCGGTGAACGGGTTGGACAGGAACGTGCTCACCATGTCCACTCCCGCCTCGATCATGCCCTGGGTCTTCTCCCAGATCTCGTCGGGGGAGCCGTAGAGGCACCAGTAGTCGCACAGCTGCTTGGTGATCAGCGGCCGGTGCGAGTCGTCGAGCCCCTTCTGGTACTTCGACCAGGTGTCGAGGTAGTGCGGCTGCTCGGTGGCGTTCGGGTCGCCCAGGTAGGCGGTGGCCGCGGCCGCGCTGGCCTCGACGATCGAAGGGTCGAGCTCGGCGGCGTGCGCGCGCATGAACCCGATGTTGGTCACGCAGGAGCTGATCGGGCCGGAGGCGAAGCCGTGGTCGACGCCGTCCTCCCAGGTCTCGCCGTTGCGCAGCTGGTAGAACCAGCTCACCGCGACGAGCTTGACCGAACCGGGCGGCCGGCCGGCGTCGGCGACCGCCTTGTCCAGCTCCCGGCGCACCAGTTTGATCATCTCGGGGTCCGGCCCGAGGCAGTAGGCCACGTAGTCCGCGTAGCGGGCGGCGACCTCGATGCCGCGCGGGCCACCGGCGGCCATCCACACCGGGACCGGGTCGTCGAGGTTGTACCAGCTGCCGTCCTTGTCGAGGAACTCCAGCTCGCGCTCCTTGCCCCGCCACTTCTCGGTGACCCGCCGGCCCGCGAGCAGGCCGGTGGTGACCCGGAGCGCGTCGTCGAGCTGGGCGATGCTCGCCGGGCTGTGGCCCATGGAGCGCAGCGCGTTGTTCGCGGTGCCGATGCCGAGGAAGGTGCGGCCGGGGGCGAGGGCGTTGAGCGTGGCGTGGGAGTTGGCGGTGACGGCGGGGATGCGGGTCAGCGGGTTGGTGACCCAGGTGCCGAGGTTGATCGTGGACGTCTCGCGGGCGGCGAGGGCCAGGTACTGGTAGGGGTCGCTGAACAGCAGCGGCCCCTCGCCGACGCCGAAGTGGGTGACCCCGGTGTCCTCGGCCTGCTTGACGATGCCGACCTGGTCGATCTTGGCGCATGCGCCGATGAAGAACTCCATCAACTGCTCCTTTGCAGTAGAGAGGCGTGCGGGTGTGGTGGACAGGCGTGCGGGTGTGGTGGGCAGGTGTGCGGGCGGCTCACCAGGGGGCGGAGAGCAGCCATTCCTGTGGGGCGGACGCGGCGGCGCGTTCCCAGTCGGGGCCGGGGAGGTCGAGGAACGCGCCCTGGGCGTAGAGCAGTGGCTCGCCCGCGTGCACCGCCACCGCGTCGACCAGGCCGAGGACGATCACGTGGTCCCCGCCGTCGCGGATCTCGTGCACCGCGCAGTCGAGGTGGGCGATCGCGCCGTCGAGGTGCGGGCCGTAGCGGCCGGGGGAGTGGGCGACGCCTGCGAACCGGTCCGCAGGCCGCGCGAAGTCCCGGGCGAGCACTCCCTGGTCCGAGGCGAGGATGCTGACCCCGAACCCCGGCGCCGAGGTCAGCGCGCGGTGCATCGACCGGTCCCGGCCGAGGCAGGCGAGCACCAGCGGCGGGTCGAGCGACAGCGAGCAGAAGGCGCTGACCGTGGCGCCGACCGGCCCGGCGGTCGTGGTGGTCGTGACCACGGTGACGCCGCTGGCGAACTGGCCCAGGGCGTGGCGGAACCGGGGTGGGCTGATCGGGTCCCGGTCGAGCGGGGCGGGCGCGGCCATCAGGGTGCCGGGGTGTCGGGGTCGCCGGCGAGGGCGAGCGCGCGGTCGACCAGACGGAAGCACTCGGACTTGTCGTAGGCCAGGTAGTTCATGGCGAGGATGCGCACCGGGTCGCCGGCGTAGTAGCGCTCGTACTGCACGGCGCGCTGTCCGAACGCGTCGCCGCACAGGTCCCAGGCCAGCTTGTAGAGCCGGATCCGGTCCACGGCGGACATCTCGGCGCCGCGGTAGTAGCGCGCGATGTCCTCGGCGATCGGCGAGCCGAAGTCCTCGGCCGAGGGCATCATCAGCAGTCCGCCCGCGCCGAGGGTCTGCAGCACCTCGACCAGCTTGGGGTACTGCGTGGCCAGCACCACCCGCAGCGTCTGCAGGGCGTTGAACCGGGGTCGGACCGTGCCGGTCGCGGTGGTCTCGTACTCGGCCTCGGCCGCGACGAGCAGCGCGTGCGCCTGCTCGACGGCGGCGATGCACTCGCCGAGCTTCTGCTGCACGTGCAGGAAGCCGTCGATCTTCACCGACTGGCTGAGCTTCATCGCCAGCCCGGTGACGAACTGCAGCTTGACCAGGCCGCGGACGCCGGTCTGGTGCGCGGTGTGCTGGCGCAGGTCGGTCTCGGCGTAGAGGGCGTTGGCCAGTTCCACGTCGCCGTGCAGGAACACCCGGTCCCACGGCACCAGCACGTCGTCGAACACGACGAGGCAGTCCGCCTCCTCGAAGTGCGAGGACAGCGGGTGGTCGAACGGGTGCCGGGTGCCGTCGTCGAAGGGGGCGCGGGAGATCAGCCGCAGGCCCGGGGTGTCGATCGGGATCGCGAAGCAGGCGGCGTGGCGCTCGTCGCCGGGGCGCAGGCCGGGCAGGCTGTAGATGATCAGCTCGTCGGCCATCGGGGCGAGCGTGGCCAGCATCCGGGCACCGCGGACGACCAGCCCCTCGGCGGTCTCGGACACCACGCCCATGTGCAGGAACTGCTCCTGCTGCTCCGACGCACCCTTCGACCGGTCGGTCTGCGGGGTGATCAGCGCGTGGGTGAGGAACAGGTCGTTGTCGCGGACGTAGGAGTAGTAGCGCGCGATGTTGTCCGCGTACCGCTGCCCGAGCCTGGCGAACACCCCGGGGGACTCGGTGAACGCCATCAACGTGGTGTTCAGGAAGTCCGGCGAGCGACCCATCAGGCCCAGCGTCGGTTCGGCCCACGCCCGGTACGCGGCCCGCCTCGCGGCCAGGTCCTCCGGGGTGCGGCACGGCAGGAACGCGCGTCCGACCCGGGCCCCGTCCGGACCCGGCGCGGTGAGCACCGGGGCGAGCTCGGGATCGTGCTGCAGGTCGTAGAGCCGGGCGATCTGCTCGATCGGCCGACGCAGGGCGGGATGCGTGGTGACGTCGTCGACGCGCTCGCCCCGCAACCACACCTCGCGGGGGTGTTTCTGCAGGTTCTCGACGTACTGCGCACCGGTACGGACGGGCATCGACGGTCCCTTCTCAACAACTGGAATGCTAGCGTGCCTGTGCACGCTAACCGGAGGCGCAGGTCACAGCAAGCGTCCCCCGGTCTCGACGTCGGCCCGGCCGTCACGCGACCGAGTCGATCCCTTGACAGTGATCAAGGACACGTGTTGCATGCTTGCATGCTAGGAGGCCAGCAGGGTCTCTGCGATCTACGGAGGATTCTCAACGATGAGATTGGGAACGTTCCTGCTGCCCAGTGCGGGCGCGACACCGGAGCAGTACCGACAGGGTTACGCGGGCGTGAATCCGAACTTCTATCAGCAGGCCCTCTTCGAGAACGGTGCCGTGCTGCGTCAGATCGACGACCTCGGCTTCGACTTCGCGGCCTTCTCCGAACACCACTTCCACCTCGAGGGCCTCGAGATCTCGAACAACCCGATCCTGCTCGGCTCCTGGGCCGCGGGGATCACGAAGAAGCTGCGCATCGGGCAGATGGCGACCGTCCTGCCGGCCCGCAACCCGATCCTGGTGGCCGAGGACCTGGCCATGCTCGACCACTTCAGCGGTGGCCGGATGATCGCCGGGTTCGCCCGCGGCTACCAGAGCCGCCACGTCACCACGATCGGCCAGAAGAACGGCGCCGTCGCCACCTACGCGACCGACCCGCAGTACGCCGAGCACGACGCGATCAACCGCGAGCTGTTCGAGGAGGCCTACCAGGTGGTGCGCGGCCTCTGGGCGAACCGCGAGTTCGCCTACCAGGGCAAGCACTGGCAGGTCCCGCCGCCCGGGATCACCTGGGACCACCCCGGGACGCGGGAGATGGCGCCGTCCACCGTGAGCGCCGACGGCGCCGTGGAGAAGATCGGCATCGCCCCGAACACCCTGCAGGACCCGTCCACGATCGAACTGATGGTGCCCTTCACGCTCAGCCCCAACACGATCCGCTGGGCGGCGCGCGAGGGCGGCTGGCCGATCATCTTCTCCCCGATCGAGGAGACGGTGAAGGCCTGCCTCGACGCCTACCACGACGAGGCGAAGCACCGGGACCCGTCGATCGGGTGGGGCCGCAACGTCGGACACTTCCGGGAGATCGTCGTGGCCGACACCGACGAGGAGGCCTTCGCGATCGGATCTGACGCGCTCGGCTTCATCTGGCCGGCCTGGCACGACCACTTCGGGTTCAACGAGGCCCTGCGCTACCCGGGCGAGGAGGGGCCGATCCCGAACAACTACCAGAGCATGGTCGACCGCGGGTACTCCATCGCAGGCACTGTCGACACCGTGGCCCGCAAGCTCGAGAAGGAAATCGAGAAGTTCGGCATCGAGCTGCTCGTGCTGTGGATGGGCCTCGGCCCCGCGCCGATCGACAAGATGCTGCGCAGCAACGAGCTGCTGGTCGAGAAGGTCCTGCCGAAGATCGGCATCAAGCTTGACCGGTTCGAGCCGACCCTGCGCCCGGAGTTCAACACGCCCGCCTGGAACGCCCCGACCCGCTGATCAGGTTTCTCCGAGCCCGGACCTGTCGTCGAATCAACAAGTGCAGAGGAGCGTTGACATCTTCACCACCCGCGCGGACGTCCACGACGGAGAGGTCGTGTCGACCTGCAAAGGGGCTCGATCTTGACCGGCGCCGCGGCGGCGCGGATCGGGATCGGGCTGCCCGCCGCGGTCCCGGGGGTCAGGCTCGACCAGCTCGTGGAGTGGGCCCGGCGGTCCGACGCCGCCGGGTTCTCCTCGCTGGCGACCCTCGACCGGCTGGTCCATGACGGGCTCGAGCCGCTCGTCACGCTCGGGGCCGCCGCGGCGGTCACCGAGCGGATCGGGCTGGGCAGCTACGTGCTGCTGGCGCCGACCAGGGGCCCGTCGGCGCTGCTGGCCCGGCAGACCGCGACGCTCGATCGGCTCTCCGGTGGCCGGTTCACCCTCGGTCTCGGCGTCGGCGCCCGGCAGGACGACTACCGGGCCACCAATACGGAGTTCCGCACCCGGGGGCGACGGCTGGACACGATGCTCGACGAGCTGCAGGCGATCTGGGCGGCGCCCGGGCCGGAGCGGGTCGGCCCCACGCCGTTGAGTGGCCGTCCACGGATCGTGCTGGGCGGGCGGTCGGCTGCCGCGCTGGAGCGGGCCGCCCGTGCAGGCGACGGCTGGGTCTCCGGCAGCACCGCGTTCTTCGCCGAGGGTGCGGCCGCGGTGCGGGCGGCCTGGCAGCGGCACGGGCGCGAGGGTGCGCCGCGGCTGCAGGCGGTGGCGTACTTCTCCCTCGGGACGGATGCGGCCCGGCACGCCCGCGAGTACCTGACGAGCTACTACGGGTTCGTCGGCGCCGGGGCCGCCGCGGTCGCCGACTCCGCGTTGACCACTCCCGCCGCGGTACGCGGGGTTGCCGAGGAGATGGGGCGTGCGGGGTGCGACGAGCTACTGCTGTTCCCGTGCCGGCCCGAGCCCGAGCAGGTGGATCTCCTGGCGGCGGCCCTGATGTGAGCGCCCCCGGCGTGAGGCCTGGCTTGAGAGCCCCGCCAAGGGGGCTCCCAGGGCAGGACTTCGGTCAGGCGGGACGGGCGCCGTTGGGGGGCTTCTTGTCTACAGCGCTCGGCCCGGCCTCCAGGCGGATGATGTCGACGGTGCCTGAGATGTGGCGCTCGATCTCGCGCCGCGCCGCTGCGCCGTCGTGGCTCCGCAGCGCCGCGATGATCCGCTCGTGATCGGCGTGGCGGCCGTCGAGGGCGTCGGACAGCGGAGTGTGGGTGCCGGTCGTGTTGATCAGAAAGTCGCTGAGGTCAAACATCCGCTCGCAGGTAGCCGCCATGATCGTGGACCGGGACATCTCGTGCACGATTGCGTGGAACTGCCGGTTGTGCACCCGGTAGCCGTGGCTGCGACGGTCGGCGTCGGCGTCGGCGCGCAGGTCGGCAATCAGGGACTCGACCTGCTCGAGCTGCTGCAACTGGGCCTCGGTGCGCCGGTCGGCCGCTACCTCGGCGAGGATGCCCTCCATGCCGGCGAAGAACCGAAAGAAGTCCACGACCTCCTGGGGCGAGTAGCGGCAGACCTCGCAACCGACCTGCGGAATGATGTCGACCAGGCCCTCGCCGGACAGCCGACGCAGAGCCTCCATCACGGGCTGCTTGCTCACCTGGAACTGACTCTTGAGCGCCTCGACCTGCAATCGCTCGCCTGCGGCGTAGGCGCCCTCGAGTAGCTGTTCCTTGATCTGCACATAGATCATCGAGCCGAGTCGCACGGACGACGAACGTGCGTCGCCCAGTCCGGGCCGGAGCTCGAAGTCACCGGTCATCGCCATCCATCGAGCGTAACGGAGAGACGGTTCCGCTCCGCCCGCCGCGCGGACGGACAAGGTCTTGCCCGCTCTTCGCAGCGACCTCTACGATCCTGGAACGCTAGAATGCTAGGGAGCGCACAATGACGTTGGCCCTCTGCACGACCTCGCACACTCCGCTGATGGGGCGGTCTGAGCCTGAATCCACCGATAGTTCGGGGTGGTTCGGCGTGGTGACGGGAAGAGGGTGCTCCTGAGCAGGACGATTGCGGTTCTCACACCAAGCAACGTTCTGGACAAGGGAGCACCCTCTTGGTGCAAGCATCCCACGCGCTCGACCGGATCCAGGTCAGCGCCGACGACGAGTCGTTGATCAACGATGCCGGGCTGCTGCTGCCGGCCACGTTGGGGCAGCGACTCGGCCTGCCAGGCCTGCTCGACAGCCGGGTCACCGCCGGCGCGAACGCGGGGGACAAGTGCCTGAGCGTGATCCACTCGGCGTTGGCCGGTGGGGACTGCATCGACGACGTGAACGCGCTGCGTGCCGGCGCCACCGAGACAGTGCTCGGCCATCGAGCGGTCGCGGCGTCGACGGTGGGTACGTTCCTGCGGTCGATGAGCTGGGGACACGCCCGCCAACTCGACGCCGTCGCCCGAGCTGTCCTGGCCCGTGCCGCCGGGCTCGGGGCGGTCGAGACGACCCCACCCGACGACGCTGCGGTGGTGGTCGATATCGACGCGACCCTGGTCGAGACCTACGGCTTGGACAAGTCCGGGGCCCGGCAGGTGATGCGCACCGGTCGCCGCGGCTACCACCCGCTGCTCGCGGTGATGGCCGGGACCGGTGACGTGCTGCACGCCCGGCTGCGTCGGGGCCGCACCAACGACTCCAGCGGGGCCGGGTCGTTCCTGGCCGAAACGCTGTCCCGGGTCCGGGCCGCGGGCGCAGGCGGGCCGGTGGTGGTGCGCGCCGACACCGGGTTTTACCTCGCCGACGTGCTCACCGCATGTCGTCGTCACCGGGCGGGGTTCTCCGTCGGCGCCCGCATGATCGGCCGCATGCGCGCCACGATCGCCGCGATCGACGAGTCGCAGTGGACCCCGGTGCCCTACTTCGAGCCCGGCGCCGCGGTCACCGAACTCGGCTGGCGCGTGTTCGACCGCGACCACCGCCGCCGCGACGGGCTCCCCGGGCGACACCGCGGCGCCGGGGTCTGGGTCCGGCTGATCGTGCGCCGCACCCCGACCCCACCGGCGATCCGGGACCGCCGCGCCGCCGCCGGACAGCTGGAGCTGTTTCCCGGCTACGACTACCACCCGTTCATCACCGACCAGTCCGGCGACCCCGTCGAGCTCGACCGGTTCCACCGCGCCCACGCCGAGGTCGAACTGGCCATCCGCGACCTCAAACACGGCCTCGCGCTGAGTCACCTGCCCTCGAAACGGTTCGGCGCGAACCAGGCCTGGCTGGTCCTGCAGACCCTGGCCCACAACCTGGGCCGCTGGAGCGCCCGTCTGGCCGGGCTCGCCGCCACACCCCGCCAGACGATCAAGACCCTGCGCCGGCGCTACCTGCGCGTCGCCGCCCGGCTGAGCTCTCACGCCCGCCGCCACCAGCTACGACTACCCGCCCACTGGCCCTGGGTCCACGCCTTCATCGCAGGCCTACACCGACTTCGCGCCCTGCCAGGACCAGCCGGCTGACCTCCGTCACCGACCCTGACCAGCCACGACCCGAGGACCCGGAAACCCCCACTCCAGGCACCCTCATGCCCACACCCGGAATCGAAGATCAACAACTAGGCGAAGATCAATCCGAAGCAGAACCGGTGGATTCAGGCTGAGCCCGCAACCGGTGTCACCGCCCGGGTCGAGGCCGCGTTCGACCGAGCCCGCGCATTCGTCCGGGACTACGACCCCGAACTCGTGATCCTGTTCGGACCGGACCACTACAACGGCTTCTTCTACGACATGATGCCGCCGTTCTGCATCGGCGCCGCAGCCGAATCAGTCGGTGACTACGGCATGCCGAAGGGCCCCCTGCCGGTCGACGCCGACGCCGCACGCAGCCTCGCGCGCGAGGTCCTCGCTGCGGGCGTCGACATCGCGATCTCTGAACGCATGCAGGTCGACCACGGCTTCACCCAGCCTCTGGAGCTGCTCCTCGGCGCCATCGACAGGCTGCCGGTGGTCCCGGTCTTCATCAACTGCGTCGCCGAGCCGCTCAGCCCGGTCGCTCGCATCCGCCTGCTCGGTGAAGCGATCGGACGCGGTGCGGCTGCCTTGGACAAGCGGGTGCTGCTGATGGGGTCCGGCGGGCTGTCGCACGACCCACCGGTACCGCAGTTCGCGGGCGCCCCGCCTGCCGTGGCCGAGCGGCTCATCGCCGGCCGCAACCCGACGGCCGAGGAGCGCGCTGTCCGCGAGGCCAGGGTCGTCGACGCGGTCGGCGCGTTCGCCGCCGGCATGTCGGACCTGATGCCTCTCAACCCGGAGTGGGACACCGCCCTGCTTGACGTGCTCGCCTCCGGAGACCTGGAGCGGATCGACGCCTGGCCCAACGACTGGTTCGTCGAGCAGGCGGGGCACTCCTCGCACGAGGTGCGCACGTGGATCGCGGCCTACGCCGCGCTCGGCGCGGCGGGCCGCTACGAGGTCGAGACATCCTTCTACGAGGCGATCCCCGAGTGGATCGCCGGCTTCGGGCTGACCA
This sequence comes from Pseudonocardia autotrophica, assembly GCF_003945385.1. Taxonomy (NCBI): domain Bacteria; kingdom Bacillati; phylum Actinomycetota; class Actinomycetes; order Pseudonocardiales; family Pseudonocardiaceae; genus Pseudonocardia; species Pseudonocardia autotrophica. The sequence continues at coordinate 7,096,856 of NZ_AP018920.1, forward strand.
CCGCCCGTTCCCTCACCTGAGACCCCACCACCCCCCGAAAGGCATTGCCATGGAACTCGACCCACCCCGGACCGCATTCATCGCGGTGCACTACCAGAACGACGTGATCACTCCGGAGGGCGCGTTCGGCGCCATCTTCGCCGAGCAGGCCACCGCGGTCGGCATCGTGCCGACCACGAAGACCCTGCATACCGCCGCCCGCGACGCAGGCGCCCAGGTCGTCTACACCCGGGTGGCGTTCCAGCCCGGCTACGGCGACCTCGTGGGCAACTTCCCGCTGCTCGCGATGGTCGGCCAGCAGGGCTGCCTGGTCGACGGCACCTCGGCTGCCGCCATCGTCGACGATCTCACCCCGCTCGACGGCGACCTCGTCGTGACGCACCAGCGGGTCAGCGGGTTCGTCGGCAGCGAGCTGGACCCCGTGCTGCGCGGCCGTGGCATCGACACCGTCGTGATCACCGGCGTGGCCACCAACATGTCGGTCGAGAGCACCGCGCGCAGCGCCGGCGATCTCGGTTACCGCACGATCGTCGTCTCCGATGCCAGCAGCGCTGCTACGCCCGAGGTCCACCAAGCGTCACTGGACAGCCTGCGGATGCTCGGCGAGGTTGGCAGCAGCGCCGATGTCCTGGCGGCGCTGAAGACCCCGGTGACGGCGTGAGCCGCCCCTCGGTGTGGTCCGCGCTCGCGGGCCTCGAGCTCAGCATCAGGTATGTGCAGGTCGGGCAGTGGCGGACCCGAGTGCTGGAGGCAGGGGAAGGTGAACCGCTGGTGCTCATGCACGGCACCGGCGGGCACCTCGAGGCGTACGCACACAACATCGTGCCGCTCGCGGAGCGCTTCCGCGTGATCGCCTACGAGTACCCGGGCCACGGCTACACCACCCACACCACCCGAGACCTCGAGCTGCCCGACTACGTCGCGCACCTCGACGGACTGCTCGACGCACTCGGGGTCGACCGCGCGAATCTGTCCGGCGAGTCGCTCGGCGGCTGGGTGGCGCTCAAGTACGCGGCCGCGCACCCCGACCGGGTGAGAAGGATCGTGCTCAACACCCCGGGAGGCACCATGGCCACCCCCGAGGTGATGGAGCGGATCCGCAGCCTGTCCCAGGCCGCCGCGGACGACCCGACCGAGGAGCGGATCCGGGCCCGGCTGGAGTGGCTGATGGCGGACCCGTCGACGGTCACCGACGAGCTCGTCGACATCCGGCGCGCCATCTACGCCCGTCCCGGCTTCGCCGAGTCGATGCGCCACATCCTGTGCCTGCAGGACCCGGAGATCCGTGAGCGCAACCTGGTCACCGACGCCGAGCTCGCCGCGGTGACCGGCCCGGCGCTCGTGGTCTGGACCAGCGACGACCCGTCCGGTCCCGCCGCAGCCGGGATGAACATGGCGGCCAAGATGCCCGACGCGCGGTTCGAGGTGATCAAGGACGCCGGTCACTGGCCGCAGTGGGAGCAATCCGAGACCTTCAACGCCCTCGCGCTGGAGTTCCTGACCGGAGGGAAGCCCTGATGGCGCTGTTCGCGGTGGTCTGGCGCTACACCGACGACACCCGCCTGCTCGACGAGATCCGTCCGCTGCATCGGGAGTACCTGCAGGACATGGTGAAGCAGGGCGTCGTGCGGCAGGCGGGCCCGTTCCGCGACGGCTCGGGCGGTCTGCTCGTCTACGACGTAGCCGACGAGACCGAACTGGCCAAGCGGATCGGGGAGGACCCGTTCAGCGTCAACGGCGTGATCGTCGAGTCCCACTCCTGGCCGTGGACGCCGGTGGTCGGCCCTCTGGCCGATTGATGCGACCAGCTGTGCTCAGCTTGCGGCGGGGTACGCGCAGGTCGCCTCCTTGCTGCACGAGTGAGGTGGTGCATGCGGTCGCACGCACCACCGCCCGGGAGTACGGCGAGCCGACGGTTATGGCGGTGGCGCCGGCGCACTCGTGACCGCCGACAGTGACGAGATCGAGGTCGACGGCGCCAACCACGCGGTCACCATCCTGACGAAGTCGAGTCAGCCGCTGGCGGGCAGCGCTTATGGCCCGGCACGTACTGACGACTCCGGGCTTTCTCACCCCGTTGCAGACGTCGGTGGGGCGGGTGATCAACCACGGAGATCTACGGAGCGGCGCTGCTCATCGCCGCGCCGCATCGAACAACCTCACCGGCCAGTGACCGGCCGCCGACGTGGAGTGCTGACAGGATGATCGAGATTGATCCGACGGCCGTGGATCCGGCCCGGTTACGACAGGCGTACGGGTGCTTCCCATCCGGAGTGACCGCGGTGTGCGCCCTCCTCGACGGCCTACCGGTGGGGTTGGCGGCAAGTTCGTTCACCTCGGTGTCGGTGCACCCGCCACTGGTGTCAGTGTGCATCCAGGACACATCCACCACCTGGCCGCGACTGCGCGGGCAGCCGCGGCTGGGAGTGAGCGTGCTCGCCGAGTCCCACGACCTGGCGTGCCGGACATTGTCGCTGAAGGAGGGTGACCGGTTCGCCGGCGTGGACTGGGAGGCCAGCAGCGGCGGCGCGGTGTTCGTGCGCGGGTCGACGGCGTGGTTGGACTGCTCGGTGCACTCCGAGGTACCAGCCGGGGACCACGCGATCGTATTGCTGACGATCCACGGCCTGCGGGCCGAGCCCGCGGCACCGCCCTTGGTGTTCCACGGCAGCCGGTTCCGCCGACTTGCCGCTCTCTAGGGACCGGGAAGGAGTGGCCGTGAACATCGCCATCGAGACCGCGGGCGCGGGCGCGGCCCTCGCCCGGGTCGGCCGCGCGCTGGACGCCATCGCGGCGGGACGACCAGTGATCGTCGTCGACGACGAGCATCGGGAGAACGAGGGCGACCTCGTCTTCGCGGCAGAGTGCGCAACGCCCGAGCTGGTGGCGTTCACCGTCCAGCACACGTCCGGCTACGTCTGCGTCGCCCTGCCCGCCGCGGAGTGCGACCGGCTCGGCCTGCCTCCCATGCACTCCACGAACAGAGACCGCATGGGCACCGCGTACCGGGTAACCGTCGACCTCGCCACCGGTGTAGGCACGGGCATCTCGGCGCGGGATCGCGCCCGCACGGTCGCGGCCCTTGCCGACCGGGCTTCGGATGGCTCGGACTTCACCCGCCCGGGCCACGTCGTCCCGCTGCTGGCGCGGGCCGGGGGGGTGCTCAGCAGACCAGGGCACACCGAGGCCGCCGTTGACCTGGCACGGCTGGCGGGGATGCGACCTGCTGGCGCGCTATGCGAGATCGTGAGCCGGGACCTGCCGGGAGAGATGGCCCGCGGGCCCGAACTGCAGCGGTTCGCCACCGAGCACGATCTGGTCCTGATCTCCATCGCTGACCTGATCGCCTACCGGCGCCGCCACGAGCCGCAGGTCGCTCGGGTCGCGGTGACCACGCTCCCCACCGCGCACGGTGGCTTCCGGGCGATCGGGTACCGGGGTCTGGTGGACGGCGCCGAGCACATCGCGCTGCTCACCGGGACCGTGAGCGAGGGTGAGCAGCTCCCGGTGTACGTGCACGCCGAGTGTCTGACCGGAGACGTGCTGGGCTCACTGTCCTGCGGCTGCCGCCGGCGGCTGCAGAACGCGCTGTCCACGATCGCAGCTGCCGGACGCGGCCTCGTCGTTTACACCCGCTCGGTAGGTCGAGCTCGCGGTTGTGGGCTCTTCGAGTGTCGGCGCGGGCCCACCGAGCAGGAGCCCGCCGAGGTCGCCGCGCAGGTTCTGCGCGACCTCGGCATCCGCTCGGTCCAGCTCCTGGACGGCGCCCCCCGCGAGCTGGCGATCCTGCACAGCTACGGGTACACACCGCCAAACACTCGGCCGCACCGAGAATCGCCACCTCCCGAGCCATTCCATAGCGCGATGGCTCAAGGCGCTGTTCGGGGAGGCGGCTGAGCCTCCTCGCCTGGTTGCCGAACTCGGCGAGGTACTTCGCAGGTAGCGGCGCCCCGGGTACGTCTGTCGCCAGCCGCGGTCGTCGGGCTCGAAGTAGTTCGGACGCTCCCCGGCGGCGAAGGTCTGGCTCGACGGTGATCCGGACGCGCCCCGCGCCGGAGTGCATCTCCATCGTGTAGGTCGGGCTGACGGCTCCCGCGTATCGGCCTCCTTGTCGACCTCGACGATCGAGGCGCCGGTGGCGGCGTGGAGCACGGACTCGCACCCCTGCTTCGCCGCGCTCTTGGACCCGTAAGCTTCACCGCCGGCGCACGACCCAGGGTCCCGGCAAAGTCGTCAGGTGATCTTGTAGGTGGCCAGCGGTCGGAGCGTGTCGCGGGCGTGGTGACGCAGCGCGGCGGCGATGTTGGTCGCACCCGATAGCCGCAGGGCGGTGATCGCAAGGTTGCGGAAGGCGGCCATGACCTGAGGACCGCTCCCGGTGCGGACCGCGGAGCGGTCCTCGTCGTAGGTGACGTCGCGGACCCAGTGCAACCGGTTCTCGATGCCCCAGTGGCCGCGGATCCAGCGCGCGAGCAGGCCCGGGTCGGCGTCGAAACCGGTCAGGCTGGTGATCGCGTACACAGTCACGGTCTTCCACCGTCCGCCCGGTCGCAGCGGGCGACGCCGGCGCACCAGCTTGATCGCCTGGGCGGCGTGCGGGAAGAACTCGCCGCCCCGATCGGGGCAGGGGTGCAGACTGACCGCGCTGACCGTACGGGTCTCGACCCGGCCGTGGCCGCGGGCGCGCTCCCGGGCGGCGACCCCGATGTCGGTCCAGGGCAGCGCCCGGACCCGCGCCAGCAGCCGCGGCTGGTTCGCCTTGATCGTCATCAGGTAGTGCCCGCCGCGGGCGTGCAGATACTCGGCATGGCCACGGTGGGTGTGCAGTGCGTCGGCGGTGACCAGCACGCCGGCCAGGTCGAACTCGTCGAGCAGGGTGGTGAACGCGGTGACCTCGCTGCCCTTGTCGGACACGCCGACCTGGCCCAGTACGGCGCCGCTGTGCTGGTCGAGCACCGACACCAGATGCGGCAGGTAGACACCAGCGTCGAGGGCGCGGACGTGGGCGCCGCGCAGGGTCTTGCCGTCCAGTGCGAGCACCCGACGCTGCTCACGCCGCGGTGTGCCCACCGGCACGGCTCGGGTGCGCAGCTGGGCCAGCACCCAGGACCGCAACGCAGCCTCCAGCGCAGAGGGGTCAACCTGCTGCAGGACACGGCGCAGGGTCGACTCGTGCGGTACCACTGCGCCCACGCCGAGCGCGGCCAGCACCGCTCGGCCGGCGTCGTGGGCGTACTCGGCCACTGCTACGAACGACCGTGCGCCCGAGAGCACCGCACACGCCCCGAGTAGCAGCACCGCGAGCACGTCGTGGCGTACTCCTCGCGCTTTGCGCGGGTCGGGAACCTGCGACAACGCCTCTACCAGCGACAACATCACAGCTGGCGCCGGCTCGGTCGCAGCGGTGGCGATCACCTCATCGAGGTCGACCTCCACCTGATCCAGGCAGCAACGATCGGGGACACTGACAACGCGGGCACGGGCTTCCTGACGTGATCAAGGACTTCGACACCCTCATGATCACGTCGGGCCCCGTGCCCGCCTTCGTACCTACGCCCGCGTGTCGCCGCAGGTCAGCAGTCGCTCATCCTGACTTTGCCGGGGCCCTGGTCTGAGATTCCCCCGCTTTGCCGGAGTGTCTGAAGACTGGTTCGATCTTGAGAACCAGGAAGGAAGGCACTGGTGCCCGCACCGAAGAAGTACCCCGATGAGCTGCGGGAACGCGCAGTCCGACTCTATCGGGAGTCCGACCCGCGGCCCTCGTTCCGCAGGCTCGCCGAGCAGCTGGGCGTCCATCACGAGGCCCTGCGGCACTGGGTCCGACAGGCGGAGGCCGACGACGGAGAGCGGCATGATCGGCCGACGACCGACATGGTCTCGGAGAACCGCCGGTTGGCGAAGGAGAACGCCGAGCTGCGGCGGGTCAACGAGGTCCTGCGCGCGGCGAGCGCCTATTTCGCCAGCGAGATCGGCCCGACCCGGAGGTGGTCATGAGCTTCGTCGACACCCATGACTTCCCCGCCGGTCTCGTACTACGGGTCCTGGGCATCCCCGTCTCGACCTACTACGACTGGCGCGCCCGCCGAGCGAACCCTTCGCGACGCGACCTCGACGACGCGGTGCTGCTCGAGCAGATCGTGAAGATCCGATCGGTCAGCGAGTTCGCCGCCGCCTACGGATCACCGCGGGTGTGGCTGGAGCTGCGCCGCCAGGGCGTGCACGTCGGGCGCAAGCGAGTCGAGCGGATCATGCGCGAGCACGGCCTGCAGGGCGCGCATCTGCGCCGCGGATGGAAGCACGGCTCGACCCGGCAGAACCCGGCCCACCGCCCGGCTCCGGACCTGCTCGAACGCGACTTCACCGCCGCCGCGCCGAACCGGGTGTGGGTGGCCGATCTGACCAGGATCGTCACCGGCGAGGGTGTGCTGTGGCTCGCCAGCGTGCGGGATGCGTTCTCCAACCGGGTGGTCGGCTGGGCCACCGACCCGCGCGCCACCACCGCGCTGGTGCTGACCGCGCTCAACCACGCCCTGCGGTCGCGGGACCTCCGACCCGGAAAGTGGATCTTCCACAGCGACAAGGGCGCCCAGTACACGGCGCTGCGGTTCACCCAGCGCCTGGTCGACGCAGGTGTCGCCCCGTCGACGGGGTCCACAGGGGACAGCTACGACAACGCGCTCGCGGAGAACCTGTGGTCCACGATCAAGATCGAGCTGTTGTACTGGCCGGGTACGACGTTCGCGACCCGCCGCGAGGCCGAGCACGCCCTGATCCGCTACCTCGACGGCTGGTACAACCCGCGCCGGATCCAGGCCCGCCTCGGCGGGCTCTCACCCGACGAGTACGAGGACGACTATCGTCGCGCTCAGCGCGACGCCGACAGGTAACCCGCACTCCGGGAAACCGGGGGAAGCTCACGTGCGTCGGCCATCGACCCGCGGTCCCTCCGCCCAGTCCCACTGCAGCCACAGTCCAGGCTCGGTCACCCACGGCCGGAACACCCGCCGCTGCCCGGCCCGCAGCCGGGCCTTGGTCTCGGCGACAGTGCGCCGAGTGGTGCGCTCACCGCCAGTGAAGCCCATCGCCGTGATCCGCTCGTGCACGACATCGGCGCGGACCCGACCGTTCGAGCGGGCCACCAACTCCTCGACCTTGTCCAGGTAGTCGTCGATCGGTCGGGCCCGGTGCTCGCGAGCTACCGGCGGCTGCCCGGACTCGCGCAGCAGCACATAACGCCGAACCGTGTGGTGGTCGCAGCCTGCCAACTCGGCGGCAGCGCGGTAACTGCCGGTGAGGTCGTATGCCTCCAAGATCTCCACGATCTCCTCGTTCCGCTTCACCCACAGACCCTTGCCTGCGGTGTCGATCAGGGACTCAGCGGGGAGATATCTGGCCGCCAGCGGGGGAGAACGCTGGCCATCACCGGGGAGATAACTGGCCGCCTACGGGGAGTCTGGACTGGCCGCTGACAGAAGGGATCGGACATGGAGCTGTGGAACCGCGCGATGGACGCCATCGAAGAACATCTCGACCACGACGTCCCCGTCCGGGAGCTCGCCGCGGTCGCCCTCACCTCGGAGTACCAACTCCGGCGCGTGTTCTCGATGCTGGCCGGGTCAGCCGGGACACCACACCGGCGCCGGATTCTCATCGGCGACCGCGCACCGAGCCGTCATTGTCGGTGGCTTCTGATCTCCTGGCCGGGTGTTCGAAGCACCTGATGAGCTGCACGCTCTCCAAGTTCTCCTCGACACGTCCTTGGCCGGCTCCAGCAGCCACCTCACATCGATCATCCGAGCAGGTGAACGGACCCTGGACGCCGAACAGGTCGTCCGAATCTGCCAAGGCATGTGCACCCTGGCCATCGCCACGGTCACCCGCCGGGGTGAGCCACGCATCAGCGGCGCCGACGGGCACCTCCTGCACGGCCGCTGGATCATCGGCACCCACCGTCAGGCCGCGAAAGCCCGGCATCTTGCGGCGCGGCCCGGCATCAGCGCGACCTTCATGCGCGGCGAGCAGCTCGGCATCTTCACGCATGGGCACGCCGTTCCGCTGAACCCCGAGGGGACGAGCAGCGATCCCGCCTGGCCGGCAGTCCGCGACCACCTCGTCGACCACTACGACGACGACACCGACAACCTGTTCTGGGACGAGAGCGTGTGGTATCGCATCGAGCCCAGCTGGATGGTCGCCTACAGCAACGACCCCGCCGGCCTGCTCGCCCGACAACCATCGGTCTGACGCCAGTTCGCGTGGATCCGCCTCGCCACCGGCCGGCCATCGGACGTCACACCCGGCGATGTGAGGTTTCCTGGGACCGCTCACGTCGTGAGCGGTTCTTCAGGTAGGCGGCGTGGGAGGGCCCATGGTCGGTTTGAGAACCACGATCGAGCAAAAGGCAAGACGGCCACCGGGCTCCGACTGCCCGAAGCAGTGATCGACGAGCTGGACGCGCAGGAGCGGACTGGCGGCACCGTTGACGTCGTCACTGAAGCCGCCGTGCCCGGCGGCGAGGTGCCGTCGTCCGCCGGCCACGGGAGATCGACAACAGCCGGCCGGTGAGCGGGACGTTGACGTGGTAGCCGTCGATATTGGGGCAGTAGAGGTCGCTGTTGCTGTTGTAGCGCAACCGCCCGCTGACCATCGCCCCGACCGACACCGCGTTCAGGTCGGCGTGGAAGTGGCTCACCGGCCCCACCCGCGTCAGCTGGTGCGGGTGGAACACCTGCCCCACCCGTTCCGTCGCCTCCTCGACGTCGGAGCTGGCGACACGGATGGAGCCCGACGGGTCCCCGGCACGGTGGCCGAAGTTCACGCCACTCGCCATCGAGCGTCACCTCCGTCGGCGCCGTCGCTGCTCCCCGGAGGTGGTGCCCCGGGGAGCCCGGCGCCGCCGAGTATAGGGACCCGGCGTCGCCGAAGGCGCCGGTCACGGGCTCACCAGCGCCTCCGGCGCCGATTCTGCGGCCGTCCAGAGCCCGGACCCCGTCAGCCGTCCGCGGGCTCGGCGAGGGTGTACGGGCGCAGGGCCGGCTCGCTACCGACCTTCGGGGCGAGCGCGAGCTGCTCGGCGATCAACGTGGCGACCGCGGCGTAGTCGGCCGGGAAGGTCAGCGGATCGACCCCCGGCATGAACAGCTCCGTGCACACGCTGCGATCCACCCGGCCGGGATCGGCCGGGCCGTCGTGGTCGATCGCGTCCATTGCCAGCGCGTAGGCGACCGGCGAGTACGTGCCGACGGCCAGGTGCTCGGAGGCCACGTCGGCGGGGCAGACGTCCTGCAGCGCCACGTTGGTGATCTCGCCGTCACCGCCGCGCAGCGAGGTGGTGCCGCTGTCGTCGAGGTTGGGCTGAACGAACTCGTCGGTCCTGGTGTAGATCTGGGTGTAGGAGATACCGGCGAAGGTCTCCTGGTAGGAGTTGATCGCCTGCGTGTAGTGCGAGTTCAGCGTCTGCTGCCACAGGGCCTCGGCGCAGCCGGTGGCCGGCGTGCAGAGCGCGGCGTTGATCACGATGCTGCCGTGATTGGTCGATCCCAGCGCGATGTAGTCGTCGACCATCTCGCGCAGATCGGGCCAGAACCGCAGGGCGAAGCGGGGCTCGGTCCCACCCTGGCTGTGCCCGACCACGTCGACCCGGTGGCCGCTGATCTCGTGGACGTGCCGGATCGCGTGCACCACGTACTCCGACGCCGTCTGGGTGTCGGTCATCGCATTGTTCGGCAGCGTGACCGAGCAGTACGGGCGGTCGAGCGCGTCGAGCGCGGGGAACCAGTTGAAGCCGAAGTTCACCTCCGGCGTCTGCGTGGTGCCCGGCACGAAGAGCACGACGTTGCGGTCGGCACCGGCCGCGTCGGCGGTACAGCGGACCGCGGCGTCGAGCTCCGCCTCCGGCACGCTCAGCTCCGGCCCGGGCCGGTCCACCGGCGCGAACATCTCGTCGGGCAGCGTCGGAGGCGGCAACGGCAGATCGGACGGCGCGGCGACCGGGAACGGCGACGGCGTCAGGGGAGGGATCGGGACCGGTGCGGCCGCGACGGCCTGACCGGCCACGATCACCGACGTGAGCAGAGCGGCGCCGGTCACGGCGAGCAGCGTCCGGCGGCGATGGGGTCGTGGCATGGGGAGCCTCCATTACACACGCTGCTCTGCGCCTCTTTACGCATCACTTGGCAGCGTCTGTAACAGAAACGACCGACTCCGCCGTTGGTGACGGGCACCGCAGCCCGCCCCACGACCGGGGGACCCGCCGACGACCGGGGTCCGGCCGCGCGACGGGTCCCGCCTGCGCTCATCCCTCGAGCAGGTCCTCGATCCCGATCGGCAGGTGCCGCACCCGGATCCCGGTCGCGTCGTGCACGGCGTTCGCGACCGCGGCCGCCATGCCGACGATGCCGATCTCCCCGATGCCGCGCGCCCCGACCGGGTTGTGCAGCGTGTCCGGACGACGCACGAACTCGACGTCCACCTCGGGGATGTCGGCGTTGACCGGGATCAGGTAGCTCGCGAGATCGGCGTTGGCGAGGCGGCCGTCCGCGTCGATCTCCAGGCCCTCGTGCAGGGCGGCCGACACCCCCCAGATCATGCCGCCGATGATCTGGCTGCGGCTCGCCTGCTCGTTGACGATCCGGCCGGCGTCGAACACCCCGAGCATCCGCGACACCCGGATCTCCCGGGTCCACCGGTGCACCCGCACCTCGCAGAACTGCGCCCCGAACGAGCTGAACGAGTGCTTGGTCATCTCCTCACCGGCGGCGGACGACCCGATGGCGGCGACCGATGTCCGCCCGGCCGCCCGGAGCACCTCCCCGAAGGTGAGGCTGCGACCGTCGGCGGCGAGCAGCCGCCCGTCGGCGTACGAGACCTCGCGGCCCGCGAACGGACCATCCGGTGCGGTCGCCAGCGCCACCAGCTCGTCGATCACCAGCGGCGCGGCCACCATGATCGCCGAGCCGGCACTCGCGGTGGCGGTCGAACCACCGGACATGCCGCCGGCCGGCAGCGCCGAGTCACCGAGCCGGGGCACGACCCGGTCGGGGGCCACGTCGAGCGACTCGGCACCGAGCACCGCCAGGACGGTCAGCAACCCGGTCCCCGGGTCGGCCCCGCTGGTCGCGATCTCGGCCGTGTCGTCGTCGCGCAGCGTGATCCGCACCGACGCCGGGAAGCGCAGCGCGGGGAACATCGCGGTGGCCGTGCCGAGGCCGACCAGCCAGTCGCCGTCGACCCGCCCGCCCGGGGTGCGCGCGGACCAGCCGAACCGGGCGGCCCCGACGGTGAAGCACTCGTCGAGATGCTTGCTCGACCACTGCAGGTCCCGGCCGGGGGGCGCGACCGAGCTGTTGCGGCGGCGCAGCTCGATCGGGTCCATGCCCAGCGCGACGGCGAGCTCGTCGATCGCGCTCTCCAGCGCGAACGAGCCGGGTGCCTCGCCGGGGGCACGCATGAAGGTGGTCCGCGGAATGTTCAGCGGAACCATCTTCTGGCTGATCGCCAGGTTCCGGGTGGCGTAGAGCTGCCGCGAGGTGCCGTGCGAGGTCGGCTCGACGAACCCCCGGTCGATCGTCGTCGCCGACCAGGATTCGTGCTGCACCGCGACCAGCGTGCCGTCCTTCTCCGCCCCCAGCCGCAGCCGCTGGACGGTCGACGGACGGTTCGCCGTGGCGGTGAAGACCTGCTCCCTGGTCAGCGCGGCCTTGACCGGCCGGCCCAGCTCGCGGGCCGCCGCGGCGGCCAGGAAGGTGGGCACCGCGGTCTGTCCCTTGCCGCCGAACGCGCCACCGACATAGGGGTTCACCGCGTGCACCATCGACGGGTCCAGGCCCAGCGCCTGCGCCAGGGAGTCCGCCTGCAGGTCGGCGCCCTGGGTACCGCTGTGCACGGTGAGCCGGCCGGACTCCCAGATCGCGACGGCGGAGTGCGGCTCCATCGCGGCGTGGTTCTGCATCGTGGTGCGGTAGGTCGCGTCGACGACGACGGCGCTGTCGGCCAGCGCGTCGTCGATGGACTCGACGCCGGGCGCGAGTACCGCGAGCGACGGCGGGGAGCCGTCCATCGCGGGCGGCCCGTCCTCGGCGGCGGCCAGGCCGTCATCCAGGGAGGTCGACGCGGGCCGGGTCCGGTAACCGACCCCGACGAGCATCGCGGCGTCCCTGGCCTGCTCGTAGGTCTCCGCGACGACGAAGCCGATCGGCTGGCCGTGATAGGCGACGTCGGTGTCCTGCAACGGCACCCAGGTGCCCCCGAGGAGCGGGTGCTGCGGCGTGGTCAGCTCCAGCGGCTCGAACGGCGTGTAGACCGCGACCACGCCGGACGACGCCCGCGCCGCCGCCACGTCCATGGCCGTGATCTCGCCGTGTGCGACGGTACTGAGCACGACGTGGCCGTACAGCATGCCGGGCAGCGTGCGGTCCGACCCGTATCCGGCGGCACCGGTGACCTTCGGCGCGGCGTCCAGTCGTCCGGTCATGTCCGATCCCCCTGCGTGGCCTCGAGCAGTGCACGGACGACCGTCCGCCGCACCAGCGGCACCTTGAACCCGTTCCCGGACAGTGGCCGGGCACCGTCGGCCGCCGTCGCCGCCGCGGCCTCGAAGGACTCCGGGGTCGCCGGTGCCCCGCGCAGCGCCGCCTCCACCGACGGCAGCCGCCACGGCACGGTGGCGACCCCGCCGACCGCGATCCGGGCGTCGCTCACCCGGCCGTCCCGGACCCGCACCGTGACCGCCGCCGAGCAGAGCGCGAACTCGTAGGACTGCCGGTCCCGCACCTTGACGTAGGTGGACCGGACGCCGTCGCCGAGCGGTGGCACCAGGACCTCGGTGATCAGCTCGCCGGGGCGCAGGTCGTGCTCCACCTCCGGGGTGACACCGGGCGTCCGGTAGAGGTCGGCGAGCGCGACGGTGCGCTCCCCGTCGCGGCCGGTCAACCGCACCCGCGTATCGAGTGCGACCAGCGCGACCGCAAGGTCACTGGCGTGGGTGGCCACGCAGGAGTCGCTGGTGCCGAGCACCGCGTGCATCCGGTTGGATCCGGTGATCGCCGGGCAGCCGGAACCGGGTTCCCGCCGGTTGCACGGCGAGGTGACGTCGCGGAAATAGCCGCAGCGGGTGCGCTGCAGCAGGTTGCCGCCGATGGTGGCCATGTTCCGCAGCTGCTGGGATGCGCTCTGCAGCAGCGCCCGGGTGATCACCGCAGGGACCCCGGGGTGTGCGGCGAGATCGCTCATCCGCTCCAGCGCACCGATCCGCAGACCGTCGGTGGTGTCGATGCCGCGCAGCGGGAGCGCGTCGATGTCCTGTACCTGCGGTGGGGTGAGGACGTCGAGTTTCATCAGATCGATCAGCGTCGTCCCACCGGCGAGGAACATCCCGGGGGCGGCGAGCGCGTCGTCGAGGGTCTGTGGCGCGGTCAGCTCAAACGGTCGCATCGGATCGCCTCGCCTGCTCGATCGCCGCGACGATGTTCGGGTAGGCCGCGCAGCGGCACAGGTTGCCGGACATGAACTCGCGGACGTCCGGCACGTCCTGCTCGACGGCGGCCACCGCAGACATGACCTGACCGGACGTGCAGAAACCACACTGCATCGCGTCCTGGTCGACGAACGCCTGCTGGACCGGGTGCAGCCCGTCGCCGGGGGCGAGCCCCTCGACCGTGGTGACCTGTCCGCGCACGGTGGCGGCGAGCGTGAGGCAGGCGAGAACCGGGCGGCCGTCGACGTGCACGGTGCACGCACCACACTGCCCCCGGTCGCAGCCCTTCTTTGGGCCGGTGACGTCGAGCCGTTCGCGCAGTGCGTCGAGAAGGGTCACACCCGGCTCGACGCTCAGCTGTTCGGGAATACCATTGACCTCGAGTGAGATGTCCACAGGCTCTCTTTCCGCAGACCGCTCCGCCGGCTGGTACCCGGCGGGGGGCCGTGGTGGGCGGTGTTCGTTGGACTGAGTGGCGCCGTCACCCACGCTAGCGGATAGTTATCCGCTACGCAAAGCGGCGTACTCGCAGAGCGATGAAGGGGGTGCCGATGACGCGCTCGGTCAGCCACCGCCGCACCGATACCCGGCGCAACCACGACCGGATCCTGACCGTTGCCGCCGAGGCCGTCGTCTCGGGCGAGCTGTCGTTCAACGCCATCGCGAAGCGCGCGGGGGTCGGCGTCGGCACCGTGTACCGGCACTTCCCGACCCGGGAGGCGCTCGTGCTCGCCGTCTACGAGCGCGAGGTGCGCCACCTGCTCGAGGTGGTCCCCGATCTGCTCGCGGCGCACCCGCCCGAGCAGGCGTTCCGCACGTGGGCGACCGGGCACCTGGCGCGCTACATGATGACCAAGCGCGGCCTCGCCGGCGCACTGCAGAGCGCCGGCGCCTCGGCCGACGGCGTCGCGGCGAACGCCTTCCGGGGGATGGTCGAGGCGACGACTGCGCTGGTGGAGGCCAACGTGCGCGCCGGGACCGTCCGGGCGGACGTGGAACCGGAGACGGTCCTGCGTGGTCTCGGCGGACTGCTCTACCTCGACCCGAACGACGACTGGCAGCAGCACGCCGAGGATCTCGTCGACCTGATCTGGCGCGGGATGGCCACACCGGATGGACCGTTGAACCGGTCGACGCACTGAGGTTAGCCTGCCCTCATGTCCGCGCCCTCCGTCTCCTCCCGCGTTCCGCTCTCGCACGAGATCCACGACGACCTGAACCGCAGGCACTTCGTCGGGGCGGGCCTGCTCACCGTCCTGCTCGCCGGATGCGGTGCACCGGTGACCACGTCCGGCCGGCCCGGGGCGGGGGACCCCTGGGAGTTCACCGACGACGCCGGGACACGGATCGCGCTCCCCGCCCACCCGCGCCGGATCACGGTGGACTCGTTCGTCTGCGGCGCCCTGTGGGACTACGGGATCCGGCCGATCGCCGTCTGGGGCCGCACGACAGCGCCCGGCGGCACGGTGCACCGGGACCTCGGCGACGCCGACCTCTCCACGATGGACGACCTCACCGGCGAGGCGATCACCGAGGTGAATCTGGAACGGCTCGCCGCGGTGGCGCCCGAGATCATCGTGACCTTCGCCTACGACGGTTCACCCGGTTGGACCGCCGAGTCCCAGTTCGACCTGATCCGCGGGATCGCGCCGGTCGCTTCGGTCGACATCGGCAACCGGCCGGTCCGGGACATCTTCGCCGGCTTCGCCCGGATCGCCGAGGCACTCGGCGGTGAGCCGTCGGCCGAGGCCATCGGCACCGCGCGGGCCGGGTTCGATGCGGCCTGCGAGCGGCTGCGGGTCGCGGCGGCCCAGCGGCCCGGCCTGCGGTTACTGGCCGGGGACCTCGATCTGGTGCAGGGCACCGGTCTGTGGGTGAACACCCCGGACTGGCCGCTGTACGCACTGCTCACCGAGTTGGGAGTCGAACTCGTGAACGCCGGGTTCGCCGAGCCGTCGTTCGTCTCGGAGGAGCTGCTCACCGAGCAGCGCGCCGACGCGATCCTGCTGATCAACTCCAATGTCGATCCCGCAGCCTCCTACGACAGCCCGGTGTGGCAGTCGCTGCCGGCCGTCCGGGCCGGGCAGTTCGCCTGGCCGGACCAGCCGCCGGTGCTCTACTCCTACGACAACTACGCGCGGCTGCTGGACCGCATCACCGAGTTGCTGACAGCCTCCCGGCGGCTCGACCCTCAGTAGAGCCGCTGCGCGTAGGACGGGCCGTAGTACTCCTCGATCTGCTCCAGCGGCTCGTCCGGGCGGGCGAGCTGCTTCGCGATCGCCGCGACCGACGGCAGCCGGTCCGCGCCGTCCGGGCGCTCGGCGCCCCACAGCTCGGACCGCAGGAACGCCTTCGGGCAGTGGAAGAACACCTGCTCGACGGCCACCTCGCAGGCCAGCAGCGGACGCCGCCCGCGGACCGCCATGTCGTCGAACCACGGCGCGTCGCGGAGCAAGCGGGCGCGGCCGTTGATCCGCAGTGTGTCGTCGCGCCCCGGGATCAGGAAGATCAGCCCGACGTGCGGGTTCTCCAGGACGTTGCGCCAGCCGTCGACCCGGCCGTTGCCCGGGCGCTCGGGGATCGCGATCGTGCGGTCGTCGACGACGTGCACGAAACCCGCGGGATCGCCCTTCGGGGACACGTCGCAGGTGCCGTCGGCCCCGGAGGTCGCGAGCAGCAGGAACCGCGACACCGCCAGCCACTCCCGGTGCACGTCGACGAGGTGATCGCGCTCCTTCGCCAGCGACGGCGCCCCCGCCGGCCCGGTGATCTCCTCGAGCTCGACGACGGTCCGGATCTCGGTGCCCCCTGGCGCGTCGGTCATCGGTCCACGGTAGGTGCCGCCGCGCCTCGGGGCGCCGCCTTTTCGGGACACCTCATCGGAGCACCGCGAGCAGGTCCGCACCCGACCGCGATCCGGCAGGCTCGCCCGCGGCGGCCATCTCCTCGGCGACCCGCAGCAGCTCGGCGTTGACCGGGGTCGGGACGCCGTGCGCGGCACCCAGCGCGACGATCTCACCGTTGAGGAACCGGGCCTCGATGGTTCCGCTGCCCCGGTGCAGACTCTGCCAGGACGACGACCCGCGCCGGGCCAGCCCGCCGACCGGGCGTTCGGTGATGAGTCCCTCCCGGCGGACCCGGTCGTCGTCACCGGTGCGGGCGCGGATCCCGGCGGCGGCCAGGCAGGCCGCGCCCTCCGCTCCGGCGATCCCGACGAGCTCTGCGAGATCCGGGTCGTCCGGACCGCAGATCGCGTCCGCGGCGTTGCCGAGGTTGGTGAGCAGCTTGCCGTACTTGCCGTCCAGGACGGCCGGATCGGCCCGCGCCGCGAACCCGGCGGCAGCCAGGTCGGCGGCGATCACGCGGCTCGTCGCGTCCGCCCCGGACGGGAATCGGCCGATCTCGAGCACCCCGGGCACCGGCGCCGACGACGCGATCACCACGCCCGGCTCGTAGTGCTCGACCGGGAGGATCACCAGCACCGCCTGCACCCGGTCGAACCGCCGCGCCGCCTCCCGCTCGTTGGCGACGCCGTTCTGCGCGCAGGCGACGATGACCTCCGGTGCGATGCCGACGAGCGCGTCCAGCACCGGCACCGTGTCCTGGGACTTCACCGCGAGCAGGGCGATGTCACCGGGCCGGAACGACACCTCGGTCACCGAGCCGACGGCCGGGATCCGGTGCACGGACCGGCCGTCGGGGGAGTCGAGCCGCAGCCCGTGCTCCCGGATCGTGGCCAGGTGCGCGCCCCGGGCGACCAGCACGACGTCCCGCCCGGCGGCGTGCAGCCGGGCGCCGATCGTGCCGCCCACCGCTCCGGCGCCGACCACCACGTAGCGGGTGTTCACGCGTCGTGCACCCGGACCAGGGTGGCCGGCGCCTTCCGGCGCCACGCCTCCTCGATCAGCTCGGCGAGCTGCCCGGGATCGACCCGGGCCAGGTCGACGAGGATCGAGCCGTGGCCGTCGTAGTGCGCCGTGGTGCTGTAGGCCGGGTCGCCGGAGCCGAGCAGCGCCTCCTTCTCCGCCAGGGAGCACATCAGCACCGCCAGCCCGTCGGACTCGGCCCGCAGCCGGACGAAGCCCTTCCCGCGCACCTTCAGCGCCGGTGTGCGGTACCAGGTCGACTCCTCGACCTCCGGCAGCGCACACCCGATCTGCACGACGTCGTCCCAGTCCGGCATGCCGCCATCCTGCACCCGCCGGGCCCGCCCGGTCGTGGAGGAATCAGAGGTGCTCGGCCAGGAAGGTCTCGACGGCGGCCCGGCCGTCGGCGACGTACTCGTCGGCCTTCCAGCGTTCCACCAGCTCGGCGCCGGGGGCGAGCTCGACGACCCGCCGGGACACCGACTCGGGGTGGTAGTCGTCGCCGCCCATCAGCACCAGCCAGGGCGTGGTGAACCGGGCGAGCGCCTCGTCGGGCACCGAGAACAGGATCCCGCCGCCGCCGTACATGTTCGCCTTGAACGACGTCCAGTCGTCGTCGGTGGCCTCCGGGTGGTCCGCCCCGATCTCGGCCCGCCAGCCGTCGAAGATCTTCTCGAACATGTGCTGGTTGCCGTCGCGCCCGATCGGCTGCAGCGTCACCGCCGCCCGGATCCGCTCCGGGGCGGTCGCGAGCAGGCTCGCGGTGTAGGCGCCGCCGATGCACATGCCGAGCACCCCGAACTCGTCGACGCCGAGATGGTCGAGCAGCGCGAGCTGGTCGGCGGTGTAGGTGGACCAGCCGTGGGTGCCGTCCACCTGCGCGACCGAGGAGCCGGCGTTGCGCTGGTCCAGCGCGATCAGCCGGTAGCGGTCGGAGAGGTGCTCGAGCGGGTTCCAGGGCGCGTTGTCCCACACCGCGACGGTCGAGCGCATGCCGCCGGGGGCGATCAGCAGGATCGGGAAGCCCGACCCGCGCTCCTCGTAGTGCAGGCTGACGCCGGGGCGTTCGAAGGTCGGCATGGCGTCACGCTAAGCCACTCTCGGAGGGGAGCGCCGCTCCGGCCGGCGCCGGGCGAGGATCGACGTGCCATAGATGATGAAGCCGAGCCCGAGCAGCAGCATCCAGGTGAAGCCCTTGCGCACGGTGTCGTCGAGCAGGGTGATGCCGACCAGCCCTGGCACCACGACCTGCACCGCCATGTACAACGCGGTCACGGTCGAGATGTCGCCGAGCTGCAGCGCCCGCGCGTAGTTGTAGAGCCCGATGGCCGCCATCCCGATCAGCACGTACACGAGCGGCTCGGCGACCAGCGCCGCCAGATCGACGCCGTCGGAGACGTGCAGCGCCCGGATGCAGACCGCGCCGCCGCCGAGCCCGAGCCCGGCGAGCACCGCGGAGGGCCACGGCCTGGTCGACGGGTTCACCGCCAGCGTCGCCACCATGATCACGACCAGCGCCGCGACCAGGACCGCGACGGTGGTGCCGTATCCGGTGAGTGCCTGTTTGCGCTCGATGCCCGCACTGCCCGCCACCAGGGCGAGACCGATGATGCTCGCGCCGATCGCGAGCCGGTGCACCGGGCGCAGCCACTCGTCGCGGAAGTACCGGGCGTAGAGGGCCGTCATCGCGATCGCACCCGCCAGCGTCGCCTGCACCGCGAAGATCGGGATGTACTGCAGGGCAACGACCATGCACAACCAGGTGACGACGTCCATCACCAGACCGGCGAGGAATCGCGGGCGGGCCATGACCGAACTGGTCCGGCCGCCCTTGCGGGCCGCGTCGGCCTGGAGGATCGCCGCGACAGTGCTGCAGAACATCGCCAGAACGGCGAACGTCATCCCGATCAGCACGGATACCGGACCATGATCCGGGAGGCGTGGGAGATCAGCACGACCTGATTCTCACCTACGGTCAGCGGGCACCTGTTCGGCGGGCGTCCTGCGAGGGCGCGAGGCGCTGCTCCGGCAGCATCGTGGCCTGCGGGCTGACCTCGAAGAAACCGCTCATCAGCCCCCCGGCCGACGGCTCGCCGCGCTCGGCGGCCTGCCGCCACGGCGAGTCACCGGCCAGTGCGGCGCGGCGCTCGCGGAGCACCTGCCGGGGCCGTTCGGTGAGCACCAGCGCCAGCAGCGTGATCGCGACACCGACCAGCAGCGGCCCACCGACCAACAGGACCGGCCATCCGAACGCCAGGTATGCGACCACCAGTGCCACCGCCGCCATACCGATGACCGCCCCCGCGTACCGCGTCATCACGAACTCCCCCGAATCGTCCCCACCCCGTTACCACCTGTGGTTTTACCACCTCGGACGGGGTGCGCAGCACGAGACGCGACGCGCTTGCGGTCACACCTTCGAACGATCGGGTGATCCGAGGACGCTGCGATGGGGCCGAGCCGGCGTGGGGGCTCCCGGTTCCACGCCGGCCCGGCGGTCCGAATCATCCCGCGTGCACTCGGGCTCCGAACGGGGTGGGGGTCACTCGCCGCTGTCGTCGCAGCGCAGACCGTGATCGAGGGGTCACGCGGTGGGGCTCACGGTCGTCGTCGGCGGCGGCGTCGTGACGTCCGGGGCGGGCGGGACGGACGCGCTGGGCTCAGCCTCCCCGGACGCGGGCGTCTCCACCGGGGAGCTCGGATTCGGAGCGGGCGGGACCGGGGCGGAGGGCACGGGGGCAGGCGGCGGGGCGACCGGCGCGGGTGTCACCGGCGCCGCCGGGGCGGGCGCCACCGGAGCGGCGGTCCCGGGCCGCGCGGGGGCCGCGGTGCCCGCAGCCCGCGCCGGGGCACCGGTCGACGCCGCCGGGGCTCCCGATCCGGTCCGTGCGGCGACGGCGGCGTCCGCCGCGGCGGGGCCCGCGGCTCCGGGAACCGGTGCCGCGGCCTCAGGGGGCGGCACCGGCGACGGTGCGGGAGCCGAGGTGCTCGGCAGCGTCGGGGCGGCGCTGAGCTCGCCGAGCGTCGGGGACGACGACGGCCAGAACAGCAGCGCCCCGGCGACCGCCAGAGCGCCCGCGAGGCCGCCGGCACCGATCAGCACCCGCTGCCGGGTCAGTACGCGGGTCGCCGGACGGCCGACCGGGTCCCGGGTGACGAGGGTGTCCGGTTGCCCGGGCAGGACCGCCGGATCGGCCCGCGTGGCGGCCGCCGGGGCAACCGCCGGAGCGACCGGTGTGGCGGCGGACCGCTGCGGGGCGGTCCGGACGAGTGCGGCCTCGATGTCGTGCTGCGCGGGCGTCATGTCGCGCTGCGTGGGCACTGCTTCGCGCTGCGCGGGCGTCATGTCGCGCTGCCCGGGGACCGCGGGCGCCGTGCCGTTCGCCGGGCCGTTCGGGGCGAGCAGCGCCACCGCGGAGCCGATGCGCTCGGGCCGGACCCGCCCGCCCCGCGGCCGATGTGCCGCGCCCGCCCGCCGCGCGGGGAGCACGGCCCCCGGTGCGCCGGAGCGCGGGGCCGGGACGGCCGCCGGCACCGGGGCGATCCGGGTACCCGGCCAGGACGTCCCGGCGCCGGGAGCGACGGCCAGCGCGGCTCCCCGGGCGGCGTCGTGCACCGGATCGGCGGTGACCGCCACCGGCCTGCCCAGCCGGGCGGAGAGCAGCTGCACCGCCACCGGCGTCCGCGCGGCACCGCCGGCGAGCAGCACCTCGGCATCCGGCGCCGCCGCCGCGACGTCGGCGAGCAGATCGGCCACCGGCTCGAGGACCGGACCGGCGAGCTCGTCGAGGTCCGAGCGGTGGATGCGGACCGTGGTGCGGATCCCGGGCAGATCGACCGGGACGCCGGCGACGGTGTCGCGGGACAGCAGCTCCTTGGCGGCCCGGCAGTCGTCGCGCAGGACCCGCAGCGCGGCCAGCACCCGGGGATCGTCGACATCCAGCTCGTCGAACGCGGCGGCGAGCGCGGGGGTGGCCCCGCGGACGAAGCCGAACACCGCGTCGTCGACGTCGGCGCCGCCCGCGGCGCACGCGACCGTGCGGCCCAGGATCTCCGGCAGCACGCCGGGACCGGCCGGGGCCAGCACGGTGGCGGTGCTCCCGTTCCCGCCGAGATCGACGACGGCGAGCGGCCCCGCGGCCGGGACGTCGGTACGCCGGGCGAGCCCGACCGCCTGCGGCGCGGCGACCAGCGAGACGGTCAGCCCGCGGCGGCCGAGCGCGGCGGCCAGCAGGTCACGCTTGTGCCGGCCCCAGGAGACCGGGTGGGTGATGCCGATCCGGGAGGGCGGGCCGCCGTGCCGGGCGCCCATCTCGTCGACGACGACGCGGACCAGCCGGGCACAGAGGTCCTCGGCGAGGTAGGGGATCCCGCCCAGCGACAGCGGGGTCGGGTCGCCGACCCGGTTCAGGAAGCCGCGCGCGACGCGGTCCGGCTCGGCCGGCGCGCGCCGACGGGCGGCGGAACCGCAGAGCAGGTCACCGGCAGGGGTGGCGACGAGCAGGGCGGGCAGCGAGATCCCGGCGGGCCGCATCGGCTCGCCCGTCGCGCCACGCAGCGCCGCAGCGGTCACCGCGGTCGCGCCCAGGTCGATCCCGAGCAGGTAGGACATGTCCCGTCCCCTCGTCGGCGGCAGGTCCCCCGACTCACCGCGCTCGTGGGCCGGCCACCACCGGTGACCGAGCCCCTCCCAAGAGCCATCGGTCCGGAGTGGCCGGGCGTTAGCCCGTGCGGCGCAGTGAATCGCGATGCGGGTCCGATCCCCTAACGCCCCCTATCGGGACCCGGAGCGATCCCCGATGGCCGGGACGGCCGCCGCCCCTAACTTTCTCCTCAAGCACCGGCCGACAACCCCGAGCCGGTCACCCCACACAGACACACAGGAGTTTCCGATGGCGAGCGAGAAGCTGACCCTCATCGAGTTCATCAAGATCCTGCTCGGGAACGGCTCCGAGAGCATCCAGATGCGCGACTACTTCAACGACAACCCGGTCGCCGCCCTCGAGGAGCACGGCCTCGGGCACCTGACCGTCGAGGACGTCCGCGACGCGATCGTCATCGCCCAGGACAACGACACCGTCTCCTTCGACCGCAACTACGACACCGGCGTCGACTGGGCCGGTGCCGGCCGCGGCGGCTGGGACGGCGGCGGCAAGGAGGGTGGCCACTCGGCCGCCGTGCACGAGAAAGTGCACGTCAAGGACAACTTCTACGAGTACAACATCGACGACCGCGACACCATCGTCGACAACTCGGTGAACCAGAACATCGACACCGGCGGCGGCAACTTCCGCCAGGACATCGAGACCAACTCGGTCACCGCGTCCGGCGACGGCGCCGTGGCGGCCGGCCGGGACATCGACGGCTCGACGATCACCACCGGCAACGGCAACATCGTCGGTGACGGCAACAGCGTGGTGAAGGGCGACGGCAACACCATCGCCTTCGGCTCCGGCGACGCCACCAGCGTCGGCGACATCAAGGCCGACAACGGCTCCGCGGTCTCCATCGGCGGCAACGCGACCGGCTCGAGCGACACCACCGGCTCGTACAACGAGACCACCACCACGAACACCGTCGAGACGACCATCGACGGCTCGTACAACGTGGACTCCAGCCAGGACAACGACACGTCGTTCACGGACAACAGCACCACCGAGAACCACATCGCCTCGCACAACACCGTCGACCTCTCCGCCGACATCCTCTGATCGTCCGCCGCTGACCGGTCACCGGGCCGGACCCCGACCCCGGCCCGGTGACCACCCCCCTCCCAGCACCACACGTCTTCCGTCGCCCGGCCGAGCGCGACGGCACCCCCCAAGAGGAGATCGCCATGTCCGCCGAGAAGTCGCTGATCCAGTTCATCCTGGACCTGCTGCGGGACCCGAAGCTGCTGGCCGAGTTCAAGGACGACCCGCAGGGCCTGCTGGCCTCGTGCGGCCTCTCCGAGGTCAGCGCCGAGGACGTCCGTGACGCGATCGTCCTGGCCCAGGACAACGACGAGGTGTCGTTCGACCGGAACTACAGCACCGGGAGCCACGGCGGTGGCGGCCACTCGACCCCGCCGCCGGTCGAGCACCCGAAGCCGGGCGAGGACCCGATCAAGTACCTCGACAAGTACGTGACGAACAACCACTACACGTACAACATCGACGACCGCGACACAATCGTCGACAACTCGATCAACCAGAACATCGACACCGGCGGCGGCAACTTCAACCAGAGCATCGAGACCAACTCGGTCGTCGCGTCCGGCGACGGCGCGGTCGCGGCCGGCCGGGACATCGAGGACTCGGTCATCACCACCGGCAACGACAACATCGTCGGCGACGGCAACAACGTGGTGAAGGGCGACGACAACACCATCGCCTTCGGCTCCGGCGACGCCACCAAGGTCGGCAACATCTCCGCCGACGACGGCTCCGCCGTTGCGGTCGGCGGCAACGCCACCGGCTCGAACGACACCGACGGCTCGTTCAACGAGACCAACACGACGACCGAGGTCACGACCGACATCTCGGACTCGTACAACCAGGACTCGAGCCAGGACAACGACACCACCATCACCGACAACAGCACCACCGAGAACCACCTGCTGTCGCACAACGGCGTCGACGCCGACATCGCGGTCGGCTGAGGGACAGCATCTCGCTGCTGCTGTCGGCGGCAGCACGCTGGACCGCACGGCCCATCGGCCCCGGTCACCCACCCGTGGGTGACCGGGGCCGATGACGTTCGTGTATCCATGACGGGAACGTGACGAGGGGCGGCCGGAACCGTTCCGGGGCGATGGGGGCGTCGGCAGGTGGCGGTACCGGAAGCGGTGGGACTGGTCGACCTGGCTCTCAAGGCTGTCGACGCCTACGACCGCCCGGACCTGGCCCCGCGGCTCAAGCAGACCAAGGCGCGGCTGAGCGACCCGAACGTGCGGGTACTCGTCGTCGGCGAGTTCAAGCAGGGCAAGAGCCAGCTGGTGAACGCCCTGGTCAACGCCACCGTCTGCCCGGTCGACGACGACATCGCCACCGCCGTGCCGACGCTGGTCCGCTACGGCGACGAGACGACGGTGACCCTCGTCCGCGAGGAGGACGGCGGCGAGCGCTCCGAGCGCACCCCCGTCCCGCTCGAGCAGCTCGCCGAGTACGTCTCGGAGGGGGGAAATCCGGGCAACCGGGCCGGCCTCACGCGCGCCGAGGTGACTCTTCCTCGCAAACTGCTGCAGAGTGGCCTGGTGCTGGTGGACACCCCGGGCGTGGGCGGTCTCGGATCGGCGCACGGTGCCGCGACGATGTCGGCGCTGCCGACCGCCGACGCGGTGCTGCTCGTCTCCGACGCCAGCCAGGAGTACACCGCCCCGGAGATCGACTTCCTGCAGGCCGCCCGCAAGCTGTGCCCGAACGTCGGCTGCGTCGTCACCAAGACCGATCTCTACCCGCACTGGCGGCGGATCGTGGAGCTCGACGAGGGCCATCTCCGGAACGCCCGGATCACGGCCGATCTGCTGCCGGTGTCGTCCGCACTGCGACTGCACGCCGCCCGCACCCAGGACCTGGACCTGATCACCGAGTCCGGGTTCCAGGCACTGGTCGGGTTCCTGCTGCGCAAGGTCGTCTCGCGCGCCGACGACCTGGACCGGAAGTCCACCAGCCAGGACGTGCTCGTCACCTGCCAGGCCCTCGAGTCGAAGATGCGCGCCGAGCTGATGTCGCAGAACGACCCGGAGCGGGCCGGTGCGCTGGCGAAGGAGCTGGAGTCCGCCCGGTCCCGGGTGGAGGCGCTGCGGCAGCGTTCGGCGCGCTGGCAGACCACGCTGAACGACGGCGTCGCCGATCTGATCGCCGACATCGACTACGACCTGCGGGACCGGCTGCGCGCGGTCTCCCGGGACGCCGAACAGCTCCTCGACGACGCCGACCCGAAGGACATCTGGGAACAGTTCGCGGAGTGGTTCCACAAGCAGGTCTCACACGCCGTCGCGCAGAACTTCGTGTGGACCACCGAGCGGGCCCGCTGGCTGGCCGAGCAGGTCGCCGAGCACTTCGCCGAGGACGTCGACGTCCAGCTGCCGGAGCTGCGGATCTCCGGTGGCGCGGTGGCCGGCAAGGTCGACGCGCTGGAGATGCCCGTCGGTGAGCAGTTCGGCGTCGGCCAGAAGCTGTTCGTCGGGCTGCGCGGTGGCTACGGCGGTCTGCTGATGGTCGGCCTCGCCTCCACCGTCGTCGGGATCGGCCTGCTCAATCCGCTGTCGATCGGCGCCGGTCTGCTGTTCGGTGCCAAGACCGTCAAGGACGAGAAGAAGCGGCTCGTGCAGCGCCGCCAGGCCGACGCCAAGAACGCCGTCCGCAGGCACGTCGACGAGGCCACCTTCCAGGTCGGCAAGGACTCCCGGGACAACCTGCGCCAGATCCAGCGGGAGTTGCGCGACCACTTCACGGTGCTCGCCGAGGACCTGTCCGAGTCGCTGAAGGAGTCGATGTCGGCGGCCCAGACCGCCCTGAAGGACGACGCGACCCGGCAGAAACGGGTCTCCGACCTGGAGGCCGAGCTGGAACGGGTCGGCGGGCTGGCCGACCGGGCCCGCAAGCTGGCGGCGGCGGTGGAGTCGTGAGCCCACTCACCGACCAGGTCCGCGGGCTGCTGCGGCGCACGCTCGACGCCTACGGCGACTCACCGCAGGCCGCGGGCTGGCTGCTGCACCACCTGGAACGGTTCGACGAGCCGCTGCGCGTCGCGATCGCCGGGAAGGTCAAGGCCGGCAAGTCGACACTGCTCAACGCGCTCGTCGGGGAGCGGATCGCGCCCACCGATGCCGGCGAGTGCACCCGGATCGTCACCTGGTACGCCGACGCACCGGCCCCCGGGGTCCGGATGCGGCTGCGCGACGCCGGGCAGCCGGAGCGCCCGCTGACCCTCTCCCGGCGGGACGGCGCGCTGCGGATCGACCTGCAGGGCGCCCCGGTGGAGACCGTGGACCGGCTGCTCGTGGACTGGCCGTCGCAGCACCTGCGGCGCACCAACCTGATCGACACCCCGGGCATCGCGTCGCTGTCCGCCGACACCTCGGCCCGGGCCGGGGAGTTCCTCACCCCGGAGGACGCGCCGTCGCCCGCCGACGCCGTCGTCTACCTGATGCGCCACCTGCACTCCGGTGACGTGCGGTTCCTGGAGTCCTTCCACGACCGAGGCGTCGCGCGCGCGACGCCGGTGAACACGATCGCGGTGCTGTCGCGGGCCGACGAGATCGGCGTCGGCCGGCTCGACGCGCTCACCTCGGCCCGCCGGATCGCCCGCCGCTACCGGGGCGACGACAAGCTGCGCGGCCTGTGCCAGACCGTCGTCGCCGTGGCCGGCCTGCTCGCCGAGTCGGCGCGCACGATGCGCCAGGACGAGTTCGTGGCGCTCTCCGAGCTTGCTGCGCTGCCCCGCGCCGACGTCGAGGCGCTGCTGCTCTCGGCGGACCGGTTCGGCCGCACCGAGCTCGACCGGCCGGACGCGGCGACCCGGGTCCGGCTGCTGGAGCGGTTCGGGCTGTTCGGGGTGCGGCTGGCGAGCACCCTGATCCGGCAGGGCATGACCGACCCGACGGCGCTGGCCGACGACCTGGTCCGGCGCTCCGGTCTGGACGAGCTGCGCCGAGTGCTCGACACCCAGTTCTCCGAACGGCGGGACCTGCTGAAGTCGCGGTCCGCGCTGCTCGCCGTGGATCTCGTGCTGACCAGGGAACCCCGGCCGGCGACCCTCGCACTGCGCACCGAGGTGGAACGGATCCTGGCCGGAGCACACGAGTTCGTGGAGCTGCGGGCACTGTCCGACCTGCGCGCCGGGAAGATCGTGTTCCCGCCGGACGCGCTGACCGACGCCGAGCGGCTGCTCGGCGGCGACGGCGGATCCGCGCTCGCCCGGCTCGGCCTCGACGACGGCTCGGGTCCGCGCGAGGTGCACGACGCCGCGACCGATGCGCTGCGGCGCTGGCGCCGCCGAGCCGAGAGCCCGCTGACCGGCCGGGCCTCGGCCGAGGCCGCACGGATCGTGGTGCGCAGCTGCGAGGGGCTCCTCGCCGCACCGGTCTCGCACTGACCGGACCGGCCCTGCCGCGGCCCCGGCTGCCGCAATCGGATCGACAGCACCGGCACGATGCCCGGGTGAACGACGACTCCCTGCTCCTGCGCACCGCCACCGTCCGGGACCGGCCCGCCCTCGTCGGCATCTGGCGGCGTGCCGTGGAGGCGACACACGACTTCCTGACCCGCGGCGACATCGACGAGATCGAGACCGAGGTCCGGACGGCGGCGCTCCCCGGGCTGGACGTCACGCTCGCCGAGCGGGGCGCCGGGATCCCGGCCGGCTGGATCGGGGTGGACGGCACCCGGGTGGAGGCGCTCTTCGTCGACCCGTCCGAGCACCGCCGGGGCGTCGGCACGGCGCTGCTCATCTCCGCGATCGCCACCGTGCCGGAGGTCACCGTCGACGTCAACGAGCAGAACCCGTCGGCGCTCAGGTTCTACCTTCGCCACGGTTTCGTGCAGGTCGGGCGGTCCGAGCGGGACGGGAAGGGCCGCCCGTTCCCGCTGCTGCACCTGCGCAGGGGCTGATGAGGCACCTTCGGTTGAAGAATACCCCCAGGGGGTATATGGTCCGGGCTTCGGAACACACCGATCACCCGGGGCGCCGCACGATGAACCACGCCGATACCGAGCACCATGCCGGCCACACCGACCACGCCGACAGCCGTGCCGGTCGGAGTGCCGGTGCCGAGCATCAGGGGCACGAGCGGCACGCCGATCACACGGACCACGACGGTCATGTGGGGCAGTTCCGGCGACTGTTCTGGATCATGCTCGTGCTGGCGGTGCCGGTGGTCGGCTTCAACGAGATGTTCGCCCACCTCGTCGGTTATCACCTGCCGGACGGAGGGTGGGTCCGGTGGATCTCGCCGGTGCTGGGCACCGTCGTCTACCTCTGGGGTGGCCGGCCGTTCCTGACCGGAGCCGTCGCCGAGATCCGCTCCCGCAGACCGGGAATGATGCTCCTGATCGGACTGGCGATCACGGTCGCGTTCGTCGCGTCCTGGGGTGCCACCCTGTACCTGCTCGACGCCGAACTGAACTTCTGGTGGGAGCTGGCGCTGCTGGTCGTGATCATGCTGCTGGGTCACTGGATCGAGATGCGCTCGCTGGCTCGGACCACCTCCGCGCTGGACTCCCTGGCAGCGCTGCTGCCCGACGAGGCGGAGCGGATCGACGGCGACGACGTCACCCGGGTGGCACCGGCCGAGCTGGCGATCGGCGACGTCGTGCTGGTCCGCCCGGGGTCGGCGGTGCCCGCCGATGGGCGGATCGTCGACGGATCGGCCTCGATGGACGAGTCGATGGTCACCGGCGAATCGCGGACGGTCCGTCGCGACCCGGGCGATCCGGTGGTCGCCGGGACCGTGGCGACCGACTCCGGGCTGCGGGTCGAGGTCACGGCCACCGGCGAGGACACCACCCTCGCCGGTATCCGGAAGCTGGTCGCCGATGCGCAGGCGTCGTCGTCGCGCGCGCAGCGGATCGCGGACACCGCTGCCGGGTGGCTGTTCTGGTTCGCTCTCGGCGCGGCCGCGATCACCGCGCTGGTGTGGTCGGTCATCGGGCTGCCCGACACCGCGGTGGTCCGGACGATCACCGTGCTGGTCATCGCCTGCCCGCACGCCCTGGGGCTCGCGATCCCGCTGGTGGTCTCGATCGCGACCGAACGGGCCGCCCGGGGCGGGGTGCTCGTCACGGACCGTCTCGCGCTGGAGTCGATGCGCACCGTCGACACCGTTCTGTTCGACAAGACCGGCACCCTCACCACCGGGCAGCCGACCGTGACCGGCGTCGAGCCGGCCGGCGGTCGCGAGGCCGACGCCGTGCTCGCACTCGCCGCGGCGGCCGAGGCGGACAGTGAGCACCCGCTGGCCAGGGCGATCGTCGACGCGGCCGGCGCGCGGGGACTCGACGTGCCACGGGCCGTCGGCTTCTCGTCCTCCCCGGCCGTCGGGGTCAGGGCCACCGTCGTGGACGGACCGGTCAGCACAGCAGTGGACGGACCGGTCGGCACAGCAGTGGACGGACCGGTCGACCCCATCGTGGACGGACCGGTCGACACGGCCGTCGACGGACCGGTCGGCGTCGTCGTCGAGGTCGGCGGGCCCCGGCTGCTCGACCGGAACGGCCTGCACGAGCTCCCGATCGCCGATGCGTGGCGGGCCGAGGGCGCGATCATCCTGCACGTCGTCGCCGACGGGCAGTTGATCGGTGCGCTGCGCCTGGCCGACGAGATCCGCCCCGAGTCCCGGGAGGCGGTGGACGCGCTGCACGTCGCGGGCACCCAGGTCGTCATGATCACCGGGGACGCTCCGGCCGTGGCCGGCTACGTCGCCGCGGAGCTCGGGATCGACCGGGTCATCGCCGGTGTCCGCCCGGAGGACAAGGCCTCCGAGGTCGCCGGGCTCCAGGCCGGGGGCCGGAAGGTCGCGATGGTCGGCGACGGCGTCAACGACGCCCCCGCGCTGGCGCAGGCCGACGTCGGCATCGCCATCGGCGCCGGCACCGATGTCGCCATCGGTTCCGCCGGGGTGATCCTGGCCTCCTCCGACCCGCGTTCGGTGCTCTCGGTCATCGACCTCTCCCGGACCTCGTATCGGAAGATGACGCAGAACCTGTGGTGGGCCGCCGGCTACAACCTGATCTCGGTGCCGCTGGCCGCCGGGGTGCTGGCCCCGATCGGGTTCGTGCTGCCGATGAGCGTCGGGGCGATCCTGATGTCCGCCTCCACCGTGGTCGTCGCGCTCAACGCCCAGCTGTTGCGCCGGCTCGATCTCTCGCCACGGACCAGCACCGCCAGGATCCTGGGCCGCGGGTCCCGAGCATGAGTGCCCGGCACCGGGAGAACGCGCGACCGGGGCACACCGGACGACGCTCGGGTCCGGCGCGCCGAGCCGCCCCCGGGCCGGCGGGGCACGGGTTCATCCGGCCGGCCGGATGTGCAGGCTCTCGATCAGCGGGCCGGCGAAGCCGAACCGGAACAGCAGGACGACCGGGCTCCCGGGGAAGTCCCCGCTGATCCGGACCCGGGACAGCAGGCCGTCGCCGTCCGGCCCGGTCTCCAGGACGTCGTGCTGCACCGCGGGTACCGGGGCACGCCAGCGGCGGATCCCCTCCGACCCGCGGTGCTCGTGCCCGTCGTCGGCGACGACGGCGTCGGGGGTGAACAGGGCGACCAGCTCGTCGACGTGTCCCGGGGCGGAGAGTGCGAAGTAGCGGTCGACGAGATCGTGCGGTGCGGTCATCGGGATCCTTCCGTAGGTGGGTCCGGACGACCGTGCCGTCTCTCCCGGGGAGGGTGCAGGCTGGCGCGGTGACCGCACTGCTGAGCATCGGTGATTTCGCCGCCGTCACGCACCTGAGCATCCGGACGCTGCGCCGCTACCACCGGGACGGCCTGCTGGAGCCCGCGCGCGTCGACCCGGGCAACGGCTACCGCTGGTACGGCACCGACCAGATCGCCGACGCCCAGGTGATCCGGCGGTTCCGTGAGCTCGACATGCCGGTGCCCGAGATCGCGCGGATCCTGCGGACCGCCGATCTCGACGCGCGCTCCGCCCTCGTCGCCGGGCACCTGGCCCGGCTGGAGGACCGCCTGACCACGACCCGCAACGCCGTCGCGGCGCTGCGCCGGCTGCTCGACCCGGCGGGCTCACCGGTGGAGATCGTCCGGCGGACCGATCCGGCGCGCCGGGTCGCGGCCGTGCGCGGCGAGACCACCCACGACAGCGCACCGGCCTGGTACGCCCGCGCCGCGGCGGAGATCGACGCCGCCCTGGTCGCGGCCGGGGCACGCCCCGCCGGACCGCCGGGCGGGGAGTACGCGAACGCACTGTTCACCGGGGGCTCCGGGGTCGCGACCGTGTACGTCCCGACCGACCGGGAGATCGACGACGGCCGGGTGCACACCGTCGTGCTGCCGGCGCGGGACCTGGCCGTCACCGTGCACCACGGACCGCACGACGACATCGACGTCACCTACGGACTGCTCGGCAGCCATCTGGCCGAGCACGCGCTGGTGCTGGGCGACGGCGTCGTCGAGACCTACCTGGCCGGGCCGCGGGACACCGCCGATCCGGCGGCGTGGCGCACCGAGATCGGCCGGATCGTGTTCAGCACATCGGCCCGGGGCTGACGCGCCCCGGAGAGGGGCCCGTGAGGGCCCGGGTCGGTCGGGCGCCGCCGGTTCGGCGGCGTAGGTCTGGCCGGTGAGGAGGGGGGGGTAGCCGGAGATCGCTCATCAGGTGAGCGGTTTCCGCCGACAGACGGGGTCCGTCGGTGCCCGGCTGGACCGGGCGTCGAGCGGGCGGGCGACCCCGGGGTGTGTCTGGTTCCGGAATCCGCTCACGTGGTGAGCGGACTCCGGCTGGGGAGGGACCTGGGGGCCACGGGACCGCGCCGGCGATCAGGTGGCCCGGTGAGAGCGTGTTGTGAGATCCGGCCCAGTGATCCACGAAAACGCGCTGGCCGAGCTGGGTGTCGGCAAGGGTGACCGGGTCGCCATCCGGCTGTGTATCGCTGGTTCGCCGGCTCTCAGCCGCGTTCCTCGAGGATCCGGCGGAGCTCGTCGAGAAGCTCGCTGCGGCCGCTGACGCCGAGCCGCTGCCGGATCCGGGCGACGTGGTGCTCTACCGTCTTGGCCGAGATGAACAGGGCCTCGCCGATCTCCTTGTGGGTGCGGCCCTGCACCACCAGCTCGGCGACCTCCAGCTCCCGGTCGGAGAGCAGCGAGGGTGGCGGCTCCACCCGGGCGGCGTCGCCCGCCGCGGCCGCCCGGCCCTGGTCGTGGGCCCCGGCCCCGGTCCCGGCCCGGTCCGGTCCGGCACCGGTGTCGCCGCCGGGGCCGGGTGCGCCGGCGGCCCGGCCGGGCACCGCCCGACCGCCCGATCCCGCGCCGTCCCACGATGTGCCGTCCCACGATGTGCCGTCCGCGCCGGCGGCACCCGATGCCGTGCCCGACGAACCCCTGCCGTCCCGCCCGGTGCCTCCCGGCGCGGCGCGGACCGGCTCGGCGCCGCCCGAGGCGGTGCCGTCGTACGCGGTGCGGCCCGGGGCGGTACCGCCCGGGCCGCTGCCCTGCGGCCCGGATCCGGGGCCGCCGGCGGCCGGTCCACCGGGGCCGGTCGCGGCCGGTCCCCGTGCACCGGCCCTGCCTGCCCCGTCCGCTCCACCGCCCTGCGGCGACGCCGTCCGGACCTCGGCGCCGGCGACCTGCAGGGCCCGTGCACACGCCAGCAGCGCGGACACCGCACGCCGGTCGTCGGTGCGCAGCGCGGCCTGCCCGGCGAGCCGGCCGCCGTCGAACGACAGGCCGACCGCGTGCAGCCCGCGCGCCGCCGCCTCGACCGCCTCGGCGTCGACCCGGCCCTCGATCACCCCGACCCAGTGCGGCGCGGCGGTCGCCATCGCCTGCGCGAACCGGCTCCCGCAGGCGGCCCGTTCCAGGGCCGCGGTCTGCTCGCGGGCCGCATCGGCGTCGTCCACCAGGATCGCGGCCTGCAGCTGCGCCCAGTGCAGCGGCGCGGCCCAGAGCGCGGGGCGGCCGAGCTGGTCCAGCAGCGTCTGCGCCTCGTCCAGGTGCGGGCGCACCCAGCTCTCCTCGCGCAGCCGGGTCGCCGCGGTGACCAGCTCGCCGAGCGGCTGCAGCACGAACAGATCCACCGGATGCCGGACGATCGCCTGCCGGGCCCTGGTCCAGGCCCGCATCAGCGCACCCAGGTCGGAGTTGCGGCGGGCGATCGCGACCTGCAGGGCCGCGGCCAGGAACTCGTCACGCGGTTCCAGCGGGCGGCCCGCTGCATCGGCGTCGACCGCGTCGAGCCGCTCGGCGGCCGGGCCGGTGGCGCCGCGCAGCAGCGCGATCCAACCCAGCAGCAGCCGGTGCCGCGACCGCGCCGGGACCCCGCCCAGGCCGGTCCGCAACGCCCGGTCCAGCACCGACGACGCGACGTCGAACTCGCCGGTGTGCACCGCGACCAGCGCGGCGAGCGCGGCCGGGGTGTCCGGCAGCAACGCCGCGCCGTGCGCGCTCTCCAGCAACCCGGCGGCGCGGGCCAGTCCGGACAGCGCCGCGGTCGGGGAGCCCTGCACCGAGTCCAGGATGCCGCGCGCGGTGAGATCGTCGGCGCCGTCGACCAGCGTCGGTGCCCGGCCGGGGACGATCGCGCCTGCGCCGCCGATCTCGCGGGCCTCCTCCCAGGCGCCGGTCCCGATCAGCACCGGGACGGCGGCGGCGGGCAGGCGTTCCCCGGCGACCGCAGCCGTCCACCGGTACAGCTCGGCGCTGCGGGCCAGCAGCCCGCGCCGGGCCAGTACCGCGGCCGCGACCGATCCGGCCCGGACCGCGTCCTCGGGTTCCACGGCGTCGGTCGCGGACAGCACCGCGTCGGCGTGCCCGAGCGCGCCGTCGAGGTCCCCGGCGACCAGGTGCGCCTCGGCCCGCCGGGCGGCCACGGTCAGCGGGGCCGTCCCGGCCGCGACCGCCTCGGCGTAGAAACGGACCGCGTCCGGGTGCTCGGAGCGGGCCGCCTCGACCGCGGCGGCCCGGAACACCGCCGCGGCCCGGTCGCCGGTGGCCCCGGAACCGCGCAGCGTCCGGGCCACGGCGAGCACGCTGCCGCCGCGATCCAGCTCGATCTCGGCCAGCGAGCGACGCAGCTCGGTCCGGCGGGCCGGCGGCACCCGGCCGCGGACGGCGTCGCCGACCAGCGGGACGACCCGGCCGTCCGGGGTGCAGAGACCGGCCGCGACGGCGCGCTGCACCAGCTCGTCCAGCTCGTCGATCCCGCTGCCCGCCGCGTCGGCGAGACCGAGTAGCGGCACCAGTACCTCGCTGTCCTGCGGTGCGCCCAGCGCCGTCGCCGTCACCAGGTCGACGACCCGGCGGTCCTCGGCGTCGATCGCGTAGCCCAGCTGCTCGGCCAGCTCCGGCGGGACGCCCGAGGCGCCCCCGGCCGCCGCGAGCAGCCGGTCGACCAGCAGCGGCGAGCCCGCGGTGCGCTCCAGCACGACCCGGACGGTCTCGTCGGACGGCCGGGAACCGGTGATCAGCACCGCGCGGGCCACCACGCCCGCCGCATCCAGCGAGCCCAGTACCAGCGGCGGCGCGGAGGAGGCGAGGGCCGCCCCGAGCCGGGCGAGCGCCCGCCCGCGCGGCCACGGCCGGAACGCGACGACCAGCCGCGCCCCCGGATCGCCCGCGAACGCGCGGAGCTCGTCGAGGGCCTCGTCGGTGAGCTCGTGCGCGTCGTCGACGACCACCACCCGGCCGGGTTCCGCGCCGGGTGTGCGGGCGACCTCGGCACCGGAGGCGGACCAGACCCGGGACAGCTCCCGCAGCACCACCGACTTCCCGGACCCGGCCGGGCCGGTGACGGCGAGCGTGCGCGGCGCCGTCGGGTCCTCGGCGACCGCACGGACGAGTGCGGTCGAGACCGGTCCACCGGTGAGCGGGGAGGTGGTCGGGGCGGTCGCCGTCACGTCGCTCCTTCTCGCTCCTCACGGGTCCCCCGAACGGGGTGTTCGAGGCTATCGGGTGCGGCGCCCGGACCCCGGCCGGGTCCGGGCAGGATCACCCCTGTGGTGAACGAGGTGTGGGCGATCGTGCTGGCCGGTGGGCGCGGGAACCGCTACGGACGGCTCAAGCAGCTGGAGCAGCTGGCCGGGGCCCGGCTGGTCGACCACACCGTAGCCGCGGCACGCCGGACCTGCGACCGGGTCGCGCTGGTGCTCCCGCCCGGCCTGGAGTGGGACGGCCCGCCGGTGGACGCGCTGGCCGCCGGCGGCGACCACCAGTCCGAGTCGCTGCGCGCCGGCCTGGCCGCCGTACCGGACGACGCCGGGATCCTGGTGCTCGCCGACCCGGCGCACCCGCTCGCCGCGGACCGGATCTTCCGTGACGTCGTCGCCGCGGTCCGCGACGGCGCGGACGGCGCGGTACCGGTCGTCCCGCTGCTGGAGGTGGTGCAGCGGGTGGTGGACGGCGTGGTCGTCGAGACCCTGCCCAAACAGGACGCGGTGCTCACCCAGTCCCCGCAGGCGTTCCGGGCGGACCGGTTGCGCGCGGCGCACGCGGACGCACCGCGGCCGGTGGAGAACTCGGGGATGCTCGCCGCACTCGGGCACCGGATCGTGACGGTGCCGGGGGACCCGGCGAACCTGCACGTCGCGACGGAGGAGGACCTGGCCGTCGTACGGCGGTTGGCGGGCTGACGCGTCAGCGGTCCGGCAGCACGACCAACCCGTCGGCCAGCACCGCCGAGGAGAGTGCCAGCGCGGCCCGGGCGTCGTCGGTGCTCAGCGGCGGACCGACGGTGGGACGGGTGAGCGTCACGACGCCCACCCAGGACCCGATCAGGAAGCGGGCGAACAGCCGCGCGTCGAGTTCGCGGATGTGACCGGTGTCGACGGCGTCCTGCACGACGGCGGTGAACGCGTCGTAGAGCTGCTCGATGTCGGCCCGGATCCGCTCGCGGATCTCCGGCTCGACGCTCTCCGGCGGGTCCATCGTGAGGAAGCGGGCGAGCGAGGGGTGTTCCAGCAGGAGCTCGCGGTACGCCTCGCCGGTCGCGACCATCCGCTCCAGCGGGTCCTGGTCGTCGCGGTAGGCCTCGGCCAGGAACTCCGCCGCCCGGGCGATCCCGCGCTCGGCGACGGCGAGGAGCAGACCGTCCTTGGAGCCGAAATGCGTGTACACCGTCCCGACCGCGACGTCGGCGGTCTCGGCGACCTCCTCGATCCGCATCGAGCCGTACCGGCCGGCCGCGAACATCGCCTCGGCGGCGTCGAGCATCGCCGCACGGTTGCGCTCCCGGCGCCGCTGTACCCGGGGCGACGACCGGTCCGCAGTAGTCACGCCGGCACCCTACCGCCGCCGTATTTGTAGACAAATTCATTTTTGAATCTGCTTGCATATTGTTCGGGGCGACCCTACCGTCGGACGCTCCGACACCGGCGTACGGCCGGGTCCGAAGCTCGGGGGAGCCATGTCGAACCGATACGACACCGTGGTCGTCGGCGCCGGCCTCGGCGGCTGCAGCGCCGCCGCGCACCTGGCGGCCCTCGGGCACCAGGTCCTGCTCGTCGAGCGCTACACCGCGATCGGCGGCAGCTCGCACGTCTTCCGCAGGCAGGGGCGCTGGGAGTTCGACTGCGGCGTGCACTACGTCGGCGACTGCGGCCCCGGCGGCCAGGTCCCCACCCTGCTCCGCGGGCTCGGGCTCGACGACCGGATCGAGTGGCTGCCGCTGGAGCGGTCCGGCTTCGACACGATCGTCGCCCCCGGCGCCGAGGTCCGGGTGCCCGTCGGATGGGACACCTTCGAGCGCAACCTGCTGGACACCTTCCCGGAGGACCGCCGCGGGCTGCGCCGGGTCGTGTCGGTGCTGCGCCGGCTCGGTGAGTCGCTCGACCGCGGCAGCGACCCGGGCTCGGTGACCGCGTTCGGCCGGGCGGTGGCCCGGGCCGGGCGGGCCGCCCCGTTCGCGCTCGCGCCCTACGTGTCACTGCTCGTCGCCGCCGGGCTCCGCCCCAGGACGATGCTGGCGATGTCGGTGCAGAACGGCACCCAGGCCGCCACCCCGACCACGCTCAGCACGCTGGGCCACGCCGCATTCCTGGAGAACTACGTCGGCCGGGGCGCCTACTACCCGCGCGGCGGCGGCCAGATGCTCGCGGCCGGCTTCGCCGAGGTGATCCGCAGCCACGGCGGTGAGATCCGGACCGGCACCGGGGTGGACCGGATCCTGGTCGAGAACCGGCAGGTCACCGGCGTCCGGCTGGAGTCGGGGGAGACCGTGCGGGCGAGCACCGTCGTCTCCGCCATGGACGTCCTGCGCACGTTCCGGGAGCTGATCGGCCCGGAGCACCTGCCGGCCGCCACCCGCGCGCGGGTCCGGAGCTGGACGATGTCCCAGCCGTTGATCAACGGCTTCTTCGGCGTCGATCTCGATCTGTCCGCGGCCCCCAACACCAACCACTTCGTGATCCCCGAGTGGGACGACCTGACCTCGCTGACGGCCCTGAAGCGGCTGGGGGACCGGCTGATCGGCGGCCGCGGACACACCGACGGGCCGGCGTGGGCCCGCGAGTTCGCCCGGAGCCAGCCGATGTTCGTGCAGTCCTCGTCGCGGCGCGACCCGTCGAACCGGCGGGCCGCCCCGGCGCAACACGCCACCATCGAGGTCCAGACCATCGCACCGGCGGACCCGGCGCTCTGGGGGTTCGACGGCGCGGACGTCCGGTCCGGGGGGTACCGGAACGACCCGCGCTACCGGGAGATCAAGAAGATCGTGCTCGACGGCATGCTCGAACGCATGGAACGGGCCTACCCGGGCTCCTCCGGCCGGGTCCGGCTCGCCGAGCTGGGCACCCCGGCGACCCAGGAGCGATTCGTCGGCAACACCGCCGGGGCACCGTTCGGCCTGGCGCCCTCACCGACCCAGACCGGCCCGATGCGGCCCGGCCCGGCGACCCCGATCCGGGGCCTCTACCTGGCCGGGACGAGCACCCCGTGGGGCCCGGCGACCGAGGGCTCGATGGTCAGCGGGCTGCAGGCGGCCGCCGCGATCACCGGCCGGGACCTCCTGGCCGAGGTGCGGGCCGGCGCCGTCCTCGCCGACCGGTCCCTGATGTCGGCATGGCCCGACGACTTCGATCCGCTCGCTGCAGGCCGCGGACCGGCGACCCGTCAGACCGCGAGCAACTCGGTGGATCCCAGCCCGAGCGCGTCCAGTGTGGACCGGACCTCGCCGGTGTAGACCGGGTTCATCAGCAGCACCGACCGCGGTGGCGAGTCCAGCAGGTCCTTCGGCGCGCGGATCGGCAGGCCGAGGCCGCCCATGTAGCGGCCCTGCAGGCCGGGGTTGATGTCGACGACGCCGTGCACCGCACCCGGGCCGCCGGCACCGCCCTCGACGACGTTGAGGAAGGTCAGCCCCTTGGCCCCGCCGCCCCACACCACGATCTCGTCGCCCGCCGCGGCGCGCTCGCCCAGCCAGTCCCGCCAGCGTCCGATCTGGTCCCCGACCCGGGCCGCGAAGTCGTGGCAGGTGGTGCGGAGCCCGTCGAGCAGCTGCTGTTCGAGTCCGGCCGGGCCGGGCGTGCCGTCCGGACCGGCCTCGGCGACGACGTACTGCTCGGCGTAGGTGAGCCGGGTGCGCGGATCGGCGAAGCC
The DNA here is from genome assembly GCF_003945385.1 of Pseudonocardia autotrophica. Lineage (NCBI taxonomy): Bacteria > Bacillati > Actinomycetota > Actinomycetes > Pseudonocardiales > Pseudonocardiaceae > Pseudonocardia > Pseudonocardia autotrophica. Next base: position 7,135,439 of record NZ_AP018920.1, read on the forward strand.
CGCGCCGAGCAGGAAGGTGCGCAGGGTCGACGGGGTGAAGTAGGAGCAGTGCTCGTACTGCAGGTCCCAGAACGCGCCCTCGGCCAGGATCCGGCCGAGATCGGGCACCTCGGCCAGCAGCGCCCGGCCGCCTCCCCGGCGGAGCCCGGCGTGCAGCTCCGCACCGAAGCCGGCCAGCGCCGGGATGTGCTCCAGGGTGTGCCGGCAGACCAGCGCGGCGGTGCCCGGCTCGACCTGGTCCCCGGCGAACTCGGCCGGGACCGCGGTGAGCCGCCCGGCGAGCTCCGGGCGGACCCGCTCCGGGACGAAGTGCGGATCGATCCCGGTCACCCGGCCGGCGCCGGCCCTGAGCAGCTCGGCCGCGAAGTCCCCGGACCCGCAACCGACCTCGACGACGTGCGCGCCGGACAACTCGAACCGGGCCACCCAGTCGGCGGCGATCTCCTCGGCGTAGGCGGCGAACCGCGGCGAGTGGTGCTGGGACTCCTCGTGGTCGCCGGAGTAGTCGAGCAGGTCCGGGGCGAAGTCGCGGTTGAAGACGGTCCCGCAGCGCTCACAGAGCACCAGCACCTGGTCGCCGACCGACACGGCGCGGGCCGACGCCGGATCGGGCAGCACCGCGGTCCCGTGCACCGGGAGCCCGGTCACCGAGAAGAACGGCTCGGCGGCAGGGGCATCGCACGCGGGGCAACGGTTGAGCACCCGGCGAGACTAGTGCCTCGTCCCGTCGCCGGTTCAGCCGTTCGTGCGTGCCCGGGGGGCGGCCAGGTGGTCCGAGACCCGCGGGGCGAACGAGGCCAGCGCCGCGACGACGGTCAGCACTCCGGCCGTGACACCGAGCGCGACCAGCACGGCGGGCGCCCCGGACGGGGCGGAGAACGGCCACGGTGTCCCGGGCGGGAGCAGCGCCAGCAGCGCGCCGATCACGCCGGCGACGAGCAGACCGGTCCGGGCACGGGCCCGCCCGGCCAGCATCCGGTGGGCGAGCGCGGCCGGGACGGCCAGCATGATCAGGACGAGTGCGGTGGTGGTGAGCACGCCGCTGACCGGGGGAGTGGTCGCGGCGACCAGTACCGCTGCGACCTGCGTGACGACGGCCGCTGCCCACCAGGCGACGGCGCGGCGCAACTGCGGCGGGGGCTGGTCCATGGCGTCGACCACGATACCCGACAGAACACCTCGTTTCGCCCGAATCGGACGGACGGTCCCGTGCGGACGGACCGGCCCCGCGCCGCGGCCGGGGCCGCGCCGCCGTCCGGGGTCAGCGGTCCAGGACTCCCGGCGGGTCCTCGGCGACCGGCACCGGCGAGCCGCCGGTCCCCAGCAGCCGCTGCCAGACCGGATGGTCGACGACGTCCGGCACGCTCTCCACCTTCCGGTACGCCGCGAGCACCTCGACCGCCCGCGCGGCGTCGCCCTCGGTCCCGGCACGCACGGTGCGGGCGAGCTCCGGCCACGACTCGCCACCGAGGATGCCGTTGACGTCGTCGGCGCGGTGCGCGGTCTGGAACTCGGTGACGGCGGTGACGGTCCGGTCGTCGTAGCGGCCGTCCGGCTTCCCGCGCAGCGTCCCGGCATCGCGCAGCAGGTACTGCGCGGCCTCGACGAGGGCACCGGAGGCGCCCTCGCGCAGCAGCGGCCAGCTCGCCTTCCCGGCCTCGGTCCGGGACAGCCGGCGCCCGAGCAGGCCCGCGACCTCGGAGCGCAGTCGCGGCAGCATGCCGTAGAGCCGGTCCCCGGGGCAGATCGTGTTGCGGTAGTCGCGGTGCCCGTAGAGCTCGGTCGGCGCGATCCCGTACTTCAGGCAGATGTAGGCGCACGTGGCGCGCAGCGAGTTCCACAGCGCAGGGGTCGGTTCGACACCGATGTAGGTGCCCTCGTTCTCGATCCCGATCGCGATCACGTTCTGGCCGGGACTGTGCGCGCCCTCGACCACGCGGCGGCCGCCGTTGAGCTCGCCGAGGCTGTAGAGCCTGCCCTCCATGATGTGCCCGCCGCGCGAGATCGTGAAGTGCTGACCCGAGTCCAGCCACCCGTTGCTGTCCATGTGATACGCCTGGATGCCCCGGGCGAGCCGGTGCGCCGCACCGACGCTGTAGTCGGTGGTGTTCGCCCCGGCGGTGTGGTGCACCAGGATCCGGATCGGCCGCCGGTCCCAGATCTTCGGCGGGAACTTGGGCTTGCGCGCCCCCCACTCGAAGCACCGGGCGATGTACGGGGCGCGGACCGCCTCGGACAGACCGCCGGCCCCGGCCGCCGGCCCGGGCATCCCCTCCGGTCCGGGCACCGACTCCGGCCCCGGCACCCTGGCCGGGCGCGGCCGCGGCGCGGGCTCGGTGGTCGGTGGCTCCGTCGCGTGCGCCCGACCGGCGAGGCCCGGCACGACCAGACCGGCCCCCGCAGCCGCGCCGACCGCCAGCGCTCCCCGCCGGCTCCAGCGCAGTCGCCCCTCCGGATCGCCCATGGTCGTCCGCCCTTCCGGACGAGCACCGCTACCCCTGGCGCCGTCCTGAGTCACATGCGCCACGAGCGTCCCCTGAGCCTCTGGCGTCGCGTCATTCTCAGCTATCACAGTTGATCCGCGACTCGGGCACGCCGGACGAATGCATCACTCGCTCGTGTCGCTGCGCCGGGCGGCAGTCGGCCTTGCCAGTAGTTACCGACCAGTAATACCCTGGCGGCAGTTACCGGCCGGTAATGGAATCGGCCCTGGCAGGAACGGCGGTGAAGGACTGATGGGCCACTACAAGAGCAACCTGCGCGACCTCGAGTTCAACCTCTTCGAGGTCTTCCGGGTGCAGGACCACCTCGGCACCGGGCCGTTCGAGGGGGTCGACCTCGACACCGCCAAGGGCGTGCTGTCCGAGCTGTCCGCCGTGTGCACCGGCCCGCTCGCCGAGCACTACGCCACGATCGACCGCAACCCGCCGGTCTACGACCCGAAGACCTTCTCCGTCAGCACCCCGCAGGAACTCAAGGACGCCTACAAGGTCCTCTGGGACGGCGAGTGGTGGCGCCTCGGCCTGCCGACCGAGCTGGGCGGCTACGGCATCCCGCCGTCCGTGCAGTGGGCCGCCGCCGAGATGATGCTGGGCTCCAACCCGGCCGTCTTCATGTACATGGCCGGGCCGAACTTCGCCGGGATCGTGCACCGCAACGGCACCGACGAGCAGAAGCGCTGGGCCGAGCTCATGATCGACCGGGCCTGGGGCGCCACGATGGTGCTGACCGAGCCGGACGCCGGGTCGGATGTCGGCGCGGGGCGCGCCAAGGCCATCGCGCAGGACGACGGCACCTGGCACATCGAGGGTGTGAAGCGCTTCATCACCTCGGCCGAGCAGGACTTCACCGAGAACATCATGCACCTGGTGCTGGCCCGCCCCGAGGGCGCGAAGCCGGGCACCAAGGGCCTGTCGCTGTTCCTGGTGCCGAAGTTCCACTTCGACACCGAGACCGGCGAGCCCGGTGAGCGCAACGGTGCCTTCGTGACGAACGTCGAGCACAAGATGGGCCTCAAGGCCTCCACCACCTGCGAGCTGACCTTCGGGGCGCACGGCACGCCCGCGGTCGGCTGGCTGCTGGGCGATGTCCACGACGGCATCGCCCAGATGTTCCAGGTCATCGAGTACGCCCGGATGATGGTCGGCACCAAGGCGATCGGCACGCTCTCGGCCGGTTACCTGACCGCGCTGGAGTTCGCCAAGGAGCGGGTGCAGGGCGCCGATCTGACCCGGATGACCGACAAGACCGCGCCGCGGGTGACGATCACCCACCACCCCGACGTCCGGCGCAGCCTGATGCTGCAGAAGGCCTACGCCGAGGGCCTGCGCGCCGTCTACACCTACACCTCGACCTTCCAGGACCGGATCCGGCTCGGCGACGAGGGCGGCGGGATCAGCACCGAGCTGGCCGAGAAGGTCAACGACCTGCTGCTGCCGATCGTGAAGGGGGTCGGCTCGGAGCGGGCCACCGAGCAGCTCGTCCAGTCGCTGCAGACCCTCGGCGGCTCGGGCTTCCTGCAGGACTACGCGATCGAGCAGTACATCCGGGACGCCAAGATCGACTCGCTGTACGAGGGCACGACCGCGATCCAGTCCCTGGACTTCCTGTTCCGCAAGATCGTGCGGGACAACGGCCAGGCGCTGGCGCACGTCGCCGGCGAGGTGGCGGCGTTCGTCGACTCCGACGCGGGCAACGGCCGGCTCAAGGAGGAGCGCGAGCTCCTGCGCACCGCACTCACCGACGTCCAGGGGATGCTCGGCACGCTGACCGGGCACCTGTACGCCTCCGCCGAGGACGTCACGAACCTGTACAAGGTCGGCCAGCACACGGTGCGGCTGCTGATGGCGGTCGGCGACCTGCTCGTCGGCTGGCTGCTGCTCCGGCAGGCGACGGTTGCGCTGGAGGCGCTGGGCCGCGACGGGGCCCCGGCCAAGGACCGGGCGTTCTACGAGGGCAAGGTCGGCGTCGCATCGTTCTTCGCCAAGACCGTGCTTCCCCGCCTGACCTCGGAGAAGGCGATCATCGACAACGCGGACAACGCGCTGATGGAGCTGGACGAGGCCGCGTTCTGATCCGGTCCCGCCGATGAGAGGGCCCCGGGCGCGGACTCCCCGCCCGGGGCCCTCTCACGTTCGGCCTGCGCTACTGGGCGATGTAGCTCTCCAGCTGCTCACGCTCCTGTTCGAGCATGTCGATCCGGGCCTTGACCAGGTCGCCGATCGAGACGATGCCGATCAGCTCTCCGTCGACGACCACCGGGAGGTGCCGGATCCGGCGATCGGTCATGATCCGGCCGAGTTCGCCGACGCCGTCGTCCGGTGAGCAGGTCACCACGTCCGCCGTCATCACCTCGGACACCCGGGCGTCGAGCGACTCGTTGCCTTGCTGATGCAGCCGGCGGACGATGTCGCGCTCCGACACGATCCCCACCAGCCGTCCGGCGTCCACCACGGGCAGGGCACCGAGGTTCACCTCGGCGATGAAGCGCACGACCTCCGTCACCGGAGAGTCCGGCGCCACAGTGGTCACCGCGCTGCCCTTGCCCTTGAGAATGTCCCCGATTCGCATCCGGTAACCCCGATCCCTCGCTCCGACGTCGGCCGAGGGACCAGGGTACGAACGTGACGCACCTCTCGTCAGCTCCAGAGCGGACGGATCACCGGATCAGCCGCCGCAGCGCACGATCGGTTGAGGGTTGTACCGCACCGTCCGCGTCTCCGTCTGCGTCTCGCCCGTCTGCACGTTGCGCATCGTCCGGGTGTCGGTGGCGGTGAAGCCCGGCGCACCGTTGCTCGGGCTGCACGCCTCGCCCGCCGGGATGTCCACGACCTGCGGCTCCGTCGGGTTGGTCCGCGGCCCGGTCGCCGACCCGACCTCCCACATCTTCTGGCCGAGGAAGGTCACCGTGACGTTGCTGGGCGTCCAGTTCGCCCTGATCAACACGGCGGTCGGCCCGTCGTTGCGGAACTTGACGTCGATCAGGTTGTTGAACACCGTCGCCTCACGGGCCACCGGGTAACGGCTGATGTAGTAGCTGTGCTCCTTGTGCTCGACGTCGGTCATCCCGGCGAAGTACGACGCGTTGTACAGCGTCGTGGCGAGCTGGGAGACACCGCCGCCGACACCGCGCGCCGGGTGACCGTCCTCGATGACGCCCGCCTCGACGTAGCCGTTGGCCTCGTTGCGCGGCAGGGTGACCGAGTTGAGGCTGAACGTCTCGCCGGGCGCGACGATCTGGCCGTCCACCGCCTCGGCGGCACGCCGGATGTTCTGTCCCGAGTCGGCGGCGAAACCACCGGTGGTGAAGGTGCTGATCTCGACCGCGTTGCCCAGGGACTCCAGGTCCGCGGTGGTGATCTCGGCGGGCTGCTCCGCGTACACCGCGGGCACCTCGCGCGGGCCCTCGCCGGTGAGGACCGGGAGGACGTTCGCGAACGTCGCCTCGTAGTCGACCCCGCGGCCGTCCTCCGAGGGGATCACCCGCGGCGGGGTGGCCGCGAAGTCCAGCTCGGCGTCGACGCCCGGGCGCTCGGTGTCGGCCAGCTGCGGGGCGGCCGTGTCCTCCAGCGTCTTGGTCGCGATCTCCGGCTTCAGCTTCGCGGTCCCCTCCGGGTCCGCGGTGAAGCTCAGCGACTTGGCGATCTCCTCCGGCGGGATGGTCGCGTTCGCGCCCTCGCCGGTGACGGTGAGCGGACCGGAGACCGCCGGGCGGGCGACCTCGTCGATCGCCTGCTGCACGTCGGCCTGGGTGGTGGCGGGCTGCTCGATGATCAGCGGCAGCTCCACCGGCCGGCCGTCCGCCCAGCGCTGCTCGACGACCCCGACGGCCGCGTCGACGTCCAGCTCCTGGCCGGGCTCGGGCTCCACCGGCCGCGGCTCCAGGCCCTCGAAGGTGACCGAGCCTTCCTTCGGCTCCTTCATCACCAGCGGCGCCATCTGCTCCAGCGCGGTGCGGACGGCCCGGTCGTCGGTGGAGTTGACGACCGGCACGTCCCGGTTGCCGAAGAACGACGAGATGCGGGTGATCGGGTTGAGCGGCTGCTCGCCGGCCTCGTCGAGGGTGCGGTCGTAGTCCACCCGCAGCCCCGCGGCTCGCGGGTCGATCTCGCTCTGGATCTCACCGGCCTGCACCGGCACCGGGGCCGTCGAGCGGGGCTCGATCGCAGCCTGCAGCTTCTCGGTCGCGGCCGCGCGGGACATGCCACCGATCTCCTGGCCGGCGACGACGACCCCGCGCGGGACGCTGCCCGAGGACAGCGCGAGATCACCGACGTATCCGAGTGCCAGCACACCGAGTGCGGCGGCCGCGATGATCAGCGCTTTCGGACGCTTGCGGCCGGACCGGCCCGCATCGTCGCCGTCACCGGTACCGCCGGAACCGGAGCCGGGACCGCCCGGGCCACCGGGCCCGCCGGGCCCACCCGGGCCGGTCGCCGCGGTGCCGCCGCCGAGTGCAGCCGTGCCGCCGCCGAGTGCAGCCGCACCGCCGGTCCGGATCCGTTCGGTCTGCGCACCCGAGCCGCCGGCGTCGGCCTGCGCGGACGCCGGGGTCACCCGGGGCATCACGTGGGTCTGCTGCTCGCTCACCGGTGCGACCCGGACGGTGTCCTGGTCGGTGCCGGCCGGGGCCGCCGGGTGCTGGACGGTCGGGGCATCCGCGGCCTTCGGGGTGGGAGCGGGGACGGTCGGGGAGCCCGGCTGTGCGGAACCTGCGGGCTCGGCGGGGCCGGGACCCGGCTCGGCGCCCTGCTGGGCGGCCGCTCCGCCGACTCCGGCTGCTGCTGCTCCGGCTCCGGCAGCTCCGGCGGCCGGGCCGGGGCGCGGCGCGCCGTCGGGCCGGGCGCCGGTCACCGGCTGGGCGGCGGAACCCGCCTGGGGCCCGTTGCCCCCCTGGGAGCCGTTGCCCGGCTGAGCGCCGCTACCCGGCTGGGGGCCGTTGCCCGGCTGAGCGCCGCCGGTCTGCGGCGGGGCGGTACCCGGGCGCGGAGCGGACGGGGTGGCGGCCGGTCCCGGGGCGGTCGCCCCGTCGGTGCCCGTACCCGTCTGATCCGGCCCGGCGGCCGGGGTACCGGCCTGCGGGTGGGCTGCGGCGGCCTGGCCGGCGACCGCCCTGGCCGCCGGGGAATCCGCGGGCGCCTGCTCGACGGCCTCGGCGGGATCGACGGGGCGCGGCCCCGGCGAGGGACGCCCGGCTGCGGGCGGCGCGGTCGGTGCGGCTCCGTCGGCCTGCGGTGCGGGGACGGGGCGGGGGGACGGGCGGCGGGCCGGCATCACCGGCCGACCGGACGACTCCGTGGTCTCAGGACCCCCACCGGCCTCGTCACCGTCTCCCGTCGCCGGATCCGGTGCGGATGTCACCGGCTGCTCGGTGTCCTCGCCGGACGGGGACTGACGCTCGGGCATGACGTCGGACTTCCTTTCCGCACTGCCGTGGTTCCTGCCGGTTCCGCGCCGCGCAGGGCCGGCGGAACCAGGGTCAGAGGTAGAGACCGGTCCCGTACTGGGCAGCCTCGCTGGCCACCGCGTGCAGGTCCCGCTCGCGCATCACCAGATGGGCGACCCCACCGATCTCGACCTCGTACTGGTCGTCGGTGGCGAGAAGGACACGATCGCCGGCTTTCACCGTGCGGACGTGCTGCCCCACCCCGACCACCTCTCCCCAGACCAGACGCTTGGCGACCTGCGCGGTTGCCGGGATCACGATTCCGGCCGAGCTCCGTCGCTCACCGGCACCCTCGATCGCCTTGATCATGACGCGGTCATGAAGCATCTGGATCTCGAGTTTGGGCTCGGCCACCCGCAAGATGCTACGGCCCCGCTGGGGCGCCCCCGGCAGCGCCCGGGAGGAGCGGGGGAGGCCTCGGACGTGGAACGCCCCGCGGTGCGACCGAGTCGGGGGTCCGGTTGCACCGCGGGGCTCACCAGGGACGTCGTCGCACGTCGACGACGCGTTACACCGCAAGTTCTTTTCACTCGAACGGGCGAGTGCTCATGTGTTCGCGAGCAGGTATCGCCCGAAGTGCGGGACGGTGAAGGCGATCTGGCCCCGCTGCGCCGAGTAGACCAGGCCCTTCTTCATCAGGCTGTCCCTGGCCGGCGACAGCGACGACGCCCGCCGCTCCAGGTGCTTCGCCACCCCCGCCGTCTCGACCGGCAGGTCCTCGCCGTCGGTCAGCTCGGCCATCGCACGCAGGTATTCCCGCTCCGCGGGGGTGGCACGCTCGAACCGGGACCCGAAGAAGCCCACCGCCAGCTCGGCCTCCGCCTCGGGGGCGGCCATCTCGACGTCGCGCACCCCGATCGGACTGGTGGGCGCGGCGTCCCAGGCCGCCTTGCCGTAGGCCTGGACGAAGTACGGGTAGCCGCCGGAGCGCCGGTACAGGTCGTCGAGCGCCTCCCCGTCGAACATCGCGTCCTCCCGCTCCGCGGGTGCGAGCAACGCGAAGTCGGCGTCGGCGCGGTCCAGCCGGTCGATCCGCGAGTACTTGAACAACCGCTCCGAGTAGGACTTCGACGCCGACAGCACCGCGGGCAGGTGCGGCAGCCCGGCCCCGACGACGACCAGTGGCACCCGGGACTGGGACAGCTCGTGGCAGGCCGCGCAGAGGGCGGACACGTCCTCGGCCCGCAGGTCCTGCATCTCGTCGATGAGCAGGGCGATGCCCGAGCCGACGTCCTGCGCGAGCTCGGCGACCTCGGTGAACAGCTCGACGAGGTCGATCTCGATGTCACCGGAGTCGGCCCGGCCGTTGCGGACCGGGACGTCGATGCCCGGCTGCCAGCGGTCGCGCAGCTTGGTGCCCTCCGGCGAGGACCGCAGCGCGAACGCTTTCAGTACGCCGAGTACCTCGTCGATCCGCTCCGGGGCCCGGTGCCGGACGGCGAGATCACGGATGGCGCGGTGCAGCGCCGCCGACAGCGGACGGCGCAGGTCGGCCTCCGGCCGTGCCTCGATCTTCCCGGCGCCCCAGCCGGCGTGCATCGCCATCGAGCGCAACTCGCCGAGCAGCACCGTCTTGCCGACCCCGCGCAGACCGGTGAGCACCAGGCTGCGCTCCGGCCGGCCGCGCGCCACCCGCTCCAGGACGATCTCGAAGGCGTCGACCTCACGGTCCCGGCCGGCCAGTTCGGGCGGGCGCTGCCCGGCGCCGGGGGCGAACGGGTTGCGCACCGGGTCCATGATCCGACGGTATCCGCCGATCTTCCGGATTTCGTATACGGCGATAGCGAGCGCCCGGCGTGTCGGTCGCCATCACCCGCACGGCCCAGCGGGAGCACGGTGACCGGATTTCTCGCCGCCACCGTGCGCCACCCCGCCCCACGACTCCCGCCGGGGGCCGTGCTTCGACGCCGATTTCCCCGCCACCTGCGGCCCCGCTCCGTACCGATGGGCCGGAAACGGCCCGGACGCCGCCGAACACGCCCCGACAAGACATCACGGAGAGTGATAACGCCTCCGCGTCATCACTGTTCCGGCGTCGCTCGGTCGACGTCTCACCGACCGTCAGTGAGACGCAAGGACCCGAATAACACCGTTGTAGTCACGATCCGGTGGCCTCCGTCGGTCGACCTTCCGGAACCGGCCTCGACCAGCGAATATGACTACAGAACAGCATGTCGCACCCGTTCCCTCCCCTGGAAGGAAGCGCCGTGACCCCACGTCGTGGACGGCATCGCGCCGCCGAGACGCATCACTCGACGCTGCGGATGCGCCCGAACACACAGCGTCGTCGCCGGCTCGAGAGCCTGCGCATCCTCCTGGTCGGCACCCGACCCGGCTGGTGAGACCGGCGGGGGTGCGCGCCGTCACCCCCGCCACCCCGCTCGGTCGTGCTGACCTCAGTCAATTGCACCGGCCCCGCTCGGTCGCGCCGGCGCCGGTCAGTCGCGCCGGCTCCGGTCGTCGTCGACGATCTCGCCCTCGACCACCGGCCCGCCACCACCGGCCGCGGGCCCGGTGATCAACGGATAGCCGGTGGCCCGGTCGGGCCCGGGCCCCGGCTCGGTCACCGTCTCGCCGTCGACCACGGTGGCGCCGTAGCGGATCCGCGCGGTGCGCAGACCCGGCGCCGCGCGCTCCGCCGCGCTGACCATCCGCCGCCGCGCGAGCGCACGGGTCGGCGGGAAGACCAGCGCCAGCCCGAGCAGGTCGGTGATCAGGCCGGGCAGGAACAGCAGCACGCCGCCGATCGCGATCAGCAGGCTGTCGGTGGCCTCCTCGTGCGCGAGCTTCCCCCGCTGCACCGCGGCACCCAGCGCCCGCGCGGCGCGGACCCCCTCGCGGCGGGCGAGCAACAGGCCCAGCACGGAGCCGGCGAGCAGCACCAGGATGGTCCAGCCCGCACCGATCCAGGACGCCAGCGCGACGATCGCCAGCACCTCGAGCACGATGTAGAGCAGCACGAACGGCATGTCCCGACAACGCGCGACGGCGCCGTTCTGCTCCCGATCCGTCCGAATTCGCCCCGATCGGCCGCGGGCTACCAGGTGAGGGCGATCCCCGGATCCGCCAGTAGGGCGCCCACGTCGGCGAGGAACCGGGAGCCCTCGGCACCATCGACCACCCGATGGTCGAACGACAGCGCGAGCCGGCAGACCGTGCGCACGGCCAGCTCCCCGTCGACCACCCACGGCGCCTGTTTGATCGACCCGACCGCCAGGATCGCGGACTCGCCGGGGTTCAGGATCGGGGTGCCGGTGTCGACGCCGAGCGCACCGACGTTGGTGATCGTGAACGTGCCGCCGACCAGGTCGGCGGGTGCCGTCCGGCCGGCGCGAGCCGTCTCGGTGAGCTCGCTCAGCGCCTCCGCCATCGGCCGCAGCGCGAGCCGGTCGGCGTCGCGGATCTTCGGCACCAGCAGGCCGCGCGGGGTCGCGGCGGCGATCCCGAGCTGCACCCGCTCGTAGTAGACGATCTCGCCGGCCCGCTCGTCCCAGGCGGCGTTCACCGCGGGCGTGCGGGCGGCCGCCAGGCAGGCCGCCTTCGCGACGAACGCCAGCGGGGTCAGTTTCACCCCGGCGAACTCGCGCGACGCGCGCAACCGCTCGCGCAGCGCCATCATCTCGGTGGCGTCGACGCTGAGGAACTCGGTGACGTGCGGTGCGGTGAAGGCGCTGGCCACCATCGCGGCGGCGGTGGCCTTGCGGACGCCCCGGATCGGCTCGCGCCGGTCGCCGGAGCCGGCCGGGGCCGGGGTGGTGCCCGGGCCGGCATCGGCCGCCGGTCCCGCTGCGGCAGCCGGAGCACCCGCGGCACCGCCGGTGGCAGCCGGAACGCCCGTGGTGGCAGCGGAAGCACCCGCGGTAGCGGCGGTGGCAGCCCGAACACCCGCGGCAGCACCGGTGGAACCGGAAACACCCGCCGGGCGCGCCGCACCGGCACCACCCGCCGCACCGACGGTCCCCACAGCACCGGCAGCAGCCGCGGCAGCCGACCCGGCATCCGCAGCCGCCGGACCGGGACCCTGCGCCGGAGCGCCGGAAACCGATCCGGGCGATCCGTTCGCGGTCGCGTGCACGTCGTCGCGGGTGATGCGGCCGTGCGGCCCGGTACCGGTCACCGTGCGCAGGTCCACCCCCAGTTCCCGGGCGACCAACCGGACCGGCGGGGGTGCGAGCGGCACCTGCGCCGCGGCCGGACCGGTCGCCCCGGTAGCCGCACCGGGCTCGGGATCCCCGGACGGTGCCGCACCGGGCACCTCCGCCCGGTGCTCCGCGGCCTCGCCGGGCCCCACCGCGGCGGCGGCCACCCCGGCCGGGACGTCCTGCTGTGCCGAGGCGGGCTCCGCCGGAACCGGCTGTGCCGGAACGGGCTGTGCCGAAGCGGGCTGTGCCGGAACGGACTGCGGCGGAGCAGGCTCCGCCGGAACCGGCTGCGCCGGCTCCCCGGCGGGCGCACCGGCCCCGCGCCGCGGACGCCGCCGCACCGAACCCTGCCGCGGGCCGTAGCCGACCAGTGTGGCGATCCGGCCGTCCTTGCCCGCCTCGCCGATCTTCGCGCCGGCCTCCTCGGCCGGGGACCCGGCCGAGGACCGGTCCGAGCCGGGGGTGTCGATGGCGATGATCGGGCTCCCGACCTCGATCGTCGCGCCCGGCTCGGCCAGCAGCTCGCCGACCGTGCCCGCCCACGGCGACGGCAGCTCCACGGCCGCCTTCGCCGTCTCGATCTCGACGATCACGTCGTTGACCTCGATCGTGTCGCCCGGCGCGACCCGCCAGGCGACGATCTCGGCCTCGGTCAGTCCCTCGCCCACGTCGGGCAGGTTGAACAGCTCACGCGTCATCGGGGTCCCTCACCAGGCCAGCGAACGGTCGACGGCATCCAGAACCCGGTCCAGGTCGGGGAGGTAGTCGTCCTCCAGCCGGGACGGTGGGTACGGGGTGTCGAAGCCCGTCACCCGCAGCACCGGTGCCTCGAGCGAGAAGAAGCACTCCTGCTGGATCCGGGCCGCGACCTCCGAGGTGATCGACGACTCGGACGGCGCCTCGGACACCACGACCAGCCGGCCGGTACGGCGCACCGACTCCGCCACCGGTCCCAGATCCAGCGGGGAGAGCGTGCGCAGGTCGATCACCTCGAGATCCTGGCCGTCCTCGGCGGCCGCGGTCGCGGCCTCCAGGCAGGTCTTCACCATCGGGCCGTAGGTGGCGATGGTGAGGGTCGAACCGGGGCGGACGACCCGCGCCGAGTGCAGCGGCGGGGCGGCACCGAGATCGGGATCGACCGTGCCCTTCTCCCAGTAGCGGCGCTTCGGCTCGAAGAAGATCACCGGGTCGTCGCAGGCGATCGCCTGCTGGATCATCCAGTGCGCATCGGCCGGCGTCGCGCACGCGACCACCTTCAGACCCGCGACGTGCGCGAACAGCGACTCCGGCGACTCCGAGTGGTGCTCGACCGCCCCGATCCCGCCGCCGAACGGGATCCGGACGACGACCGGCACCGGCACCGCCCCCTGTGTCCGGTACCGCAGCTTCGCCAGCTGGGAGACGATCTGGTCGAAGCCGGGGAAGACGAACCCGTCGAACTGGATCTCGCAGACCGGCCGGAAGCCGCGCACGGCGAGCCCGATCGCGGCGCCGATGATGCCGGACTCGGACAGCGGCGTGTCCAGCACGCGCTGCTCGCCGAAGTCCTTCTGCAGTCCGTCGGTGATCCGGAAGACGCCGCCGAGCCTGCCGACGTCCTCACCCATGATCAGGACCTTGGGGTCGCGCTCCATCGCGGCGCGCAGCCCGTCGTTGAGGGCCTTGGCCATCGTGGTGGTGCTCATGCCTGCTCCTCCTCACCGGCGAAGGAGGCGTGATAGGCGAGGTACTCCGCGCGCTGCGCGTCGACCTGCGGCGACGCGTCCGCGTAGACCTCGGAGAACATCCGCTCCGGGCCCGGCTGGGGCATCGCCCGGCAGAACGCGCGGAGCCGCTCGCCCAGCTCGTTCGCCTCGGCGTCGACGGCCTCGAAGAACTCCTGCTCGACGCCGTGCCGCCGGGCCAGGTGCACCCGGACCCGCTCGATCGGGTCCTTCAGCTTCCACAACTCGACCTCGTCGGCCAGCCGGTAGCGGGTCGCGTCGTCGGAGGTGGTGTGCGAGTCCATCCGGTAGGTGAAGGCCTCGATCAGCACCGGCCCGTTGCCGGTCCGGCACTCGTCGAGCGCCCAGCGGGTGACGGCGAGGCAGGCGAGGACGTCGTTGCCGTCCACCCGGACACCGGGGAACCCGTAGCCGCGGGCGCGCTGGTAGAGCGGCACCCGGGTCTGGCGCTCCAGCGGGACCGAGATCGCCCACTGGTTGTTCTGGCAGAAGAAGACCAGCGGGGCGTCGTAGGCGGCGGCCCAGACGAAGCCCTCGTGCACGTCGCCCTGGCTGGTGGCGCCGTCGCCGAAGTAGCAGATCGTGGCCTCACCGGTCTCCCGGTCACCGACCTTCGACTCGAACCGCTGACCCATCGCGTAGCCGGCCGCGTTGAGGCACTGGTTGCCGATCACGATCGTGTACGGGTGGAAGCGGCGGGCCGCGAAGTCCCAGCTGCCGTGGTCGGTGCCGCGGAAGATCCCGAGCAGCTCGGTCGGATCGACCCCGCGGGTCCAGGCGACGCCGTGCTCGCGGTAGCTCGGGAAGCACATGTCGGACGGGCGCAGCGCCCGGCCGGAGCCGACCTGCGCGGCCTCCTGGCCGAGCAGCGGCACCCAGATGCCGAGCTCGCCGTGGCGCTGCAGCGAGTTTCCCTCGCGGTCGGCCCGCCGGACCAGCACGAGATCCCGGTACAGCGACTTGAGGTCGTCGAGCGTGACGTCGGCGGTGTAGCGGTCGAAGTGCTCGTGGTGCACCCGCTCGCCCTCGGGCGTCAGCAGCTGGACGAGCTCGACCCCGCCTTCGTCGACCCCCTTCAATCCGGCGACGACCTGGTCGCGGCTGGGCCGCGACCGCGGATCCCCCGGTACCCACGCCTGCGGTTCCTCCACGGCGTACCTCCTCGGTCTCGCCGGGCCGGGGTGGCCGGCCGGCGGTGTCGGCACCGTGACCCGCACGGGTGGGCGGATCACGGACGCTCGGGCGTCGTCCCCGATCCTGGCACGGGACCGGGCGCCGGGACAGCTCGTGCGGTGCGACCCACCAGGAGTCCACATGCGACGGCCCCGGCACCGTGCGGGTGTCGGGGCCGGTCGCGGGCGATCTCGGCCGCCTACTGGTTGCCGGGGTTCGGCGGCGGGAAGGCCGGCGGCTGCCCGGGGCCACCCGGCTGCTGCCCGTCACCCGGCCCGGGCTGCCGCGGACCCGGTGCCGGCGGCGTGGTGCCGGGGGCCCCGTAGCCGTAACCGGGCTGCGGGATACCGGCTGCGTCCTTCGCCTTGCGGGCGACACCGGCGATCTGGTTGGTGTACTTGCCGCCGGTCTGCTTGTCGACGAACTGGACGGCCGAGTCCAGGGCCTTCCCGGCCTTGTCCGGGTTGGAGCGGGCGTAGCGGCGGGCGGCCTCGGCCGCACCGGCCAGGACGACGAGTCGTCGGAACAGGGACATCGTGAAGGACCTCCGTGACGGACGCGGCAGCTCGGCGTGCCGCGGGCTGTCGAGCCCACGGTAGGGGAACGCGGCTCGGCGGGCAGGAAGTTCCCGCTCGTCAGCTCCGCGGAGTGCGTCCCATCAGGAAGAACTCCGGGTTCGGGCGCAGCGCGGTGAGGTGCGCGAGCCGGTTCGACATCGAGAACAGCGCGGTGATGGCGCCGACGTCCCAGATCTCGTCGTCGGTCAGACCGGCGTCGCGGGCGGCGTCGAGATCGGCCTCGTCGAGCGACTCGGACTGCCGGGCGACGAGCAGTGCCAGGTCGACGATCGCCCGCTCGCGGACCGACAGCTCCACCGCGTACGGGTTGGTCGCGACCCGATCGGCGATCTCCGGGTCGCGGTACCGGATCCGCAGGATCGCCCCGTGCGCGACCACGCAGTACGTGCAGTTGTTCGCCCCCGAGGTGGCCACGACGACGAGCTCGCGCTCGGCCTTCGACAGTCCGCCCGCGTCGGCGGCCGGCTCCATCAGCGCGTCGTGGTAGTCCAGGAACGCGCGCAGCTCGGCGGGCCGCTTCCCGAGTGCCCGGAACACGTTCGGGACGAACCCGGACTTCTCGGCGATCGCGCCGATGCGCTCGGCCAGATCCGGCGGAAGACCCTCGGGATCGACGTGCCCGAACCGGCTGACCTCGTGCTGCTGTGCCATGGACGGCGACGATACCCGGCGCGGAACGCTCAGCCGGGCGACGCGACGCCGGTGCGGTAGGCCCACACCACGGTCTGCAGCCGGTCCCGGGCGCCGATCTTCGTCATGGCCCGGCCGAGGTGCGACTTCACCGTGCTCGTCTCGACGACGAGCTCGGCTGCGATCTCGGCGTTCGACAGCCCACCGGCCAGCAGCCGGACGATCTCGGTCTCGCGCGGGGTCAGATCCGCCGCCGGTCCGGCGGCCGGCTCCGCGGCCGGACGCCGCCGGGCGAACTCGGAGATGACCCGCCGGGTCACGGTGTGGTCGACCAGGCCGTGCCCGGCGGCCAGCCGGCGGACCGCGTGCACCAGGTCGTCCGGATCGGTGTCCTTGAGGACGAACCCGCTCGCTCCGGCCTCCAGCGCCCCGAACACGTACTCGTCGAGATCGAAGGTCGTCACCACCAGTACCGCGGGCACCGGTGGGTCGCCCGCGACGATCTCCCGGGTCGCGATCAGCCCGTTGCCGCCGGGCATCCGGACGTCCATGCACACGACGTCGGGGGAGAGCCGGCGGGCCAGCCGCACCGCCTCCGCGCCGTCCGCGGCCTCGCCGACGACCTCGATGCCACCGGCCAGCTCCAGGAACATCCGGAACCCGGCCCGCACCACCGCCTGGTCGTCGACCAGCAGCACCCTGATCACGGGGTCACCTCCGGTCACGGTGCCGCCTCGGGCTCCACCCGCAGTGCCAGGCACACCCGCCATCCTCCCGGTCCGGTCGGTCCGGCCTCGAACCGCGCCCCGACCAGCTGTGCCCGCTCCCGCATGCCGACCAGGCCGAAGCCGCGGCCCTCGCCGGGGCCGGTGGGCGGCACGTCCGGGGCGTCGTTGACGATCTCGATCCGCAGTTCGTCGGAGACGCGCTCCAGCACGATCCGGACGGCCGCGCCGGGCGCGTGCTCGCGGGCGTTCGCCAGCGCTTCCTGGACCACCCGGTGACCTGCGACGTCGGCGATCGGCGGCAGCTCCGGGATCTCGCCGCGGCGCTCCACGGTGACCGGGGTGCCCAGCTCCCGGGTCGTCGCGACCAGCCGGTCCAGGGCGGCCAGGCCGGGCACCGGTGCGTCGTCCTCCGGCGCCTGCCCGGTGCTGCCGGGATCGCGCAGCGCGCCCACCACCATCCGCAGGTCGCGCAGCGTCTCCCGGCCCTGCTCCCGGACCCGGCCGGCGATCCGCCGCGCCTGCTCGGGATCCCGGTCGACCAGCCGTTCCACCATGGCCGCCTGCACGACCATCCCGGACAGGTGGTGGGCGGCGACGTCGTGCAGCTCGCGGGCCATCCGGGACCGTTCCCGCCGGACGGCGTCGTCGGTCCGGGCGCGCTGTGCCCGCTCCGCCTCCGCAGCGCGCGCCCGCAGCAGCGCGACGTAGCCGCGCCGGGCGGCGATGTAGGCACCGATCAGCGTGGCCGCCCCATAGGTCAGCGCCGCGGAGATCAGCTGGGCGGACGCCGGCACGATCAGCGCACCGACCGACGGGACCGGGAACAGCAGCGCGACGAATCCGATCGACTCGACCAGCGCGGCCGCCGGTACCAGCCGGGCAGCCCGGCGCGGCGCCAGCAGCACCCCGCAGGTGTACGCCGCGATCAGCGGAGCCGGGCCACGCAGGGTCAGGTCGGGAGGTACCGCCGCGAACACCACCACCTGCATGCCCACGACGAGGCCCAGACAGAGCACCGGAGTGGTCCGGCGCAGTGCCAGCAGCAGGCCCTGCGCGGTGGTGAGCACCAGCAGGGCGGCGAGCCCGGGCGGGTCGAACGCGACGTCCGGATCGACCCCGGTCGCCAACAGCCCGACCACGAGCGCCATCATCCCGGCCACCAGCACGCCGAGCGCGCAGTCCCGGCGGAACGGCCCGATCAGCCCGGCCGCGGTGAGCAGCGCGTCGAACCGCTCGGGCAGCCGGCCCCGGCCGGGAACCGGGTCCGGCTCGGCAGCGGGCGGGGACATGGTGCCCAGTATCGGACACCCGGTGCCCGGCACCCGGCATCGACGCCCGGCGGCCGGCACTCAGTATCCGATGCTGGAGGACAGCAGCCCGAACGCGATCGCGATCCAGCCCACCCCGGCCAGGCCGAGCAGCAGGCCGACCCGGCCCGCGACCGCCCACCGGTCCGCGCCACCGCGCACCGCGGTGACCACGCCCGCCGCCGCGATCAACGTCCCGTTCAGAGCGATCTACTGCGCCGCCTGCAACGCGTGCAGCAGCGGCACCGGCACCTCGGCGAGGACGCTGACCATGCCCAGCACGGTCGCCCAGCCGGCCAGTGCGACCAGCGCGCAGCCGGCCGCGAACCGGGTCAGGAGGTGCAGGATCCGGTCGGCCCGGCCGGGCGAGGGCCGGGCGGGCATCCCGCGGCGGCGCAGCAACGCCCCGACCGGCCAGGCGAGCAGGCCCACGAGCAGGGCAGTGGCGGACACCGCGAGCACCGGCCCGGCGGTCGAGGAGTCCCGGAACGGGCCGGTGCGCTGCAGGGTGAAGGCCGACTCGAAGCCGATCTCGGTGACCCGGTCCCCGGTCGTGCGGGTGGTCAGCAACCGGTTCCCGCCGATCTCCTGCCAGACCGCAGGCCGGATCTCCCGGTAGCCGGCCGGTCGGACGCTCCCGGGCCCCGAGGTGACGAGCAGCGTGCCGTCCGGGCGGGCGGTCACCTCGGTCTGCCCGAGCATGCCGAGTGCGGACAGGAAGGTGCTGTACGCCGCCCGGGTGGACTCGTACCTCCCGGCGACCGCCGCCGCGCGGTCGCTCGACCCGGCCGCTTCGGGCGCCGGGGTCAGCGGGTCACCGGCCGCCGGGAAGTAGCGGTCGGCGAACCCGTCGAGCAGCGCCCGCCGGATCTCCAGGGTGTCGATCGCACCGCGCCCGTTGCTGTTCATCGAGACGAACACACCGGTCCGCTCGGCCGGGTAGACCTGCAGGTGGGAGTGGAACAGCGTGGTGTCGCCACCGTGCCCGAGCACCAGTCGGCCGTTGCGGCTCTCGTCGAACATGCCCAGCGTCATCCGCGGGCCCTCGGCGATCGTGCCAAGGGTGTCCGGGCCGAGCCCGGGGGTGCGCATCAGCTCGGCGGTCTCCGGGGCGAGCAGCGATCCGGCGCCGGGCTCGTCGAGCAGCGCCCGGACGAACCGCGCCATGTCGGTCGCCGACGCGCTCAGCGAGCCCGCCGGGGCGGGCCCGACCGTCTCGAACGGCATCGCCGGCTCATCGGTGTTCGGGTATCCCGCCGACAACCGGTCGCGCAGCCCCTCCGGGAGCGGCTGGGCGAACGTCGAGGAGGTCATCCCGGCGGGTTCCAGCACCGCGTGCCGGACCTGCTCCTCGAACGGGGTGCCGGTGACGCGCTCCACCACGTACCCGGCCAGCGCGTAGCCGTAGTTGGAGTAGGCGGGCGTCGTACCGGGGCTGAAGACCTGCTCCGGCGGATCGGCCGCGAGCACCTCCCGCAGGTCGGGGCTGCTCTCGCCGTGCGAGATCAGGCCACGGACCTGCTCTTCGAAGCCCGCGGTGTGGGTCAGCAGGTGGCGCATCGTGACCGGCGGCTCGAACCGCAGCGGGAGCGGGAAGTCGAGATACTGCCGGACGTCGGCATCGAGCTCGATCCGGCCCTGCTCGACCTGCTGCAGGACGGCCGTCGCGGTGACCACCTTGGAGACCGAGCCGACCCGGAACAGGGTCCGGTCCGGATCGACCGGTGCGCCGCCCGCATGACCGAAGCCGCGCGCGGTCAGCAGCTCACCGTCGTGCACCACGGCGACCGTCGCCCCGGCGATGCCGGACCGTTCCAGCGCGGACGGGAGCAGGCCGTCCAGCCAGGCGTCGACGTCGGTGCCGGTCAGCTCCGCGGTGACCGGGGGCGCCGACACCGGCGGTGCCGGATCGGCCGGTGGGGGCGCCGCACACCCCGCGGCCACGAGGAGCGCGACGCCCGTCGCAACCAGTGCCGGGAAGGACCGGCGGACCGGTGCCCCCCGTCCACGTGACCAGAACCTGCTCCGGCGCATCCGGCTGTCCTCCCGTAGCGGCGCCGGCGGCTCGGGCGCCGCCGGTCGTCCCGGGTTCCAGCGTCGTCACCGCGCGGGCCCGGCACATCGCGCGCGGGTGCCCATCGACGGTTACGACCTCCGGTGGAGGCCTGCGACCGGAGAGGGACTTTCCGGACGGATCCGGATCGGGGACCATGTGCCCGCATGGGAGTCCCGGAGCAGGTGCGCGAGCAGCTCGCGGCGTGGTGTGCGGGGCTCGTCCCCGAGCCGCAGCGCGAACGCCGCCGGATCGGCTACACCACGGCCGGCGGCACCGTCACGATCCTCGATCGCAGGCCACCCGCGTTCCCCGAGCTGGGGGCCGCGTGGTCGTCGACGTCGCTCGCCCGGCTGCGGGCCGACGACCCGGAACCGGGCCGGTGGACGCTCTACCTCCCGGCCGCACCCGACTCGCGGGAGCGGTGGGAGCGCGTGCAGCCATCGGCCGACGATCCGTTCGTGCTGCTCGACCAGGTGGCGGACGGGATCCGCGCGGTCGGGTCGAGCTGAACTCCTACCGCTCGCCGCCGCCCGGTCCGGCCGGGCGGGCCGCCGGGGCCATCGCCGACGGGGCGGACGGCCGCTGGTCGTGACCACCGGGTGCCGACGCCGAGCGGGGCGCGGGCACCTCGGGCCCGGTCCGCTCGTCGACCGGGCCGGGCTGCTCGGGCACCGAGGACGCCGGGGGAACAGCCGGGACCGCCGTGGCCTCGGCCGGCTCCTGGTCGGCCGGCTCCATCCCGGTGCCCCGCAGGAACCGCGCCGACGCCTGGTTCAGCACCTCGAGCAGGGTCGTCCCGGACGACTCGGCCCGCGGCTCGTCACCGACGACGGCCAGCATCCGCGGTGCGGCCGCGGTCAGCAGCAGGCCGTCGGCCTGCATCGATCCGGTCCCCAGCACCACGACGAGATCCGTTGCGTCGGCCGGCGGCAGCGCGGCGAGCAGGTCGTCGGTGGCCGTCATCGCGACGAGCCCGAACCCGCGGGCACCGCGCGTCGCATCCGCCGCCCAGGCCCGCGCCAGGTCCCGGTGGGTCCCGGCGAGCTCGCCCAGCAGCCGTTCCAGCTCCTGCCGGTCGGCGACCTCGCGGCGGGCCCGGCCGAGCTCGTCGAGTGCCTCGGCGTAGGCGTCCGGGTCGTGTGCCCGCACGGCGGCGACCGCCGCGGTGTGCTCCGGCGCCATCGCGCCCAACGGCACCGATTCCTCGCAGGTCTGCGCGAACCGCTCCAGCTCGTCGGACGCCTCGGCCGGGTCGCCGTGGTCGTCGTAGTCGACGATGGCCCGGCCGACCCGCTCGGCGGTCTGCAGGTCGGGCACCGACACCGGCGAGTTCTGCTGCAGGAACAGGACGTCGTGCCGCAGAGCGCCGACCGATCGGGCGGTCGCCGCGATCCGGTCCAGGGTGTCGGTCAGCTGCGGCAGCTCGTCGGCCGATCGCGGGATCGACAGCCCGAGCATCGAGCAGAGCCGGGCGATCTCGTCGTCCCGGCGGGCCAGGTCGAGGTGGTTGACGATCGCGGCCACGTGGTCGTGGGTGGACGGCTCCTCGCCTGCGACCCGGAACCGGTCCAGCATCGGCACGGCGTCGCGCTGCGGCTGCGCACGGAAGTAGGACCGGCTGCGGCCCCCGCCGTCGAGGAAGTCGAGGTACTGCCGGATCACGTCGTCGCCGCCCGCGGGCAGCGGCGACTGCACCTGCACCGGCGGTCCGGCGGCGAAGCGCACCCGGTCGTCGCGCTGGCGGGCCGCGAGCCCCTGCAGCGACTCGAACTCGGTGCGGAGCCCGCCGTGCACCAGCCTGCCGACCACGTCACGCAACCGCTCGGCGTCCGGTTCGCCGGCCAGCGAACCGAGCGAGCCGACCACGCAGCGGGCGACCTGGGTGACGGCGGCGCGGCGCTCCGCGTCGAGGTCCCGCAGCAGGCCGGGGATCACCTGGGCCTCACCGCCGTCGACGCCCGCGGTGCCGTCGACGATCCGGTCGGCGCGCCGGCAGCAGGCGAACACCTCGGTGTACGCCGGCAGGACGTCCTCCGGCGGCAGCTCCTGGTCGGTCCGGGCGGTCCGGTCGCGGCCCACCGTCGCCAGCAACCGGCGCAGCCGGCGCAGGTCGACCGAGGAGAGACCGGGCAACCGGTCCACGATCCGGTCGGCGACGGAGCCCGCGAGTGCGGCGCGCAGCGCGGCGAGCCGCTCGGCGTCGCCACCGGTCAGCAGGATCCGCATGCCCTCACCGGTCAGCGCGGCGAGCGCCCGCGCCAGCTCGTCGGTGCCGGTGTCGGACAGCACGACCAGCGCTTCCTCGGCGAGCACCCCGGCCAGCGTCTCGGCCGTGTCGTCGGCGGGCCGGGGCGGGACGGGTGAGTTCAACGAGCCGGACAGGATCCGCAGCCCCGCGGGCACCCGCTCGGCCCGCACGTCCCCGACGATCCGGGCCGTCGCGGCCCGCACCGCCGGCCCACCGCGCCCGCTGCCCGCCAACCGCTCGACGAACGCGACGAGCGCCTCCGTGTCCGTGCCCTCGGACACCCGGACATCCAGCATCTCGCTCACACCTCCGCCGTACCAGCAACGCCGTACCGGGGACGGCGCTCACGGTGTGTACCGCCGTGGCGCGCCCGGCGTTCCGCTTCCACGCCTGCTCCGTCCGGCCCACCGCCGTTCGCGATCACGATCCGCGACGGACGGGAACCCGATCGGGCACACGACGAGTCGGCGGCACGCCCGTGCCGGTCCTGTCGCAGGCTACCCGGCGAGCGGCCACGGCGCTCCGACCTGGCGGAACTCCCCGGCGACGCGAACCGCGCAACCTCCGGCGTCCACACTGGGTGACGACGCGGCGTCCAGCACTGCTCCATCGGCGTGAAATCTCTCTCCGTCACCGGACGGGGGCCCGGAGTGACGGAGCCCCCGGCGGCCGTCCGGTCGCCGGGGGCTCGGTACCCGATCGGGTCGCTCAGGCGCCCAGGCGCTGCTTGAGCGCCTCGAACTCGTCCCGGATGGAGGACGGCAGGTTGTCGCCGCCGATCGTGGCGAACCACTCCTCGATCAGCGGGATCTCGGCCTTCCACTCCTCGACGTCGACGGCCAGCGCGTCCGCGACGTCGGCCTGGTCGGCATCGACGCCCTCGAGATCGAGCTGGTCGGTGGTGGGCACGTAGCCGATGGGGGTCTCGACGGCGGCCGCGGTGCCCTCCAGCCGCTCGATGCACCACTTGAGGACACGGCTGTTCTCACCGAACCCGGGCCACAGGAAGCGGCCGTCGGCTCCGCGGCGGAACCAGTTGACGTAGAAGATCTTCGGGAGCTTGTCGGCGTCCGCGCCCTTGCCGATGTTCACCCAGTGCGCGAAATAGTCGCCGACGTTGTAGCCGAGGAACGGCAGCATCGCCATCGGGTCGCGCCGGACCTGGCCCAGCCCGCCGGCGGCGGCCGCGGTCTTCTCCGACGACATGGTGGCACCCATGAAGGTGCCGTGCTGCCAGCTGCGCGCCTCGGTGACCAGCGGGATCGTGGTCTTGCGGCGGCCGCCGAAGAGGATCGCCGAGATCGGGACGCCCTTCGGGTCGTCCCACTCCGGGGCGACGACCGGGCACTGCTCGATCGGCACCGTGTAGCGGGAGTTCGCGTGCGCGGCATCGGTGCCCGACTCGGGCGTCCAGTCGTTGCCCTTCCAGTCGGTCAGGTGCGCCGGGTCGCCCTCCAGCCCCTCCCACCAGACGTCGCCGTCGTCGGTCAGGGCGACGTTGGTGAACAGCGCGTTGCCCTTCTCGATCGTGCGCATCGCGTTCGGGTTGGTCTTCCAGTTGGTGCCCGGCGCGACGCCGAAGAAGCCGAACTCCGGGTTGATCGCGTAGAGCCGGCCGTCCTCGCCGAACCGCATCCAGGCGATGTCGTCACCGACGGTCTCGGCCCGCCAGCCCGGCACGGTCGGCTGCAGCATCGCGAGGTTGGTCTTGCCGCAGGCGCTCGGGAAGGCGGCGGCCACGTAGTACGCCTTGTCCTCCGGGCTGATCAGCTTGAGGATCAGCATGTGCTCGGCGAGCCAGCCCTCGTCGTGCGCCATCGACGAGGCGATGCGCAGCGCGTAGCACTTCTTGCCCAGCAGCGCGTTGCCGCCGTACCCGGAGCCGTAGCTCCAGATCTCCCAGGTCTCCGGGAAGTGGCTGATGTACTTGGTCTCGTTGCACGGCCACGCGACGTCGGCCTGGCCCTCCTCGAGCGGGGCGCCGATCGAGTGCAGAGCCTTCACCCAGCGGTCCCCGGCGACGTCGAGCAGCGGGACGACGCTCGCGCCCATCCGGGTCATGATCTTCATCGAGATGACGACGTACTCGGAGTCGGTGATCTCGACACCGATCTTCGGGTCGTCGGAGTCGATCGGCCCCATGCAGAACGGGACGACGTAGAGCGTCCGGCCCCGCATCGAGCCCCGGTAGAGCTCGGTCATCGTCTGCTTCATCTCGGCCGGGGGCTGCCAGTTGTTGGTCGGCCCGGCGCCCTGCTCGGTCTCGCTGCAGATGAAGGTCCGCTCCTCGACCCGGGCGACGTCGTCCGGGTCGGAGGCGGCGTAGAAGGAGTTCGGCTTCTTCTCCAGCCGGGTCAGGGTGCCCGCCTCGACCAGCTGGTCGGTCAGCCGGGTCCACTCCTGCTCCGACCCGTCGCACCAGACGACCCGGTCCGGGGACGCAAGCTCGGCGATCTCCTGCACCCAGGCGACAACGGCCTGGTTGGTGGTCGGTGCCTTGTCGGTGCCCGGAACGGTGGCTGCAGTCATGTCGTCCTGTTCTCCTCGCCGGCCCCGGCCCGCTACCCGGGGAAGTACTACGAGCCCGTACCGATGATCGGTACGGGCCTTGCGGGAAAAGGTGATATCCGAGGTTACCCGCGGAATGGAGCCCTACCCATGCCGTCTCTTGAGAGGTCAGGCACAACACCGATCATGTAAATCGATCCAGAAGCCCGTTGTGGAGGCCGGCGTCCTTCCTGGTGACGGGCTTGTCACACGAACGCAACCCGATGCGGGTGACGGATTCGATGACGCCCCGTGACGATTGGACGGAAATGTGCAAGCAGTCTTCATCGAACGACATCCGCGCAGTCGGAACGGTCCGATTCAACGCTTTGATCCGACAGAGTTATGCATTCTGGGTGCCGAAGGTCGTCCGGGCGACCTCCGCCGGTGTCCGGGCGAACTCCGGGACCATGATCGGCAACCGGTGCGCGGTGACGTTCCAGTAGCGCCGCACCGGGTCCGCGGCCCGCCACGCGTCGGCGAGTCGGACGACCGCGTCCGGATCGATGCTCCGCCGGGGCCGGGGCCGCATCCCGCAACGCTCCCGGACGCCCGCGTCGAGCGCCCGCCAGGCGTCCTCGGCGGTGGTGTGGACCGACACCTCGGGCCCCTGCCGGCTCACGCCGGTGTCCGGGCCGGCGTGCTCGAGGTCCTCGCGGCCCCCGCCCAGTACCAGCGTGTAGGCACTGACCACCTCGTACGGCACGGATGTCTCCCACGGCGTCGGCGGCTGTCCCGGTGTAGTCAACCAGCCGGGCTACGGCGCGTTGACCGGTGTCCACGATCCGTGTCCACCAGCAGGGCCCACAGGCAGGGCCCACGATCCGTGTCCACCAACAGGGCCCACGATCCGGACCCACGATCCGGCCCCCCCAGCTGGGCCCCCGAGCTGGGCCCCGGAGCCGGGCCCACGGGCCCGGTCCCCGGGGCCGCCGGTCCGTGGCACCGGCGGCCCCGGGGGAGCAGCGATCAGTGACCGGAGCGTTGCAGCGCAGGCTCCGGGAGCCCGGAGGCCCCGGCGGCCAGCACCGCCCGGTGGGCGCGGCGCAGGCCGAGCCCGGCCGTCACCAGCACCACCGCGACGATCGCCGCCGCCACCCCGGCCGCGAGATCGACTCCGGCCACGAACGCGTCCCGGCCCGAGTCCAGCAGCTCGGCGGCCGGGCCGGCCGGCAGCCCGCGGGCGGCGTCGACGGCACTGCCGAGCGTCTCGCCCGCCGCCGCCGGTGCCCCGTCGGGCAGCACCACCGTGCTCCGGTAGACCGCGGACAGCACGCCGCCGACCACCGCGGTGCCGAACACGGCGCCGACCTCGTAGGCGGTCTCCGAGACCGCGGATGCGGCGCCCGCCTTCTCCGGCGGCGCGGCGGCGAGGATCGCGTCGTTGGTGACGGTCTCGGACAGGCCGATCCCGGCACCGATCAGCACCGCCGCGGTCATCAGCAGCAGCACCGCCGAGTCGACCTGCAGGAACAGGCTGATCCCGAACCCGGCGAGCACCAGGGCCAGACCCACCGACACGAGCTGGTGCAGCGCGAACCGGCGGGCCAGCCGCGCCGCGGCGAGCCCGGCCACGATCGTCACCAGGAAGCTGGGCAACAGGAGCAGGCCGGCCTGCAACGGCGACGCGCCGAGCACCAGCTGCAGGTACTGCGCGGCGAAGAACAGCAGCCCGGTCAGGCCGAACATGGTCGTCGCGTTGGCCAGCGCGCTGTAGCGGAGCACCGGGCGGGCGAACAGCTCCAGGTCGATCAGCGGATCGAGACCGCCCCGGACGCGCCGCCGGTAGTGCAGCACGAACGCGACGGCCGCCCCGGTGCCGACCAGCACCGACGCCACCGCGCCCGGGCCGAACCCGGAGGAGCCGATCAGCTTCACGGCCAGCACCAGCGGGCCCATCGCCAGCAGCGACAGCAGCACGCCGACCAGGTCGAGCCGCCCCGGTGCCGGCTCCCGCGACTCCGGCAGCAGCACCGGCGCGACGACGAGCAGCAGCGCCATCGGCGGCACGCTCATCACGAAGATCGATCCCCACCAGAAGTGCTCGAGCAGCAGGCCGCCGACGATCGGTCCGAGCGCGGCACCCGCTGCGAACCCGGTCGCCCACACCGCCAGCGCCAGACGGCGCTGCGCCCGGTCGACGAACACCGTGCGCAGCAACGCCAGCGTCGAGGGCATCAGCATCGCGCCGAAGACACCGAGCAGCGCGCGGGCGGCGACCAGCTGCCCGGCCGACGTCGCGAACCCGGCGGCCAGCGAGACGGCACCGAAGCCGGCCACACCGATCATCAGCAGCCGGCGGCGGCCGATCCGGTCGCCCAGGGTGCCCATCGTGACCAGCAGCCCGGCCAGCACCAGCGGGTAGATGTCGACGACCCACAGCAGGGTCGACGCGTCCGGACTCAGCGCGGCGCTGAGTTCGGGCAGTGCCACACCGAGCACCGTGTTGTCGATCGACACCAGCAGGGTCGGGATCACCAGGACGGCCAGCGCGAGCCAGGCACGCGGTCCGGGGCGGGTGTCCGGGTTCGCGGTGACCTCGGGCCGTGACATCTCTCTTCTCCTTCGGGGCAGCCGCACGATGAATTTACCGTCCAGACGGTACAGTCATATACCGTCCAGACGGTACAGTCCACTGGCCGTGGCGCCCTGTGAGCGGAAGCACCGCCGGGCACGTGGGTAGCCTTCGCGGATGGCGGAGCGGCGGAACGCAGGACCACCGGCCCGCGACCGGGTACTCGACGCGTACGAGACGCTGCTCATCGAGCAGGGCCCCGGCGGGGCCACCCTGGATGCCGTCGCCGCGATCGCCGAGGTCTCCAAGGGCGGCCTGCTCTACCACTTCTCCTCGAAGGATTCGCTGGTCGGCGGGCTGCTCGAGCGGCTGCGCGAGCGCAGTGCCCGCGACGCCGAACAGATGCGCACCGATCCGGACGGCGCCGTCGCCTACTACCTGCGGACCTCGGTCCCCGGCGGCGAGTCACCGGTCGGGCTGACCCGCACCTACCTCGCCGCGCTGCGGATCGCCGACGGCAGCACGACGGGCGCCCCCGCCCGGGACGCACTCGCCGCGGTCGACGCCGACGGCCTCGCCGCGCTCCGCGAGGAGATCGAGGATCCGGTGCTCGCCTGGCTGGTGCAGCTGGTGGGGGACGGGTTGTACCTGCGCACCCTGACCGGGGCACCGCTCACCGGCGGCGTCTCGCCCGACGAGCTGCACGGCAGGCTCCGGGAGCTGGTGTTCCGCCGGTCCTGACCGGTGAACCACCCGCGCGCACAGCGCGTCGGAGCGGTCGCTCAGGGTAGGCTCGGACACTGCTCACGCAACGGGGAGGGGCCCACTGTGGAGGGGACCGCCAGCTACCTGACGTTGGTCGTGATCGGCATTCTGATCACGGTCGGCGTCGGCCAGATCCTGTTGCGCTCCGGCCAACCGTTCCTGGACGACGTCTTCCAGAACAAGGAGAGCGCCCACTCCATCAACCGGCTGCTGGTGGTGCTGTTCCACCTGCTGACGCTGGGCGTGCTCGGGATGATCTCGGTCATCGACGTCCCGGCCGACGCGGGCACCGCGCAGACCGTGGTGTTCAAGATCGGCGTGGTGCTGCTGCTCGTCGGCATCGCCTACGGCGTCTCGATGCTGGTGCTGCTGCGGATCCGGGAGCGCCGCAGGCAGCAGACCGTGTCCGCGGAGATCGACCAGAAGATCGCCGAGCAGCGCCGCGGCCCCGGCCGGTTCCGGCGCGGTGGCGGCGGCCCCGGCCCGGAGAACGAGGCCCGGTCACCGTCCGAGCAGCCGGGGGACTGACCCCGGTCACCGCCCGGCCGGGATCCCGGCGACGGCGTCGAGCAGCCCGGCCGAAGGATCGGCCGGCACCGGCGCGGGATCGGCCGGCACCGGCCCGACGACATGATCGGCCAGGCCGTCGCGGTCGGTGTCGATCCAGAACGATGTTCCGGCAGGGCCCTCGACGACCAGCGTGTCCGGCAGGCCGTCGTGATCGGTGTCCCGGGCGGCCGGGCCGATCACCGGCACCGCCGCACCGGCGCCCGGGTCCGGCCCCCGGACCGGTGCACGCGGCACCTGCACCGAGTTCCACCACGCCGTACCCGCCGCAACTCCCACCGCGCCCCACGGCCCGCGCGCCGGGACAGCCGGTGGACGGCCGCGCGCACCGACCGCACCCGGTCCGGGCCCCTGCCCGGCCGACCGGGCAGTCGGCCGCGTCGGTGGCGTCGGTGACATCGGTGGCGTCGGTGGCGTCGGTGGCGTCGGTGGCGTCGGTGGCGGATCACCGAACCGGTCCGGGTCCGCGCGCCGGAGCCCCGGGTCGTCAGGCCGCACGGCGCACCCCGGCGGCACGCGGCACCCGGCGCCACGGCGCCGGCCGGGCGCCGACGGCGAGCTCCGCGTCCAGGGTCCGCCGGATCAGCTCCCGGTCCGCGGCGGCCAGCACCGCCGCGCGCACCCGGTGCGCGATCTCCCGGGCACGCGCGACCCGGGCCGCCCGCACCCGGACGGCGAGGCCCGCCCCGCCGAGCAACACCAGCCCGGCGAGCACCAGCAGCACGCCGGGCCCGGCCGCGGGCAGCACCCGCCCGGCGCCCAGCAACCCGGACAGCCACGCGCCCGGCAGCAGCGCCCCGGTCGCGGCCCCCGAGACGAGGAGACCGGCCACCCCGGAGCCCGGAGGCCGGTGAGTGGGACGACCCCGGCGGGAGCGCGGCACCCGGGATCCGGGCAGCGCGCCCAGGGCCGCCGGGACCAGGACCGAACCCGACACCGGTGACCCAGAGTGAGTGATCTGTGTCACCCGTTGCCCCGGACGTCCCAGTGCCCGCGCGGCCCCCGCGCGGCGCACCGGTGGACCGGCCCGGCGCGACCATCCGTCGTCGAGGTCGCAGGCCGGTCGGTCCAGTGCCGCCCTCCACCAGCGGGCGTCACCGGCCCGGGCCGGTCGCCGGACCGCAGCCTCCACCAACCCGTCGACCTGCGACGACAGTGCGTCCACGCAGTCCATCCTGGCCAGTGCGAGTAGCGGGCGCAGCTCCCCGAGGGGGTCCGCGCGGCGACGGCTCGACGACATGATGGAAGCCTGACGAGCACCGGCGGTCACCGGATGCGTAGGACTGCGCAGCGGCTCCAGGGGGCCGCCGGGCGTTCCGGCAGCACATCGAACCGGACGCCGGATACGGACGAATCAACCGACCGGGGCAACCCCGCGGGTGGTCCGGACGTCTGCACAGTCGGGTCCGAGAAGCTGCCCGACACGAGAACCGCAACCAGACCGTGACACCGTCGTTGAACGAGTAGAGCGGACCTGTATGGAGGAAGTGTGAGCGCCGTTACGCCCGCCCGCCCGGCCGTCACGCCCGAGTCGAGCGCACCCGCGCGACCCGGGCCGCAGCCCGGCCCCGGCACGGGACAGACGCCCCTCCCGGCGAGTCCTGCCCGACCGACGAACGCTGTCACCCGCACCGCCCAGCCGGCGCCGCCGGAGGGCCCGGAGGGCTTCCGCCGTCCGCGGCCCCGGCCCGCCCCGCGGCGCAGCCCGAACCCCGCGGTGTCGGTCATCGTCCCGACCCGCAACGAGGCGCGGAACCTCGAGATCGTGCTGCCGGCGATCGCCGCGGTGCGCCCCGCGGTGCACGAGGTGATCGTCGTCGACGGCAACTCGACCGACAACACGGTCGCCGTCGCCCGCCGCACGCTGCCATGGGCCCGGGTGATCACCCAGACCCGCAAGGGCAAGGGCAACGCGATGGCCTGCGGTTTCACCGCGGCCACCGGCGATGTCCTGGTGATGTTCGACGCCGACGGCTCGGCCGACCCGAACGAGATCCCCGGCTTCGTCGACGCGCTGGTCAACGGCGCCGACTTCGCCAAGGGCAGCCGGTTCTGCAAGGGCGGCGGCTCGGACGACATCACGCTGCTGCGCAAGTCCGGCAACGCCGGCCTCAACACGGTCGCCAACCGGCTCTTCGGCACGAAGTACTCCGACCTCTGCTACGGCTACAACGCGTTCTGGGCCGACCTGCTCCCGCAGCTCGAGCTCCCGGACCCGGCGGCGCCGCAGCCCGAGGACGGCTCGATGCTCTGGGGCGACGGTTTCGAGATCGAGACCGTGCTGAACTGCCGGGTCGCCGCGGCCGAGCTGAAGATCACCGAGGTGCCGTCGGTCGAGCGTGAGCGCATGTTCGGCGAGACCAACCTGCGGACCTTCGCGGACGGCACCCGGGTGCTGCGTACCCTGATGTCCGAGCACCGTCGCATGGAGCAGCGCCGCAAGGCGTCCGGGTACGCCCGCTAGAGCGCTGCCGGCGCGGTACGCCGCGAAACCAGCAGCACGAGGAGCGAGTACATCGTGAGCGCCCTGCCCACCGCCAGCGTGGTCGTCTGTGTCTACACCGAGAAGCGCTGGTTCGACATCCGCTCGGCCGTCGAATCGGTGCTGGCGCAGGACGTCACACCGCTGGAGACGATCGTCGTCGTCGACCACAACGAGCGGCTGCACGAGCGCGCCGAACGTGAGTTCGGGCCGCTCGGCGTCGTGGTCGTCGCGAACGACCGGGTGCAGGGTCTGTCCGGCGCCCGGAACACCGCGCTCGACCTGGCATCCGGCGAGGTCGTCGTCTTCCTCGACGACGACGCCAGCGCCCGCCCCGGCTGGCTGGCCGCGCTGCTCGCGCCGTACGCCGATCCCGATGTGATCGGGGTCGGCGGGATCGCGCACCCGAGGTGGCCGGACGGCCGCCCCCGCACCCTCCCCGGCGCCACGCCGGGCGATCCGGACGCGACCGGCGAGCTCGACTGGGTCGTCGGCTGCACCTACACCGGCCAGCCCACCGAGCGCGCCGAGATGCGCAACCTGATGGGCTGCAACATGTCGCTGCGGGCCGAGGTCTTCAAGCGGGTCGGCGGATTCGCCGAGGACATGGGCCGGATCGGCAAGAACCCGCTGGGCTGCGAGG
This sequence comes from Pseudonocardia autotrophica, assembly GCF_003945385.1. Classification (NCBI taxonomy): domain Bacteria; kingdom Bacillati; phylum Actinomycetota; class Actinomycetes; order Pseudonocardiales; family Pseudonocardiaceae; genus Pseudonocardia; species Pseudonocardia autotrophica. The sequence continues at coordinate 7,167,489 of NZ_AP018920.1, forward strand.
AGACCGAGCTCTGCATCCGGGCCCGGCAGGCCTACACCGCCGACGGCCGCACCCCGCGGATCCTGTTCGAGCCGAAGGCCGCCGTCGACCACCGGGTCTCCGACGACCGCGTCTCCTGGCGGTACCTGCTGCGGCGCGGCTGGGCCGAGGGCATCTCGAAGGCCGCCGTCTCCAAGGTCGTCGGCACCGGGGACTCGCTGTCCACCGAGAGCAGCTACACGATGAAGGTGCTCCCGGCCGGTGTGCTCCGCGAGGCACGGGACCGCAATCCCGCATCGGCCGCCGCCATCGTGGCCTGCTTCGGCGTCACCGCGGCCGGCTACATCCGGGGCAGACTGCCCGGCGCCTCCGCACACGTGCGGCTGCCCGCTGCCGGCCGGAACACCCCCGGTGCCTGAGCCGGCCCTCGCCCCGGACGCACCGCACGACACCCGGATCCGCTCCTACGTCCACCAGCGTGTCCGGCTCTCCGAGGGCCAGGAGTCCGCGTGGCGGCGGCTGTGGCCGGTGCTCGGCGGTGAGGTGGCCGACGTGCTCCCCGAACCGGACCGGTACTGGGATCCGCACGCCACGTTCGGCCGGACGGCCCCGCTGGTGCTCGAGATCGGGTCCGGCATGGGGGAGACGACGGCCGCGCTCGCCGTGGCCGAGCCGGGGATCGACCACCTGGCCGTCGAGGTCTACGAACCCGGTCTCGCCCAGCTGCTGATGCGGGTGGACCAGCTCGGCCTGGCCAACCAGCGGGTGCTGCGTGGCGACGCCGTCGAGCTGCTGGAGCGCGCCGTCGCACCCCGATCGCTGAACGGTATCCGGATCTACTTCCCGGATCCGTGGCCGAAGCGGCGGCACCACAAGCGGCGGCTGGTACAGCCGGACTTCGTCCGGCTGGCCGTGTCCCGGCTGATCCCCGGCGGCCTCCTGCACCTGGCGACCGACTGGCCGCACTACGCCGAGCAGATGCGCAGAGTGGTCGCCGCGGAGCCTGCCCTTCGGCCGGACGGCGCCTTCCCACCAGGGCCGGACGGCTGGCAGGAGCGGCCCGAATGGCGTCCCACCACGAAGTTCGAGGAACGTGCCCGCATCGAGGGACGCCCGGTACGAGACCTGTTGTACGTCGCTCACCACGGAAACGCCCCCAGTGACACACGGAGAGTCACCGACTAGGGTTGTCACTCCCCCCCCCCCCCCCCGAGATACGTCCCCGCCCGAGTGACCCCCGAAGGACGCCCGTGACGACGGTGGAGCACGCCGCGAGCAAGCAGCCCGCGCCCGCGCAACCGACCCAGCCGGTGCGCCGACCGGCCGGGTTCCGTCCCAGCCCCACCCCACGGTCCACCGAGGATCCCGCCCCGTCGGCGGCCGCGGAGACGACGGTCACCCCGGCGGTGGAGCCGGCCACCCGGGCGGTCACGATCGTCCCCCTCGCCGGCGCGGTGGAGGCGACCACCGCGGCAGCCACCCCGGGCAGCGGCCCGGAGGCGACCACCGTCATCGGGCCTGCGGCGCCCGACCGCTCCGCGACCCCTGCCCCCGCGAGCGCCCCCGGCCCCGGCCCCGCGAACGCAGCACCGGCGACGGCGGACGCCACGGTGGTGGTCCCGCTGCGCGGCCAGGGCGCAGCCGTCACCGCGGTGTCGGCCCCCACCATCGCCACGACCTCCGTCGAGCCCGCAGCGGGCGGTGCCACGGTCCGCACCCCGGCCGCCGCAGCGGGCTGCCCGGTGACCGGCCACGGCAGGTCCGGTGGGCACCCGGTCGCGCCGGGCGTCCCCGACGAGCGACGTCCGAAGGCGGTCGACCCGGCCGCCGCCGAGGAGTTCCTCCGCCAGGTCTACGCCGAGACCGAGCCGGAGCTGCCGCTGCGCGACCGGCTCCGGCAGGTCCGGAGCGAAATCGACCGGCGCGGCGTCTACACCCACACCGCGCACGAGCTCGTGTTCGGCACCCGGATCGCCTGGCGGAACTCGGCGCGCTGCATCGGCCGCCTCTACTGGCAGTCGCTGCAGGTGCGCGACCTGCGGCACCTGCACGACCCGGCCGACGTCGCCCAGGAGAGCGTGGGGCACCTGCGGGCCGCCACCCGCGGCGGCCGGATCCGTTCCACGATCACCGTGTTCGCACCGGATGCCCCGGCCCGGCCGGGTCCGCGGATCCGCAACGACCAGCTGGTGCGCTACGCGGGTCATCGCAACCCGGACGGCTCCGTGGTCGGCGACCCGAGCCAGGTCGAGTTCACCGACCGGGTCGTCGGGATGGGCTGGCCGCGATCGCAGCCACCGGGGCGGTTCGACGTGCTGCCGTTGCTGATCACCGGCGCCGACGGCCGGTCCCGGCTGTTCGACGTCCCGCCGGACGCCGTGCACGAGGTCCGGCTGCGCCATCCCGAGCACCCGTGGTTCGCCCGGCTGGGGCTGCGCTGGCACTCCGTGCCCGCGATCAGCAACATGCCGCTGGAGATCGGCGGCGTCGTCTACCCGGCGGCGCCGTTCAACGGCTGGTACCTCGACACCGAGATCGGCGCCCGCAACCTGGCCGATCCCGACCGCTACGACCTGCTGCCGGAGATCGCGAAGCGGCTCGGGCTGGACACCCGCTCGGTCCGCACCATGTGGAAGGACCGGGCGATGGTCGAGCTGGTCCGCGCCGTCACCTACTCGTTCGACGCCGACGGCGTCACGATGGCCGACCACCACACCGAGTCCGAGCGGTTCCTGCGCCACCTCGAGAAGGAGGAGGCCGCGGGGCGGAGCTGCCCGGCCGACTGGAGCTGGATCGTGCCGCCGATGTCCGGATCCCAGACGCCGGTGTTCCACCGCTACTACGACGAGCCGGATCCGGACCTGCGGCCGGCGTTCCTGGAACCGCACCGGATCTGACCGCGGGCCGCGGGCCGGTCGCCGCGGTGCCGATCAGGGCCGGTCAGGAGCTGGTCAGGGCCGGTCAGGGGCGGCGGCGGGGATCGCGCTCGGCCCGCTCGCGGCGCAGGCGGTCCAGGTCACCGTCGGCCAGCGCGGACCAGAACCGCAGCGCCGAGTGCTCCATCTCCAGCCCCAGTTCGAGGGTGATCATGCGCGGCTCGGCCCATTCGTCCCCGCCGTGCCGCTCGACCATCGCCTCGTAGACCGCGATCCGCTCCTCGTGCTGGCGGATCTGCTCCCGGGCCAGCTTGTCGACGTCGCCGGGTGAGCCCGCCTCGTTGAAGAACAGCTTGAGCTCGGCCACGTCGCGCATCTCGAAGTGCTGCGGCGTCGGGGCGGCCAGCCACTCCTGCAGCGCGGTCCGCCCGGGCCCGGTGAGCGAGTACGTCTTGCGGCGACGGCCGGTGTCCTCGGTGTCGAGGGCCAGCAGCCCGGCCTCGGCGAGCCGGTCCGGCTCCGAGTACAGCTGCGCGTGCGGGAAGTGCCAGAAGTAGCCGACCGATCGGCTCACCGACCGCTTGAGGTCGTACGGCGTGGACGGTCCGCGCAACGCGATCATGCCCAGGACCAGGTACGACGTCGTCGACAGTCGCATCCGCTGCCTCTCCGGCCGGCGTGGTTGATGACATCGCCGACTCTATCCGGCCCCCGACGGCCCGGCCCCGGACCCGGGAGGGCCGTCACGCCGGTGATCGTCACTCCGGAACGTCCACCCGGTGCGGGCCGGCCCGCAGGCCGTCCCACCGGGTGCTGGTGCCGCTCTCCACGTCGAACAGGTCGAGCACCCGGCCGACGGTGTGGTCGACCATGTCGGCCAGCGACTCCGGCCGGGTGTAGAAGGCGGGCACCGGTGGGGCGATGACGGCGCCGAGCTCGCTCAGCTCGGTCATCGTGCGCAGGTGGTTCCGGTGCAGCGGGGTCTCGCGGACCATCAGGACGAGCCGGCGACGCTCCTTCAGGGTCACGTCCGCGGCCCGGGAGAGCAGGTTCGAGGTGTTGCCGCTCGCGATCTCCGACATCGTCTTGACCGAGCACGGCGCGACGACCATGCCCATCGTCCGGAAGGAGCCGCTGGAGATGGTCGCGCCGACGTTCTGGTGCGGGTGCACGACGTCGGCCAGCGACTCCAGCTCGGCGGGCGACATGTCGGTCTCCTGGCTCAGTGTGAGCCGGGCGGCCCGGCTCACCACCAGGTGGGTCTCGATCGGGGTGTCCCGCAACAGCTCGAGGATCCGGATGCCGTAGGCGACACCCGACGCGCCGGACATGCCGACGATCAGCCGTGGGGTGAGATCAGGAATCATGGTCGTTCTCCTGGTCGGGGTCGGTGAGCCGGACCGACGAGCGGGCCAGCGTTTCCAGCCGGGTGGCCAGGCCGTCGACGAACAGCGCCACGGCATCGGAGCGGGGCCGATCCGGCAGCCGGACGCAGAGCATCCGGCGGGACAGCCCGGGGCGGGCGATCGGGTAGGCGCGCAGGGTGCCGTCGCGCAGCCGGGGCTCGACGATGCTCGCCGGCAGCACGGTCACCCGCCCGCTGCGGGCCACCAACGAGGTCATCACCGAGAGGTCGTCGACCTCGAGGCGCGGGTGCACCGCGACGGCGTGCGCCCGCAGTGCGTCGTCGAGCACCATCCGCAGTCCGTGCCGGCGCGACGGGAGAACCAGGTCCAGCCCGGCCAGCGCCGGGAGCGGGACCGGCACCGGGACGTCGAGCTCGACGTGCGCACCGGTGGCGACCAGCAGCTCCTCGTCCAGGATGTCCTGGCAGTCCAGGTCGTCCTGCACGAAGTTCTGGTTGATCACCGCGCAGTCCAGGGCGCCGGAGCGGACCTGTTCGACGAGCTCGGCGCTGAACCCGTAGGTGGCGTGGATGCTCACCTGCGGGTGAGCCACCGCGAAGCGGGCGACCGTGTCGGCCAGCGCCTCGTTGGTCGCCGAGGCGACCAGGCCGATCCTGATCGCCCCGGTGACCGGGGTCCCGTTCCCGGCGATCGCGTCCCGGGCCGTGGTGAGCTGCTCCAGCAGCGGCGCGAAGAGCCGGTAGGCCTGCTCACCCGCCGCCGTCGGGGTCACCCCGCGCCGGTTGCGTTCGAACAGCGCCTGGCCGAGCTCGTTCTCCAGCTTGGCGATCTGCATGGACAGCGCCGACTGGACGATGTTGAGCCGGGCGGCGGCGCGGGTGACGTTGCGCTCCCGGTACAGGCACTCGAAGTAGGACAGCTGCCGCAGCTCCACCGCGCATCACCCTCCCTGCGGCGGGTCCTCCGCCGCCTGCTCGTGCCATCCCTCGGGGGCGGGCCGGACCAGCTCGGCGACGTCGAGCTCCTGCTCACCGGGCACCCGGATCCGGGTGTAGCGCATGCCGGTCGCGCCCGGCGGGACGGTGGCGTCGAAACCCAGCTTCGACCCGATCCCCTCGTCGGTCGAGGGGTCCAGCTTGGATCCCTGGGTGCCGTGCACCGTCACCAGGTCACGATCGGCCTGGAACCTGGTGGCGACCGCCCACTCGACCTCGGTCGGGTCGTGCACGTCGACGTCGGTGTCGACGACGGTGACGTGCTTGATGTCGTAGTGGGTCGCGAGCGCACCGAGCACCACGTTGCGGGCCTCGCCGGGCGCGGGCCGGTCGACCTGGACGTAGAGGTGGTAGCGGCAGACCCCGCCGCGGGACAGGTGCACGTCGCGCACGCAGGGGAAGCTGCGGCGCAGGTGGGACAGGAACGACGCCTCCCGCGGGATGCCGCCGAGCAGCAGGTGCTCGGTGCCGCCGCCGACGATCGTGTGGAACAGCGGGTCGCGGCGGTGGGTCAGCGCGTCGAGGGCGATGACGTGCCGGCGGGCCCGCTCGCCGTAGTACTGCGGGAACTCGCCGAACGGCCCCTCCTCCTCGCGGATGTCGGCCAGCAGCCGGCCCTCCAGGACGATCTCCGCCGACGCCGGGACCCGGACCGAGTTGGTCCGGCAGCGCACGACGTCGAGCGGACGCCCGTGCAGCGCCCCGGCGATCTCCAGCTCGTCCTGGCCGAGCGGCACGATCGCCTGCGACGCCATCAGGGTGAGCGGGTCGACGCCGATCGCCACCGCGAGCTCCAGATCCCCGCCCTCGCGCTCGGCGTCGTCGAACATCGCCAGCGTGTGCCGGGGCAGCAGCAGCGCGCCGAGCCGGTCCGGGCCGCTGACCTGCAGCCGGTGGATCGACACGTTCTGCACGCCGGTGTCCGGGCGGCGGGCGATCAGCAGCCCGGCGGTGATGTAGGCACCCGAGTCGTGCTCGTTGTGCGTCGGGATCGGGAGCTGCGCGGTCAGGTCGACATCGGTGTGCACGACCTCCTGGCAGGGGGCGTCGGTGGTCTCCCGCCACGGCACCGGATTGCGGCAGGCGTCGTCGAACCGGGCGACGAGCTCGTCCTGCGGCACCGCGCAGGCCTCGGCCATCCAGGAGCGCCGGGACACCAGCCCGGACACGACCGGGACCGGATGGCCGCCGGGGCGCGGGAACACCGTCGCGGTCCGGCCGTCCATCCGGTTCGCCAGCCCGGCGACGCCGAAGGTCAGGTCCAGGTCCGGCACGGTCACCGACAGCCGCCCGTCGGCCCTCAGGTGCTCCAGCCAGCCGCGCAGGTCGGCACCGGGGGGCGGCCCCGCGGGCCGGCCGGTGATGGCGGCGCGGGCGTCGTGGGTCGTGCTCATCTCGGGCTCCAGGAGGTGGGATGGCGGATCGCGAGTCGGCGGAGCGCGGCGAGGTCGAGTGCGCCGTGCTGTGCCATGGCCGTGCGGAGCTCCTCGGTCAGCAGCTCGGCGACGTGGGCCGCGCCGACGTCGCCGGCCCCGGCCAGTCCGGTGAGGAAACCGCGACCGCTGAAGACGGCCCGGGCGCCGAGTGCCAGCGCGCGGGCGACGTCGAGACCGCTGCGGATCCCGCTGTCGAACAGGACGGTGCATCGGTCGCCGACGGCCTCGGTGACCGCCGGCAGCACGTCGATCGCGGCAGGGGCCGCGTCGGACTGGCGGCCACCGTGGTTGGACACCAGGACGCCGTCGGCGCCGGCGTCGACGGCCGCGCGGGCGTCGTCGGGGTGCAGGATCCCCTTGACGACCAGTGACCGCGGCCAGATCGCGCGGAACCGGCGTACCTCGTCCCAGCTCAGGCCACCGCGCAGCTCGCGCTGGACGAACCCGGCAACCGCGCCGAGATCGGGCTCGCCATCGGGGGCGTCGACGTAGCGGGCGATGTTGGCGAACAGCGGAACCCGGCTGCGCAGCGCCGCCCGGGTCCAGGCCGGATGCAGCGCCAGCTGCACGCCGAGCCGGGGCGACGGACGGAACGGCACCGACAGCCCGTTGCGCAGGTCGCGCGGCCGCTTGGACCGGACCGGCGCATCGAGCGCCAGCACCAGCACCTGCGCGCCGGCGACCTCGGCCCGCCGGACGAGGTCGATGCTGACCCGGTGCTCGTCGCGGGGCATCCCGTAGAGCTGGAACCACAATCGCTCACCGCAGATCGCGGCCAGGTCCTCGATCGACGCCGACGCCAGCGTGCCGGTGACGTACGGCAGCCCGGCCGCCGCGGCGGTCCCGGCGAGGCGCCGGGACGCGTCCGGCCAGGCGACGCCGTCGTTGCCGGTCGGGGCGATCCCGATCGGCACCTCGTAGCGCCGGCCGAACAGCTCGACGCCGGTGTCGACCGTCCCGATCCGCCCGTACCGCGGGACGATCTCGATCCCGTCCAGCGCCGCGCGGTTGCGTGCGCCGCCGCGGTCGTCGCCGGTGCCGCCGTCGACGAAGTCGAACGCGAACCGCGGCGAGCGACGCCGGGCCGCCCGCTCCAGGTCGGTCATGGTCGGGAACCGGCGGCGCCGCAGCGCCTCCGGCGTGCGCCCGCTCGCCGGACCCCAGCCGGCGCCGGACCGGGTGGTCCGCCAGGTCAGCGCGTGCAGCGGGTCCGCGCGGCGACTCACCGGGCGCACTCCCGCAACTGGGTGATCGTCGAGGAAACCGAGATCTGCTCGGGATCGGTGACGACCTCGATCACGGTCGGGCCGTCCCTCAGCAGCGCCGTCGCCAGGGCCGGTCCGAACTCGGCGTCGCACCGCACGGTCTCGCCCGCGGCGCCGAAGGCCCGGGCCAGCGCCGCGAAGTCCGGGTTGCCGAGATCGGAGCCGACGACCCGGCCGGGGTGCGCCCGCTCCTGGTGCATCCGGATCGAGCCGTACATGTTGTTGTTCATCACGACCAGCACCACCGGGGTGCGCAGGCGGACGGCGGTCTCCAGCTCCTGCACGGTCATCATCGCGCCACCGTCGCCGGCCACCGCGACGACCGGCCGGTCCGGATGCGCGAGCCGGGCACCGATCGCAGCCGGCAGCGCATAGCCCATCGCCCCGGAGGCCGCACCGACGTAGCTGTGCGGGCGACGGAAGCGGAAGAAGGTGTGCAGCCAGCCGGCGAAGTTCCCGGCGTCGTTGGTGATCACCGCGTCGTCCGGCAGCCCGGCCCTGAGCAGCCGGATCACCTGCCGGGAGTCGACGCGGTCGGTGTGCTCGGCCTCGGCGATCGCGGTCGCCTCCTCGTAGGCCGCGCGGCGCGCGGCCGCCCACTCCGCGCGGCCGGCCGGGATCCCGGCCGGGGCGGCGGTGGTGAGCTCGTCCAGGGCCGCTCCGGCGTCGGCGACGACGCCAAGGACCAGCGGATGGCTCTTCCCCAGCATCCGCGGGTCGATGTCGATCGCGACGACCCGCGCGTCGGTGATCGCGGTGTAGTTCTGCACGGTGATCTCGCCGAGCCGGGAGCCGACGGCGAGCACCAGGTCGGCGCCCGACAACGTCCGCACGATCTGCGGGTTCGTGCCCATCTGCAGGTGACCGGCGTAGAGCGGGTGGTCGTTGTCGAACACGTCGTGCCGGCGCCAGGCCGCCAGCACCGGAACCCCGGTCCGCTCGGCGAACTCGCGCAGCCGGTCCTCGGCGCCGCCGCGCAGCACGCCGGCCCCGGCGACGATCACCGGTCGCTCGGCCGCGGCCAGCTCGGCGAGTACATCGGTCACGTCGTCGGCCGAGGGGCGTGGCCGGGGCGGCGCGACCGGCGCCCGCACCGGCGCCGTGCTCGGCGCGCCGAAGACCTCCTCCGGCAGCGACAGCACCACCGGACCGGGCCGCCCGGTGGTGGCCAGCACCAGCGCCCGGTGCACCGCGCCGGGAACCCGGACCGGATCGGCCTCCTCGAACGCCGCCTTGGCGACCGGTCCGAGGAACGCGGGCACGTCGGTCTCCTGGAAGCCCTCCCGGCCCTGGTGGCGATGGCTCATCTGGCCGACGAGCACCAGCATGGGGGTGGAGTTCTCGGTCGCGGTGTGCACACCGATCGAGAGGTTCGCCGCCCCGACGGCCCGCCCGCCGAGTGCCACACCGACGGTGCCGCTCGCCGCGGCGTGCGCCTCGGCCATGAACGCGGCCCCGCCCTCGTGCCGGGTCGCGACGAACTCCGGCCGGCCCGGTTCGAGTAGGGCGTCCAGGAAGTGCGTCGCGCTCTCCGACGGCACGCCGAAGACGTGGCGGACCCCCCAGGCGGACAGCGTGTCGGCGAGGACGGTCGACACCGTCCGGGCGTCGGGGGTCATGCGGTGCGCTCCGTCGTGGTCGGCTCCGGCATCGGCTGCTCGGGCGCGCCGGGACCGCCGCGCCGGGCGAACAGGTGGAACAGGGTCATTGTCAGCATCGGGACGGCGACGGCGACGTAGGCGTTGTCGATGCCGAACGGGTTGCCGAGCAGGAACCAGCCGATCGTCGCGACGAGCGCGGCGAAGATCGAGGTCAGGGCACCGGTGCGGGTCCCGAAACCGGGCCGGAAGAACATGAGCAGCACCAGCACGGCGAGGCCGGCCCGCAGCGCCTTGGCCAGGAAGGTCACCGCGACGACGTCCTCGGCGGTGACCGCGAGCAGCACCGGGAGCAGGCCGACGGCGAGTGTCGCGGAGCGCAGCAGGAGCACGCTGCGCCGGTCGTCGCCGGTGCGGTTCATCGCCGGATCCAGGAAGTCCTTCACCAGCAGCGTCGAGCAGCCGAGGGTGATCGCCGCGACGGTGCCGAAGATGGCGCCGGCGAGCCCGGCGACGACGAACCCGGCGACCAGCGGCGGGAGATCGACGGTCAGCGAGGGCAGCGCCTGGATCGGGTCGATCCCTGGGTGGATCACGGCCGCGCTCATACCGACGACCGAGGCGAGCAGACCGTAGGGGATCAGGATGGCCGCCGACCACAGCGTCGCGATCCGGGCCCTGTGCGGGTCCGGGGTGGTCGCGATCGCCTGGACCACGTACTGGGTGGCGAAGATGGCGCCGACGCCGGCGACCATCCAGGCGAAGATCTGCGACCAGCCGACGCCGCTGACCGAGAAGAACTCGGGCGGCAGTTCGATGCGCAGGTTGCCGGGTCCACCGGCCCGGCCGATCGCGACGGCAGCCAGGATCCCGATACCCACGAGCATCACCAGGGCGTGCAGGACATTGGTGTAGACGACCGAGCGCATCCCGCCGATCAGCACGTAGACGGTCGCAGCGACGCCCACCAGCAGGATCGCCGGGACCTTGCCGATGCCGAGCAGGCCGGCCAGCACCGCGCCGCCGCTGGCGTAGGTCGAGACCGCGACGGTCATCAGCGCGCACACCATCAGCACCGAGGTGGCCTTGCGGACCCGCTCGCCGTAGAACCGGGCGAGCGCCCCGGAGATGGTCGACTCACCGAGCGCGCGGAAGCGGTGCGCGAGCAGCCAGGCGAAGAGGATGAAGCCGATGCCCAGCACGGCGATGTTCCAGGCGGCCGAGATCCCGGACCGGTAGGCGACCTGGGCCGTCCCCACGCTCGCCGTCGTCCCGATGAACTCCGACGCCAGCAGGAAACCGATGAGGATGGCGGGGAACGCCTTCCCGCCGGTCGTGAAGCTCGCACTGGTGCCGGACGACCGCCGGACCAGGAAGCTGATCAATGCGAGTACCGCCATGTAGGCGGCCACGCAGAGCAAGACGATCCACACTGATTCCATGCTGATTCTCCAGGCCATTCGGGAGGTGCTGATCATTCAGTCACGCCCGGCCCCGAGGAGTCCAACGGTCTTTCGAGATGGGCGGCATCAGACCCGCTGATTTCTCCGCACCACCATGCCTTTCTCCTCGCCACGAGCCTGCCGCGGCGATCGTCCCGGATCAGCGTAACGATCTTCCGCGATGCCGATCGACAGTCGGCGACGTCAACCATTCAACTCATTGCACGAACGTCTCGCAATGACGCAAAAATCGCAGGGCGACATCGCGATCCCGCTGTTTCTGCGGGTCGCATATCGCGCGCGTCCAGTGAGCCGATCGCAGCAGTCGTGGGCAATTCACACCGTCCGCCACCGGTCTCGCCGAATTGTCCGGAACCCCTCGGCATCCAGCCTTCCGGCACGATCCGGCGGCGCGGCCTTGTCAGTAGACCATACGAAACGTATGGTCCGGAACAGACTGACGACGAGGGGATCTCATGGACCTGGTCACGACGCTGCGCTGGGCCGCGGAGCGCACCCCCGAGCGGGTGGCGGTCGCCGGCACGGGCCGGCGACTCACCTACCGCGAGTGGGACGCGCGCACCGACCTGCTCGCCGGCGCACTCCACCGGTCCGGGGTGCTCCCCGGCGACCGGGTCGTGCTGCTGATGCACGGCGGCGAGCAGCTCGCGAGCCTGCACCTCGCCCTGCAGAAACTGGGCGCGGTGTCCGTCCCGCTCTCCACCCGGTTCGGCGTGGAGGAGCTGACCTACTGCCTCGGCGACGCGGCACCCCGGCTGGTCGTGGCCGATCCCGCGCACTCCGACCGGGTGGTCGCGGCCGGCGGCGAGTCGCTGCTGCGGCTGGTGGCCGAGATCGACGCGCTGGCCGAGCGGTCCGCCGAGCCGGCCGGGCCGGTCGCCGTCGACGAGACCGCCACCAGCGTGATGCTCTACACCTCGGGGACCACCGGGAAGCCGAAGGGCGTGCCGCGCACGCACCGCGCCGAGCACTCCGCGGCCGTCGCTCACGTGATGCAGACCCGGCAGCGCCAGGGGGTGAGCGCCCTCGGGGTGATGCCGCTGTTCCACACGATGGGCCTGCGCACCCTGCTGGCCTCGATCATCGTCGGCGGCACCTGGGTCGGCCAGCCCGCCTTCGACGCCGAGGAGTCGATGCAGCTGATCCTCGACGAGCGGATCGGCTCGCTCTACCTGGTACCGACGATCTACTGGGCGCTGCTGCGCACCGGCCGGCTCGCCGAGGCCCGCACCCTGGACAACCTGGCCTACGCCGGGGCCGCGATGACCCCGTCGCTGGCCGAGAAGCTGGTCGACGAGGTCGGTCCGGCCTCGTTCGTCAACCACTTCGGCTCGACCGAGATCTACACCTTCACCATCGGGCCGGACGTCGCCGCCAAGCCCGGCTGCGCCGGCCGGGCCGGCCTGTTCTCCCGGGTCCGGCTGATCGCGCCGGACGCCGGCGCCCCGGTCGACGAGCTGGTGAAGCCCGGCGAGCAGGGCCAGGTCATCGTGTCGATGGACTCGATGGAGGCCTTCGGCGGCTACTGGCAGCGGCCGGACGCGAACGCCAAGTCGATCCGCGAGGGCTGGTACCACACCGGCGACCTGGCCGTCGCCGACGACGACGGGGACCTCTGGGTCTCCGGCCGCACCGACGACATGATCAACTCCGGCGGCGAGAACGTCTACCCGGACGAGATCGAGTCCGTGCTGGCCCGCTGTCCCGAGATCGACGACGTGTGTGTGGTCGGGCTGCCCGACGAGCGCTGGGGGCACGCGGTCAGCGCGTTCGTCGTCCCGGTCCCGGGTGCCGACCCGATGGCCACCGCCGAGCGCGCGATGGCGTTCGCCCGGGAGAACCTGCCGTCCCTCAAGCGCCCGAAGCGGGTGATCGCGGTCGACTCGGTGCCGCGCTCCGGGGTCGGCAAGACCCTGCGCCGCACCCTGGTCGCGGGCGAGTACGAGTCCAGGGGCGAACTGCGTGCCTGATCATTCCGACCGCTGGATCCCGAGCCGCGACGAGGACGCCGCCCTGGTCACCGGCCGCGGCGCATTCCTCGACGACCTGGACCCGCTCCCCGGCACGCTGGTCGCGGCCGTCGTGCGGTCGACCCGGCCGCACGCCCGGCTGCGGTCGGTGGACCTGAGCCGCGCCAGGGCGTATCCGGGGGTGGCCGCGGTGATCGGGCCCGAGGAGGTCCGCGCGGCGCTGCGGCCGTTCCCGCTCTCGACCGGTACCGCGATGCCGTACCTGCCCACCGGCGTCGACAAGGTGCGGTTCGTCGGCGAGCCGATCGCCGTCGTCGTCGCCTCGGACCGCTACGTCGCCGAGGACGCCGCCGAGCTCGTCACCGTCGACTACGACGATCTCGGCGCGATCACCGACGCCCGCGCGGCACTGGCGGCCGACGCCCCGCAGCTGCACGAGGACGCCGGCTCCAACGTCGCCACCGACCGCACCTTCTCCTTCGGCCCGGTCGAGGAGCGCTTCGCGTCCGCGGCGCACGTGGTGACCGGGACCTACGACTTCCCGCGCTACTCCTCGGTGCCGATGGAGTGCTACTCGGTCATCGCGCACTGGACCGACGGTTCGGACGGGCCGTCGGTGCAGGCCTGGGCGAACTTCCACGGCCCGTTCTCGATGGTGCCGGTGATGGCCGGCGCGCTCGGGATCCCGACCTCGCGGGTGCGTCTGCACGTGCCCGCCGACATCGGCGGCAGCTTCGGGATCAAGGCCGGCATCTATCCCTACGTGGTGCTGATGGCGCTGGCCTCGAAGCACGCCGGCACCCCGGTGCGCTGGGCCGAGGACCGGGTCGAGCACCTGATGGCCAGCTCCAGCGGCGCCGACCGGGCGATGACGTTCTCCGCCGCGGTCGACGCCGACGGCACGGTGACCGCGCTGCGCACCGACCTGGTCGACAACGTCGGCGCCTACCTGCGGCCGCCGGAGCCGTCCACGCTCTACCGCTGCTTCGGCAACATCACCGGCCCCTACACGATCGACGCGGTGCAGATCCGGGCCCGCGCGGTCGTCACCAACACCATGCCGACCGGGCTGAACCGCGGGTTCGGCGGCCAGCAGCTCTACTTCGGCCTCGAACGGCTGATGGACGCGATCGCCGAGCAGACCGGGCTCGACGTCGTCGAGGTGCGGCGCCGGAACCTGGTGACCGCCTTCCCGCACGAGACGGCCACCGGCGGGGTCTACGACTCCGGCGACTACGTCGCCGCGCTGGAGCTGGCGGTGAAGAACGCCGACCTGGCCGAGCTGGCGAAGCGCCGCGACGAGGCACGGGCCCGGGGCGGCTTCTACGGGATCGGTACCGCGCTGGTCGTCGACCCGTCCGGCACCAACATCGGCTACGTCGGTCTGGCCACCCCGGCCGAGCAGCGCAAGCCCGGCCGGGACAAGTCCGGCTCCACCGAGCACGTCCGGATGTCGGTGGACCTGCAGGGCGTCGTGACGGTCCTGCTCGGCTCGGTCCCGCAGGGCCAGGGGCACGCGACGGTGGCCCGCAAGGTCGCCGCGCAGCGGCTCGCGCTGCCGCTGGACCAGGTCCGCGCGGTGATCGACATGGACACCGCGACGACGCCCTGGACGGTGACGTCGGGCAGCTACTCCTCGCGGTTCGCGCCGCTGGTGACCAGCGCCGTCGTCGCGGCGGCGGACACGATCGCGACGACGGTGAAGGCCGCCGCCTCGACGCTGCTCGACGGCGCCGACCCGGCGGAGCTGACGCTGGCCGACGGGCAGGTCGTGCACCCCGACGGGCGCGGTGTCGCGTTCCGGCACGCGGCGGGCGTCGTGCACTGGGATCCGGCGGCGCTGCCCGACGGTGTGCCGGCCCGGCTCTACGCCGAGGCCGAGTTCTCGCCGCGGGAGACCCGGGCCGCCACCGCGGACGACCGGATCAACTCCTCGCTCTGCTACGGCTTCGTCGCCGAGATCGTCGCCGTGTCGATCGACCCGGACACCCTGGAGATCGGCGTCGACCGGGTGTCGTCGGTGCACGACGCCGGCACCGTGCTCGACCAGACCCTGCTCGACGGTCAGGTGTACGGGGCGCTGCTGCACGGGCTCGGCGGCGCCGGGTACGAGGAGTTCACGCACGCCCCGTCCGGCCAGCCGACGTCGGCGACGTTCCTCGACTACCTGTGCCCGACCAGCGCCGAGGCCGGGTTCGAGCTGCGCACCGATCACGTGGTGACCCCGTCGCCGCTGACCCCGCTCGGCGCCAAGGGCTGCGGCGAGGGGTCGTCCATGAGCTTCCCGGTGGCCTACGCCAACGCCGTCGCCGACGCGCTGGCCCCGCACGGGATCGCCATCACCTCGCTGCCCCTGCACGGCGAGGTCCTGCACCAGAAGTTCACCGAGAAGGAGCGTTCCTGACATGGCACTCACCGGCGGCGACGTCGTCCTCGACCGTGGCCACGACGGCCGGGTCGCGTACCTGACCCTGTCCCACGGCAAGTACACCGTCGTCACGATGGAGATGCGGCGGCTGGTCGCCGAGCGCTTCGCCGAGATCGACAAGGATCCTCAGGTCAAGGTCGTGGTGGTCCGCTCGGACGGCCAGCACTTCACCTCCGGCGGCGACATCGCCGGGTTCATGGAGGTCGACCCGATCGACCTCACCGATCTCGGGCACGACGTCACCGCCCCGGCGCGCAGCACCAAGCCGGTGATCGCCGCGATCGACGGCTACTGCTTCGGCGTCGGGCTGGAGATGGTGCTCTCCTGCGACATCCGGCTCGGCACCGGCCGCACCCAGCTGGCGCTGCCCGAGATGAACCTCGGCATGATCCCCGGCTCCGGCGGCACCCAGCGCCTGGCCCGGCTGATCGGACTGTCCCGGGCGAAGTTCCACATCATGACCGCCACCCGGATCCAGGCCCGGCAGGCGCTGGACTGGGGGATCCTCTCCGGCGAGCTGCACGACGACCGCGACGCGCTCTACGCCGCCGTCGACGAGCTGGCGCTGAAGATGGCCGGCTTCTCGCCGGCCGCGCTGCGCACCGCGAAGGAGGTGCTCGACCGCGGCGTCGACGGCCCGCTGTACACCGGCATCGAGCTGGAGCGGAAGGCCTACTCGATGCTGCGCGCCACCGAGGACTTCGCCGAGGGTGTCAAGGCGTTCGGCGAGAAGCGCGCGGCGGAGTTCACGGGTCGCTGATGAAAGCCGCACCGTTCGCCTACGTCCGCCCGGCAACGCTCGACGACGTGCTCGCCGAGCTCGCCGGCGGGGACGGCAAGGTGCTGGCCGGCGGGCAGTCGCTGGTGCCGGTCCTGGCCATGCGGCTGGGCCGGCCGGGCACGCTCGTCGACATCACCGCCGTCCCCGCGCTGGCCTCGGCCACCGTGGAGAAGGACGGCTACCGGGTCGGCGCTGCGGTGCGCCAGCGCGCGGTCGAGCACGATCCGGCGGCCCGCGCCGTCCCGCTGATCGGGATGGCGATGCCGTTCGTCGGGCATCGGGAGCTGCGCAGCCGCGGCACCGTCTGCGGCAGCCTCGCGCACGCCGATCCGGCGGCCGAGCTGCCCGCCGTCGCCTGCTGCCTGGACGCCCGGGTCGAGCTGGCCGGCCCGGCCGGACGGCGGACGGTCCCGGCGACCGAGTTCGTCACCGGGGCGATGAGCACCGCGGCCGGTCCGGAGGACCTCGTCGTGTCGGTGACCTTCCCGGCCGCCGCGGCGGGGGAGGGGTACGGCTTCGCCGAGATCGCCCGCCGGCACGGCGACTTCGCGCTCGCCGGGGTCGTCACCCGGGTCCGGGTCGGTCCCGGCGGCGCCGTGACCGACGCCCGGTTGACCGGCTTCGGCGTCTCCGACCGGCCCGTCACCCGGGACGTCACCGGGCTGTTCGACGCCGGGGAGACCGAGCACGACCTGCGCCCGGCCACCGCGGCGCTCGCCGAGGAGGTCGTCGACACCGGCGGGGACACGCACGGCTCGACCGGATACCGGCGGCGGCTGTTCGGCGTGCTCGCCGCACGAGAGCTGTCCCGCGGGCTGCGCCGCGCCCGGGACCGGAGGGAGACCGCATGACCGCCCTGTCCGACCCCGTGAGCTCGCGCACGCATCCCGCACCTCGCGAGCGGGTCGCCGCCGACGAGACCGTCGAGATCGCGATGACCGTCAACGGCACCGAGGCCACGGTCGCGGTGCCGCCCCGTGCGCACCTCGCCGACGTGCTGCGTGAGCAGCTCGGCCTGACCGGCACCCACCTGGGCTGCGAGCACGGCGTGTGCGGGATGTGCACGATCATGGTCGACGGGCAGGCGGCCCGGGCCTGCCTGCTGTTCGCCGTGCAGTGCGAGGGCGCCGACATCGTCACCGTCGAGGGGCTCGGCACCCCCGACGACCAGCATCCGCTGCAACGGGCGTTCTCCGCCCATCACGGCCTGCAGTGCGGCTTCTGCACCCCCGGCATGCTGATGAGCAGCTACGACCTGCTCCGCTCCACCCCGGACGTCACCGCCGAGGAGCTCCCCGAGCAGATGTCCGGCGTGCTCTGCCGGTGCACCGGCTACCGCGGGATCCTCGCAGCCGTCGACGACGTCGCGCAGACCTACCCGGACGGCGTCCCCGGGCCGAAGGCGTGCGGGCACCGCACCCTGGTCGGCCGTGGCAGCGGCGGCGGGTCCGGGGCGGGTGCCCCGGCCGGCGAGATCCCGGCGGCCGCGCTGCCCGAGCAGGTGGAGCTCCCGTCCGGCCCGCCGTCGGCGGTGGTGGAGGTGACGAGCACGCTGCGCTCGCCGGTCGACCGGGTCTGGACGGTGCTGAACGACTTCGACCTGCTGGCCCGCTGCCTGCCCGGCGCCCGGCTGACCGAGGTGCTCGACGGCGACCGCTACCGGGGCCGCGCCACCGTCGCACTCGGCCCGGTGAAGCTCTCCTTCGACGGCCTGGCCCAGGTCGTCGAGCGCGACCCGGCCGCGCACCGGCTGCGCTTCCACGCCCAGGGCGCCGACGCGGGCGGCAGCGCCACCCGGGCCGACGTCGTGTTGGCCGCCGAGAGCGGCCCGGACGGCGGGACCGTGCTGACCGCGCACGCCGACGTCCACCTCACCGGCCGGGTCGCCCAGTTCGGCCGGGCACTCGCGGGGGACGTCTCACGGCGGATGTTCGAGCAGTTCGCCGCGAGCGTCGACGAGGCCGCGGAGACCGGATCGGTGACCGCGCCGGGCCGCGGGGCGCAGCTGCGGCTGCTGCTGGGCACCGCCCGGGACACCGTCGGGGCGCTCGCCCGGCGCGGGCTCGGCCGGCTCCGCGCCCGGCTGCGCCGGCCCTGAACGGCACTGAACTCCACTGAACGGCACTGAACGGCACTGCTCTCCGCTGACCTGCACCGACCTGCACCGACCTGCACTGACACAGCTACTTCCCTGGACACCACGAACCCGTGCACCGAACCGGTGCGTGATCGCGAGGAGGCGACACGATGGCGGCACCCGCCGACGATCCGGCCGAGGACACCGTCACCGATCCACCGCGACCCGCCGAACCGGCGTCGTCGCGGCGGATCGAGCCGGGCCCCGGCATCCGCTCCGGTCTGCGCGGCCTGCCCGCACGGCTGAACCCCGCGACCATCGGCGCCGGGGTCGTCGCAGCCGTGTTCGGCTGCACCGGCCCGGCGCTGATCGTGATCGACGGGGCCGCCGCGAACGGGCTGCCCGGTGAGCTGATCTCGTCGTGGATCTTCGGGATCTACGTGTTCGGCGGGCTGATCTCGCTGGTGCTCGCGCTGCGCTACCGGATGCCGGTGGTCGGCGCCTACTCCATCCCCGGCGCGGTGCTGGTGGTGGGGGCGATGGCGAGCTACCCGTTCGCGGAGGTGGTCGGCGCGTTCCTGGTCGCCGGGGTGCTGGTGCTCGCGCTCGGGTTGTCCGGGCTGATCGGTGTGGTCTCCCGATGGCTGCCACTGCCGATCGTGATGGCGATGATCGCCGGAGCGCTGATCCGGTTCGGGACCGGTGTGGTCGACGCGGCCGGATCGGCGCCGTGGATCGTCGGGGCGGCCGTCGTCGGCTTCCTGGTGCTGTCCCGGTTCGTGCCGACGGTGCCGGGCGCGCTCGGCGCACTCGGCGCCGGGCTGGTCGCCGCAGTGCTCACCACCGGTTTCTCCGCCCAGGAGACCGCCGTCTCCGGATGGACCATGCCGACGCTCGTCGCCCCGGCGTTCGACCTGGGGGCGATCCTCGCCGTCGGGATCCCGCTCGCGGTCCTGGTGGTCGCCGCGGAGAACGCCCAGGCCTACGGCGTGCTGCTCAGCCAGGGCTACCGTCCGCCGATCAACGCGATGACGGTCGCCAGCGGGATCGGTGGACTGCTGGCCCCGCTGACCGGCGGTCACAACGCCAACATCGCCGGTCCGATGACGGCGATCTGCTCCGGTCCGCAGGCCGGGCCGGATCCCGAGGCGCGGTACGCGGCGAGCGTGGTGAACGGCCTGATCTTCATCGCGTTCGGGGTGCTCGCCGGCTTCGCCGTCACCGCGGCCACCGCGCTGCCCTCCGAGCTGGTCGCCGCCGTCGCGGGACTGGCGATGATCGGGGTGCTGGTGTCGTCGTTCCGCGGCGCGTTCGGCGAGGGCCGGTTCCGGACCGGGGCGCTGACGGCGCTGGTCGTGGCGATGAGCGGGATCGCACCGCTGGGGATCTCCAGCCCGTTCTGGGCTCTGGTGGCCGGTGTGGTCGCCTCGGCCGTGCTGGAGCCCGCCGACTTCCGGACGGCGGCCCGGGGCTGAGTCCGGCGTCCCGGGTGCCGCGCCGTGCGCCGCGGCACCCGGGACCGCCCCGCACGCTCCACGCGCACGGTTCCGAGTGGAGCCCACGAGCACGCGCAGGGCGCACGGCCTACGGCGCGGGCGGCGGGGCCAGGCCCGGGATCTGCCGGCTCCGGCCCCGGAGCTCGGCGACGACCGTCCCGTCGCCGGTCCGGACCGTCACGTCGTAGAGCCCGGACCGTCCGGCCAGCGCCCGTTCGGTCGCCTCGGCGGTCAGCACGTCACCGGTGCGCGCCGGTCGCAGGAACGCGATGTCCGCCCCGGTCGCCAGCGCCGAGATGCCGTGCGCGTTGCACGCGTACGCCATCGCGGTGTCGGCCAGCAGGAACAGGTAGCCGCCGTGGCAGACGCCGTGACCGTTGGCGTGGTCCTCGCCGACCGTCATCGTGGCGACGGCACGCCCCGGCGCCACCTCGGTCACCTCGACACCGGCGGCCCGCGCCGCCCGGTCGGCCGCCCGCATCGCCGCGACGGTCTCCTCCGCGATCCGCTGCCGGTCGGCGCCGGTGCTCCCCGTGCTCGTCACCGGGACAGTGTCATCGGCACCGCTGTCACCGCAACGGTGCACCCCACCCCGGTGGCCACCGCCCGGCGCAACGTCCCGACTAGGCTCGCCGGCATGAGCAGCGGGGCGGGGACCGTGACGGGCCAGCCGGGGCGCACTGCGCCGACCGGACCGCTGGAACGGGTACTGCTCGTCTGGGATGCCCCGAACATGGACATGAGCCTCGGCTCACTGCTGGGCGCCCGGCCCACGTCGGCCTACCGTCCCCGGTTCGACGCCGTCGGCCGCTGGCTGCTCGATCTCGCCGGCCCGGAGGCCGAGGCCGAGGCGTGCGTGTTCACCAACGTCGCCGCCGGCAGCATCGAGATCGTCCGGCCGTGGGTCGAGGCGCTGCGCAACGTCGGCTTCGCAGTCTTCGCCAAGCCGAAGAGCAGCGAGGACTCCGATGTCGACGACGACATGCTCGCGCACATCGACATGCGCGCCGGCGAGGGCAGGCTGCGGCACGTGGTCGTCGCGTCCGGCGACGGGCGGGCATTCAAGGACCCGCTGGAGAAGCTCGTCGAGGCGGGCACCGACGTCTCGGTGATC
This sequence comes from Pseudonocardia autotrophica, assembly GCF_003945385.1. Taxonomy (NCBI): domain Bacteria; kingdom Bacillati; phylum Actinomycetota; class Actinomycetes; order Pseudonocardiales; family Pseudonocardiaceae; genus Pseudonocardia; species Pseudonocardia autotrophica. The sequence goes on from NZ_AP018920.1 coordinate 7,188,334, forward strand.
GGGTTCCGGGAGTACGCCGGGTTCGCGCTGTCCTCCGAGGTGATCTCGTTCCTCGACCTGGAGGACATCGACGGCGTGTTCCGCGAGCCGCTCCCGCGGGTCTCGCTCGACACGCTGCCCGACGAGGGTGCCTGGCTCCCGCCGTTCCGGTCGCTGCGCTCGCTGCTCGAGCGGCGCTGAGGATGGCGGTGCTGCAGCGGCTCACCGCCCCGGTGGCGCTCAGCTGCGCGCCGGGCTTCCCGGTCGTCCGCGACGCCGTGCTCGACGTCGACGAGAACGGGACGATCGCCTGGTTCGGCCCGGCCACCGCCGCGCCGGCGACCGACGCCGTCGTCCGGCCGCTGCCCGGGCTGATCATGCCGGGTCTGGTGAACACGCACTGCCACACGCCGATGTCGCTGCTGCGCGGGATGGGCGGTGATCTCCCGCTGATGCCGTGGCTCACCGACGTCATGTGGCCGGCCGAGGCGCTGCTGACCGAGTCCGACGTGCACGCCGGGATGCTCGCCGGCTGCCTGGACCTGCTCCGGACCGGCTGCACGACCAGCGTCGAGATGTATTTCTTCACCGACGCGCTGACCGACGCCGTCCGGACCGCCGGATCGCGTGCCGTGCTGACGCCCGGCATCATCGCGGCGCCCGGCTGGGATCGGCTGGGCAGCTGGGAGCAGATGCGCGACGACGTGTCGGCCCGGATCGACGCACACGGCCTGTTCCCGGGCGGCGACGGCCGGATCGAGCTGGGCTACGGCCCGCACTCTGCGTACACGCTCCCGCCCGGCGCGCTGGCCTCGATCTCCGAGCACGCCCGCGAGCGGGGCGCCCTGGTGCACACGCACGTCGCCGAGTCCCGCGGCGAGGACGCCCACCTGCGCGACGAGCACGGCTCCGTACCGGCGATGCTGGACGCGGGCGGGGCGCTCGGCGGCCGGATACTGGCCGCGCACTCGGTGCACCTGTCCGACGCCGACATCGCCACCTACGCCCGGCACGGGGTCGCGGTCGCGCACTGCCCAGGCTCGAACGCCAAGCTCGCGGCGGGCACCGCCCGGCTGCTGGACCTGCGCCGGGCCGGCGTGCCGGTGGGGCTGGGGACCGACGGGCCGGCCTCCGGCGACGACCTGGATCTCTGGCACCAGGCTCGGCTCGCCGGGCTGCTCGCCCGGATCGGCGCCGACGACGCCGCCGCGATCACCGCCGCCGAGGTGCTCCTGATGGGCACCGCCGACGCCGCGGCCGCGATCGGACGGGACGACCTGGGGGTGCTCGAGGCGGGCCGGCAGGCCGACGTGGTGCACGTCGACACCGACGACTCCGCCTTCGTCGCCCCGGAGGACGACGCCCAGCTGGTGTCGAACCTGGTGTGGGCGGGCGGCTCCCGGCTGGTCCGGGACGTCTGGGTCGGTGGCGAGCAGGTCGTCGCGGGCGGCGAGCCGACGATGGCCGATCGCCGGGAGTCGCTCACCGCGGTGCGCGCCGTCTCGGCCCGGCTCAGGAAGGCACTGGCCGCAGACGGCTGAGCGTCAGCGGCCCAGCACCGACGCCAGGTACGGGTCGGTGAACCGCCGATCCGGGTCGAACCGGTCACGCGCCTCGGCGAAGGCCGCCCAGCCCGGGTAGGCGACGGCCAGCTCGTCCGGGCCCCACTCGTGCCGGGTCGTCCAGCAGGGCCGCCCCGCGGCGTCCTCCAGGACCGCACCGGCCAACCTGCGCACCGGCTCCTCGGCCGCGCCGCGGGTACGGATCCGCAGGTACGCGGTCTCCCGTCCGGACGCCGGATGCAGGTAGCCGCGCTCGGCGGGCCCCAGCCGGACGCGGACCGGGCGCAGCTCGTGCCCCCGGGCGGCGACCGCGGCACCCAGCTCGCGGAGCACGGTGCCCAGCGCGGCGCGCGGCACCGCCCATTCGGCGAGATCCGGGTCCCAGGGCTGCGGATCGGGCAGCACCTCGTGCGGCGGGCCCGCGGTCCCGGGTGCCCATCGGTGCGGCGGCGGCCACGACGACCGCGACGACCACCAGGACGACGCCAGCCGCGACACCGCCCGCCCCCAGGTCCCCGCGTATCCGCCGCGGCCCTCCCCGCTCTCGGCGGGCAGGTCGTCGGCGTCCTCCGGCTCGGCCCATCGGACGATCGCCTGGCCGGTGTGCACCGCCACGTCGCACTCGGTCCAGGCGTGCCCGGTCAGCACGTCGCCGGCGAGCAGATCGGACGTCCGGGTCGCCTCCTCGTGCACCCGCAGCCTGCGCAGCGGCACCGTCCGCAGCTGCACCGCGGTGAGCACGCCGAGCGCGCCGAGGCCGCAGCGGGCCGCGTCCAGGTCCGGTCCGGTGACCTCGCGGACCCGGCCGAGCCCGTCCACCAGGCGGACCGCCAGCACCTGGTCGGACAGCGACCCCACGGCCGGTTCCCCGCCGTACATGCCGAGCCCGGTCGCGCCGGCGATGGTCGCCCGCGGCGCATCCGGGACGGTCGCGAGCGCGCGTCCGGACGCGGCCAGGGTGGTGCACAGGGCGGCGATCGTCTCGCCGGCGCGGACCCGGACGGTGCCGTCGGCGACCTCCACGACACCGGTCAGCGCGGACGCGTCGAGCAGGACGTCGTCGGTCCGGACCAGTGGCCCGGGCGCCCGCGCTCCGGCTCCGGTCGGCCGCACCCTGGTGCCCCGCTCGGCGGCGCGCCGCACCGCCGTCACCACGCCTGCCTCGTCCAGCGGGCGGTCGGTGCGACGGGGTCCGGTCGCCGCGGCATCGGTGCTCATCGACTGCAGGGTAGAACGCCCGGGCGTCACCGTGCGGATTGATTCGGGTGCGTCACGGTGACATCGGCGCCGGGCTGCTGCGTCGAACGGGGTGACTCCGGTGACGGTGGTGACAGCAGTGTCCGGTGATACGCCGGAACGGACTCCGTCAGACCCCTTGTGACCCGGACGGCCGCCCGTTACGGTCACACTCCGTGGCGATCATGTCGCCGCGCGAGGCCGGGCCGACGCCGTCCCGATCTCCTCGAGCCGGGCACTCCGGAATCGCGCTCCCCACGGTTCCGGGCCGGTTCGATCGCCGCCGGCACCGCCCGACCGTGCCGGCACGAGCACGCGCGAGGGCCGGAACACCGCGTCGGCTCCCTCCGACACGGCCGTCCCGGCCCTCGCCTTGCGTGCTGACGACCCTGCTCCCCAGCCGGTCGTCATCCACCCCGCGGCCCAAGGTCTCCGCGGGACGTCTACTGCACCGCCGGCGTCCCCGCCGGGGTGTTCATCTCCCGGGACGTCCCGGGGGCGCGCTGGTTGCCTGCCTCCCGGCGATCAGGCCGAACGGGTCAACCGGTGCCGCCCGGTGCCACCGAGCAGGTCGGCGATCGCCGACCGGTCCGCCGCCCGTGCGACGTCCCGGCGTCGGCGCAGCATCGCCAGCGCGGCGTCACCCGGCTCGTTCCAGTTGGCGCGGGCGGCGGGCTCGGACTGCTGCGGGACCGGCGAGACGAGCGGATCGGAGTGGAACGCGGCGACCGTGTCGGCCGTCTGCCGGGCGTCGCCCGCCGGGTTGCGGCGGGTGGTCCGGACCGTGCCGCGGTGTACCCGCCGGACGGCGTTGCCGGCGGAGCCGGAGCGCTGGTGATCACGCCAGCCACCGACCGTGAGCGAATGGAAGATCGGCGTCTCGTCCTCGATCTCGTTGTGCGACTCGTGCCGGCCCGGGAACGGCCAGCCGTCCCGCGCGGCGCGCCGACGCCGGATCGACGACTCGAGACCGCCGGAACCGTGACCGCTGGATCCACTCTCGAACTCGTACACCCGCCGTACCTCCTGCTCGCTGACGTCGGTTGTGCGCCGAAACCGGTTCGCCCGAAGTTCGTAGCTGTCGTACCGCCGTTCGGCCCACTCACTCCGTCAACGGGTGACACACGAGCGGGGAAACGGCGGTTACAGCGGCGTCGTCAAGTGCGCTCGTACGGGTGGCTCAGCGCTGCCGTCACCCTCCGTTGCATATACGGAGAGTGTGCATTCGGCGCTCGTGTGGACCAGTGAGTAATCGTCAGCCCGTCCCGAAACCGGCCTCGCGGGCGGCTTCCGCCTGTCCGGACCGGCCGCCGAGCACGTCCTGGGCGTGAACGGCCGTCGGGTGACCGGTGCACCACCTGACGGTGTCATGATCGGCCCGAGGGGTGTCCACTACACGGGTGTAGTTCGACGCTGCGTGATCTTCGACGGCCCGTGCTGCTCCGACCGCACGGCGGCTGGGCCGTCCGAGGGGCCCGTGCGATTCCCCCGGATCGGTGTCCACCGGCCGCCCGGTCCGGTCGTGGTGGCACGGCGCTGCGCCGCCGGCGGGGCTCCTCCGCCGCCGTCGCTGGGCCGTCCGAGCGGTCCTCGGCACCGGTCGCCGTGCACAGCGGGCCCGGGGCCGGACCGAGGTCTAGCGTCGGGGTGATGGCGGACGGGGCGGGACCAGGCGAGGGTCGACCGGCCCGCGGCACCGCCGATGAGCCGGCCGCTCAGCCGGCCCCCGACGCCGCCGATCCACCGATCCCCGGCACCGCCGATCCGCCGATCCCCGGCCTGCCGACACCTCGCACGGCCGATTCGCCGCCGACCCGCAACGCCGCCGGTCCGCCGGTCTCCCGGTCTCCCGGTCTCCCGGCGCCCCGCACCGCCGACCCACCGAACCGCGGCACCGCCGACCCACCGGCACCCCGTTCCCCAGATCTCCCGGCACCCCGCACCGCCGGTCCACCGGCCAGCGACACAGCCGGTCCACCCGCCATCGGCACAGCCGGTACAGCGGCCATCGACACAGCCGGTCCACCGGCCATCGGCACAGCCGGTACAGCGGCCATCGACACAGCCGGTCCACCGGCCCCCGAGGACAGTCCGGCCGACGAGGCCCCCGAGCCCGACGGCGAGCACCTCACTTCCCCCGGGGCGGCCCGCGCCGTCGGCGCCGGGCCACCGGAGGGCTCCACGGGAGGCGGCGGTGCCGTCCCGGCCCCGCTGGTCGCCGCCTCCGATCCGCAGGCCGCCCTGTCCTGGTCCGACACCCCGCAGCGGATCCCCGGGAACCGCCCGGCAGCACATCCCGATGTCCCGGCGCCGCTGCGGGTGGCCTCCGAGATCTGTGCCCGCATGCTGATCATCGCGGCCGGGCTGGCACTGATGATCTTCCTGGTGATCCAGCTGCGGGTGGTGGTCATCCCGGTCGCGATCGCCGTGCTGCTGGCCGCGCTGCTCGCACCGCTGGTCCAGTGGCTGCGCGACCGGCGGGTGCCCCGCGGTGTCGCTACCGGCCTGGTGATGGTCACCGGGCTGGCCGTACTCGGCGGGCTGCTGACACTCGTCGTCAACACCCTGGTCGACGGGACCGCCGATCTCATCGGGCAGCTCACGATCAGCGTGGCGTCGCTGCAGGGCCTGGTGGACGCGACCCCGTTCCAGGTCGACGTCGAGCAGCTCGGGAACCAGCTGCTGGAGACCCTGCAGGAGAACCAGGAGATGCTCACCTCCGGCGCGGTGAGCACGGCGGCGACGGTCGGCGAGGTGCTGGCCGGCTTCGCGCTGTGCCTGTTCGCGCTGATCTTCATGCTCTACGACGGCCGCCGGATGTGGGGGTTCCTGCGGCTGCTCGCCCCGGTCCAGCGCCGGGAGCGGGTGGACGTCGCCGGGCGGCGCGCCTTCGCCTCGCTGGTCGGCTACGTGCGGGCGACGGTGCTGGTGGCGATCGTCGACGCGACCGGCATCGGGCTCGGGCTGTGGATCACCGGCGTCCCGCTGGCGCTGCCGCTGACCGCGCTGGTGTTCGTCGGCGCCTTCATCCCGATCGTCGGTGCCGTGGTGACCGGCGCGATCGCCGTGGTGATCGCGCTGGTCGCGAACGGGCTGGGCACGGCACTGATCGTCCTGGGCATCGTGCTGGCGGTGCAGCAGCTGGAGAGCCACGTGCTCCAGCCGGTGCTCCTCGGGCGCGCCGTACGGCTGCATCCGCTCGCCGTGGCGCTGGCCGTCGCCGCCGGTGTGGTGATCGCCGGGATCGTCGGCGCGCTGCTCGCGGTCCCGTTGCTGGCGGTGCTCACGGCAGCGGTGCGCTCGCTCGTCGCACCCCGGGAGGTCGAGCCGTCGGCCGTCGACCCGCTGCGCGCCCGGGACGGGAACCCACTGCCGGAGCTGCCGGAGCCCAGCGGAAACGCGTGACCCTGCCGCACGAGCGCAGCGGTGGGACGATCGCCGGTGTGCGCTATCTCGTGACGGGAACGACCGGGTACATCGGGGGACGGCTCGCGCCGCGGCTGCTGGGGTACGGCCCCGAGGCCGACCTGGTGCCCGATCCGGACGCCGGGCCGGTGCACGTCCGCTGCCTGGTCCGGGACCCGGACAAGCTCGCGGACGTCCCGTGGGCGCCCGACGCCGAGATCGTCCGGGGGGATCTGCTCGATCCGCAGAGCGTCCGTGCCGCCTGCCAGGACGTCGACGTCGTCTACTTCCTCGTGCACTCGCTGTCCGACTCCGGCTTCGCCGCGATCGACCGGCGGGCGGCACTGATCCTCGGCGAGGCCGCCCGCGAGGCCGGCGTGCAGCGGATCGTCTACCTGAGCGGGCTGCACCCGGACGGCGACCCGGCCGATCTCTCGGCGCACCTGGCGTCCCGGGTCGAGGTCGGGGAGACGCTGATGCGCTCCGGGGTGCCGACCGTCGTCCTGCAGGCCGCGGTGATCCTCGGCTCCGGATCGGCAAGCTTCGAGATGCTCCGCCACCTCACCGAGCGGCTCCCGCTGATGGTCGCCCCGCGCTGGGTGCACAACCGGATCCAGCCGATCGCCGTGCGCGACGTGCTGCGCTACCTGATCCGGGCGGCCGAGATCCCCGGGCGGCAGAACCGGACGTTCGACATCGGCGGCCCGGAGATCCTCACCTACATCGAGATGATGCAGCGCTACGCCGCGGTCGCCGGGCTGAGCCGGCGCCGGGTCGTCCCGGTGCCGCTGCTGACCCCGTCGCTGTCCGCACACTGGATCAACATCGTGACGCCGGTGCCGAGATCGATCGCGACCCCGCTGATCGAGTCGCTGGTGCACGAGGTGGTCTGCTCCGAGCAGGACATCCGGTCGTTCGTGCCCGATCCGCCGGAGGGCCTGACCGGCTACGACCGGGCAGTGCGGCTGGCGCTGTCCCGGATCACCGACGGCGAGGTGGAGACCCGCTGGTCCGGCGCGACCGTGCGGAACGTGCCGTCCGATCCGCTGCCCAGCGACCCGGACTGGGCGGGCGGGAGCGTCTACCTCGACGAACGTGAGCAGGACTGCGCGGCCTCACCCGAGCGGCTGTGGACGGTCGTCACGGGCATCGGCGGGGAGCGCGGCTGGTACTCGTTCCCGCTGGCCTGGTCGGTGCGTGGCTGGATGGACCGGGCCGTCGGCGGTGTCGGGCTCGCCCGCGGCCGCCGCGACCCGGACGCCCTGCACACCGGCGACGCGCTGGACTGGTGGCGGGTGGAACGGATGGTGGAGCCCGGGCCGGGCTCCGGCGACGACCAGGACGGCTCCGGGCTGCTCCGGCTGCGCGCCGAGATGAAGGTCCCGGGCCGGGCCTGGCTGGAGCTGACGGTACGGCCCCGGGAGGGCGGATCGACCTACCGGCAGCGCGCGGTGTTCATCCCGCACGGGCTGCCCGGGTTCCTGTACTGGTGGTCGGTCGCGCCGTTCCACGGGATCGTCTTCGGCGGGATGATCCGCAACATCACCCGGACCGCCGAGCGGGCCGGCGACGGTCCGCTCCGCACCCCGCCGGCCAGCCGCCGGCCGGCCTGGCTGAGATCCCGCAGGTCCCGCAGGTCCGCCGACCGGGCTGCCTGAGCCTGCTCAGCCCACCGTGTCGCGATCCCACAGCGCCGGGGGCGCCGACGGGGTCAGGGCCGCGCGCAGCACCGCCGACTCCCGCTCCGACACCGACCGGGCGAAGTGCAGCAGCACGGCCTCGGTGTCGCCGGCCGCGTCCAGCAGCTCGCGCAGCGCCTGCGCGGTCTCTTCCTCGCGGGTCGCGGCCGGGCGGTAGAGGTAGGCCCGCCCGTCGAGCTCGCGCTGCACCCAGCCCTTGCGGTGCAGGTTGTCCAGCACCGTCATGACGGTGGTGTAGGCGAGTGGGCGGCCGGGGGCGAGGCGGGCCCGGACGTCCCGGACGCGGCACGGTGCGGCACCGTCCCACAGCACGTCCATCACGGCTGCCTCGAGCTCACCGAGTCGACCTCGCATGGTGCCTCCCGGCCTACGAGGGTAACCGCAACCCCCCATGCGCCCCAGTCCGCTGTCCGGCGGCTCGGGGCCCGGCCACCCGGCCGAGCAGCCGGACAGCGGGATCGAGGACGACCCACCGGCCGCCGTCCGCCTCGATCCCCGGCAGCACCGCACGCACCTCGTCCGCGAGCTCCGGCATGAACAGCAGCACCCGGTCCGGCCGCAGCTCGGCGAGCTCCGCCGGGGCGACGACCGGGATGTCGGTGCCGGGCATCCGCCTGCCCTGCTTCGCGGGCGCCGCGTCCCCGACGGCCAGGAGCAGATCGGCCCGTATCCCGGCCCGGCAGACCAGCGGGACGGCCCGCGACGCCGCCCCGTAGGCGGCGACGGTGCGGCCCGCGGCCCGCTCGGCGACCAGCCAGGCCCGCAGCGCGTCCCCGTCGTCGGCGCCGTCCGCGGCGGCCTGCAGCCGGCCCAGCCCGGCCGCGCTCCGCACACCCAGCCCCTCCTCCGCACCCAGCAGCAGGCGGGTGCCGGCATCCGGTTCGGCGCCGGCCCGGGCGGTGACCAGCAGGGTGCCACCGGACAGCGGATACCACCAGGCGCGGTGCACGCCGATCCCGTACCCGCGCAGCGCAGCGTCCAGCGCCGGCAGCGACCAGTAGGCGTGGTGACCGTGCCGCAGGTCGTACCACTGCCTCTCGCGCAGCACGGTGCCCAGCGACAGAAGCTGCAGGGCGAGCGTCCCGCCCGGGGCGAGCAGCGCGGTGCGGCGCCGCAGCGCGTCGCGCTGGTCCGGCTCGTGCAGCAGGCCGTAGACGTCGACGACGAGATCGGCCCGGCCCGCGGGCGCGTCCGCCGGGGTGAGCGCGGTCATCCCCCGCCCGGTCAGCCGGGGCAGCCAGGGCTTGCCGTGCGGGCTGCCGAACTCCGCCACCCGGTCGCCGGGCCGGACCAGGCCCTCCCGGGCGAGCCGGTCGACCGACCGGTCGCTCTGCTCGGCGAAGGCGCGGGGCTCGACGCCGAGCAGCTCCTCCGCGACGTCCGTGTCGTCGGCCAGCTGTGCCAGTCCGCAGGCCCCGCACAGCCACATCCGCAGCGGGGCTGCCGGATCGGGCAACGGGGTGTCCCGCAGCGGCATCCGGTCCCACGGGGGCTGTTCGCCGAGATCGAGGACGATCTCGCCCCGGTCGGAGCGGCAGGCGCGGCAGCGCACCGGTTCCGGCACGGCCTCCTCCCTCCGATCAACTATCCGCAATAGTAGTGAGCGGATCCCGAGCGGACGTGTGCACCCGTTCGGAGTAGTGACGCCTCGCCCAGCGTCACCGGGGGCGCCGTCACTCGTTGTCGTCCCGGGTATGAGAAACGGGCCGGAACCGGTGTGCGCCACCCGGCGTGACCGGACCGGACAGGGGGAGCGGCGGGTGAGCGTGCTGAGGACGGTGGTGCCGGGGTCGCTGCTCGTCGATCCGGCGACGTCCGGCGGACCGGCGGGAACCCGCGTGTTCACCGTGCGCCGCAAGCGGCGGGTCGCCCGGGACGCGGTGTACGGGCTGCACCTGCACCGCAGCGAGGCGGTCCTGCTCGGCGTCGTGCGGGGATCCGGCTACGCGGTCGTGATCGACGCCCGGCCGGACACCGAGACGTTCGGCAGGCTCGCCGTGTCCCTGCTGGACGACGAGCGGATGCTGCTGGTCCCGCCCGGATGCCTCTACGGGATCCAGTCACTGGCCGACGGCACGGTCGTCGAGATCCGGTCGGCCGCCCGGCCCACCCGCCGGGACCGGACGGGCGTCGATCCCGACGACCCGGATCTCCAGCTGCGCTGGCTGCGGGCTCGCCCCACCAGGAACCCGGGACCCGACCGGTCGTGGGCCGGTCTGTGCAGCCGGCTCGGTGCCCCGTCCGGTCCGCGCCGGGACCGCGTCTCCATCTGGTGAGTTCCGGCGACTTCCGGTGACCGTGGGCAGGTGCGCGCGTGAGCACCGGCACCTGTGACGCCGTCCGCCCTGCGTTCAAGGTCACGATCAGGTCACGTAGTCTCCGGTGAACGCCCGGATCGACGTCGCCCCAGGCTCCCCACCGGTGCGCCCGTGCGCCGGTCGAGACCTTCCGAGGGGTACTTCTGTGCTCAGCGAACGCGAGACGCGGCGACTGCACGAGATCGAGGTCCAGCTGCGACTGACCGACCCGCGCCTGGTCCGGCGGTTCGCTGCGCTCGCCGGCACGGCCCGTCCGGCCGGCCGGAGACACCTGCTGCGCGGCCCGGATGCCCCGCGCGGCCCGGTCCGCTCGGTGCACGGCGCCGGGCCGCTGCCGTCGGCACTGCTGGGGGTCTCACTGCTGGTGCTGCTGGTCGGCGCCGTCATGGTGGCGGTGCCGATCGTGATCGCCGGGATCGTGCTCGCCGCGTTGTCGCTGGGCGTCGCGGCGACCGTCCCGCAGCGCCGCCCCGGCGGCTGAGCGCGCCGGGCGACCCGGCGGCCGCTCAGCCCTGGGCGAGGTCGGAGAACCGGCTGTAGTGCAGCTGGTGCGCGACGGTGATCGTGGTGGTCGGGCCGTTACGGTGCTTGGCCAGGATCAGGTCGGCCTCGCCGGCACGTGGATCGTCCTGCTCGAACGCATCCGGGCGGTGCAGCAGCACCACCATGTCTGCGTCCTGCTCGATCGAGCCGGACTCACGCAGGTCGGACAGCATCGGCCGCTTGTCGGTCCGCTGCTCGGGACCACGGTTCAGCTGGCTCATCGCGACCACCGGGACCTCGAGCTCCTTCGCCAGGAGCTTGATCTGCCGGGAGAACTCCGAGACCTCCTGCTGGCGGGACTCGACCTTGCGGCCCGAGGTCATCAGCTGCAGGTAGTCCAGGATGATCAACTTCAGGTCGTTGCGCTGCTTCATCCGGCGCGCCTTGGCCCGGATCTCCATCAGCGTCAGGTTCGGCGAGTCGTCGATGTAGAGCGGCGCCTCGGAGATCTCCGACATCCGCCGCGCCATCCGGGTCCAGTCCTCGTCGGACATCCGGCCGGCACGCATGTCGGCCAGCCGGATCCGCGCCTCCGCCGACAGCAGGCGCATCACGATCTCCGACTTGCTCATCTCCAGGGAGAAGAACGCGCTGGTCATGCCGTTCTTGATGGAGCAGGAGCGGGCGAAATCCAGTCCCAGCGTAGATTTCCCGAGCCCCGGGCGGGCCGCGACGACGACCATCTGCCCGGGGTGCAGACCGTTGGTGACCGCGTCGAGATCGGCGAACCCGGTCGGCACGCCCGACGACATGCCGCCGCGGGAGGCGATCGCGTCGATCTCGTCCATCGTCGGCTGGAGGAGCTCCTCCAGGACGGTGTAGTCCTCGGTGGTGGTGCGCTCGGTGACCTCGTACACCGCGGCCTGTGCCCGGTCGACGGCATCGTCGACCTCGCCGCCCTCGGCCCCGTGGTAGCCGAGCTGCACGATCCGGGTGCCGGCCTCGACCAGCCGGCGCAGGATCGCCTTCTCCCCGACGATCTCGGCGTAGTAGGCCGCGTTCGCGGCGGTCGGCACGGTCGCGATGAGGGTGTGCAGGTACGGTGCGCCACCCAGGCGCACCAGCTCGCCGCGGCGCTGCAGCTCGGCCGACACGGTCACCGCGTCGGCCGGCTCACCACGGCCGTAGAGATCCAGGATCGTCTCGTAGACGGTCTGGTGCGCGGGGCGGTAGAAGTCCTCCGGGCGCAGCACCTCGACGACGTCGGCGATCGCATCCTTGCTCAGCAGCATGCCGCCCAGTACCGACTGCTCGGCGGTGAGATCCTGCGGCGGCTGACGATCGAAGGTGCCGCTGCCGGCACTCCCCGCCTTGTCCTCGTCACGAACAGCTCGTGGCCGGCCGGTGGGACGATCGTCCGTCAGAGCCATACGCAGCGTCACCCCCGGTGGACAGCATAGTGAACACACGTTCGAAACGCGAGGGCCTGCGTCGGCCTGCTCGCGTGGGTCTCCCGTGCTGGTCCGGCCCGGGTTCCCGCCACCGGGCCGCGTGTCGTGCGGGCGGGTGCGGGACCTACTGCCGAGCCGGTCGGACCGAGGCTAGGTCGCCGCGCTGGCCCGGCACCAGCCGGCCTGGTGATCAACCTGGGGATGGACTGTGTACGACCGCCGCCCATCCCGGGACCGTGCTGTGGACAACCTGGGGACAGTGCGCTGATTTCGGCCATATCCGCAGGTCAAGTACATGGGGACAGCTGTGGACAACATCGGCCTGGCGTGTCGTCGCAGGGCCGGCTCCGGCGTGTCGGAGTGCGCCGCTCACCGCTCACCGCCCGGCGCGTCCACAGCCCCGTCCGACGAGCGGACCATCACCTCACGGCGTGTCGCTGCGGGCCGCGGGAGAGCCGATCCGGCCGCACCCGACCGGGCGAATGCGTCCGTGCGCGATGCCGGTACGCGTTCGCGGGGCCCGCCGTGACGGGTTCCGGGCACACGAAAGAGCGGTGCCCGGAGCACGAGGCTCCGGACACCGCTCCAACTACTCTCAGTGGTCGATCGACCACCGCACCGCTCAGCTCGCGATGACCGCGATCGGCAGCTCGGTGGTGACCTCCGGGTGCAGGCGGACCTGCACCTGGTGCTTGCCCAGGGTCTTGATGTGCCCCGGGACGTCGACGATCCGCTTGTCCAGCGTCGGGCCGCCGGAGGCCTTGACGGCCTCGACGACCGCGGCCGGGGTGACCGAACCGAACAGCCGGCCGGTGTCGCCCGCCTTGGCCGGGACGGTCACGTTCAGGTTCCGCAGCTGCGAGTCGACCTGCTGGGCGTGGCCCAGGTCCCGGATCTCGCGGGTCTTCTGTGCCCGGCGGATCTGCTCGACCTGCTTCTCGGCGCCACGGGTGGCGACGACCGCGAGCTTGCGCGGCAGCAGGTAGTTGCGGCCGTAGCCGTCCTTGACCTCGACGATGTCGCCGGGCGCACCCAGGTTGGGGACGTCGGCGTTGAGGATGAGCTTCATCTGCGTTCTCCTCGTCAGCGCGCGGTCGAGGTGTAGGGCAGCAGAGCGACCTCGCGGGAGTTCTTGACCGCGACGGCGACGTCCCGCTGGTGCTGACGGCAGTTGCCGGTCACCCGGCGGGCACGGATCTTGCCCCGGTCGGAGATGAACTTCCGCAGCAGACCGGTGTCCTTGTAGTCGATCAGCTGGGCCTTGTCCTTGCAGAACGCGCAAACCTTCTTCTTCGGCTTGCGCACGATGGCCTTGGCCATGGTGGTACTCCTGGTGGGTCTACCGCCCGTCGCGGGCGGTGGGGACGTGGATCAGAAAGGGGGCTCGTCGTCGGACGCCGCGCCGCTACCGGCGGGCGGGGCCGAACCCCAGGGGTCGTCATAACCGCCGCCGGAGTTGCCTCCGCCGGAGCCACCGCCCTGCTGGCCGCCGAAGCCGCCACCGCCGCCGCCGCCTTCGTAGCCACCGCCACCGCCGCCGCCACCGAAGCCGCCGGAGCCTCCGCCCCGGCTGACCTTGTTGACCTTGGCGGTCGCGTAGCGCAGCGAGGGGCCGACCTCGTCGACCTCCATCTCCACGACGGTGCGCTTCTCGCCCTCACGGGTCTCGAAGGACCGCTGCCGCAGACGCCCCTGCACCACGACCCGCGCGCCGCGGGTCAGCGACTCGGCGACGTTCTCCGCGGCCTGGCGCCAGATGTTGCAGCGCAGGAACAGCGCCTCGCCGTCCTTCCACTCGCCGGACTGGCGGTCGAAGGTCCGTGGCGTCGACGCGACGGTGAAGTTGGCGACCGCGGCGCCGGAGGGGGTGAACCGCAGCTCGGGATCGGCCGTCAGGTTTCCCACGACGGTGATCACGGTCTCGCCGGCCATGACGAGTCCTCTCAGCCGGCGGCGGGCGCCGGCGTGCGGGTGATGTCCTTGCGCAGCACCTTGGTGCGCAGCACGGACTCGTTCAGACCCAGCTGGCGGTCCAGCTCGGTGACGGTGGCGGGCTCCGCGGCGATCTCGACGACCGCGTAGATGGCCTCGCTCTGCTTCCTGATCTCGTAGGCCAGCCGGCGCTTGCCCCAGACCTCGATCTTCTCGACCGATCCGCCGTCGCTCTTCACGACGGTGAGGAACTGCTCCAGGGACGGCTGCACAGTGCGCTCGTCCAGGCTGCCGTCGAGGATGACCATGACCTCGTAATGACGCATGAGAACCACTCACCTCCTATGGACTCGAAAACGGTCACGACCCGGACGGCCGCGACAGGAGGTTCTCAGTGCCCCCCGACAATGTCGTCGCACGGCCGGAGCCGGACGGGACCTGCGGGATGACCGGGTAAGGCTACCAACGGGTGTCCGGGCCCCGACCTGCGGGTACTCCCGCGCCCGGGTTCCGTCGGGGGTGCTCGCTACCGTGGCACCCATGCAGATCGGAGCACACGTCCGCGACGCCGAGGACCCGCTGGCCGCGGCCGAGGAGGTGGGGGCCGAGGTGATCCAGCTCTTCCTCTCCGACCCGCAGGGCTGGAAGAAGCCGCCGCCGCACCCGCGGGCCGCCGAGCTGGCCGCCTCCGAGGTCGCGGTGGTGGTGCACGCCCCGTACGTCGCGAACGTGGCGTCGACGAACAACCGCATCCGGATCCCGTCGCGCAAGATCGTGCAGCAGCACCTGGCGGGCGCGGCGGAGGTCGGCGCGTTCGGCCTCGTCGTGCACGGCGGTCACGTCACCTCCGGCGAGGACCCGGCGACCGGCGTCGACAACTGGCGCAAGTTCGTCGAACGGCAGGCCGGCGAGCACGGTTTCGAGGTGCCGGTCCTGATCGAGAACACCGCGGGCGGCGACCGCGCGATGGCCCGTCGTTTCGATGCGCTCGGCCGGCTGTGGGATGCGGTGGGCGAGTTCGGCGTCGGGTTCTGCCTGGACACCTGTCACGCGTTCGCCGGCGGCGAGGAGCTCTCCGGGATCGTGGCGCGGGCAAAGGCGATCACCGGCCGGATCGACCTGATCCACCTGAACGACTCGCGCGACGAGTTCGACTCGGCACGCGACCGGCACGCCAACATCGGCTCGGGCACGATCCCGCCCGACGAGCTGGCCGCCGTCGTCGCCGAGGCGGGGGCGCCGGTGGTGGTGGAGACCCCGGCCGACGGACAGGCCGCCGACATCGCGTTCCTCCGGGAGCACGCGCGGGGCTGACTCACCGCCAGGCGAACACCGGCTGTTCCAGGTGCGCCACCCTGGTCGGCCGCCCGTGCAGCACGACCTCCCGGAACTGGTGCAGCACCGCCCCGGTGGGGGCGTGTACGTAGCGGTCGAACAGCGGGACCTGGATCACCGGGGCGTCGGACTCCGGGATGGTCAGGAACCGGGGTTCGCGGTCGATCTCGGTCAGCGGGAGCCGGTGCAGCTCCGCCACCTCGTCCGGGTTCGGTACCGGCTCCCCGACGCCGCCCGCCCAGAGCACCACCGGCGTGATCACATAGCCGGAACGGGTGGGGTAGTCGTCGAGCAGGCCCAGCACCCGGTCCGGGCTGAGCTCCAGCCCGACCTCCTCGGCGACCTCCCGGCGGGCGGCCTGTTCCGCCGTCTCACCGGCGTCGAGCCGGCCGCCGGGCAGCGCCCACTGCCCGGAGTGCGCGCGCAGCGACCGGGCCCGGCGGGTGAGCACGAACGCGACCTCGGCGGCGAGCGGGCCGTCGCCGGTCGCGCCGGGCACCGGGAGCAGCGTCATGGTGACCGATGCGGACCGCTTCCCGGACCGTTCGGCGTCGGTCGCGGCGCGCCGCGGGAGCACCGGCAGCGCCGCCTCGATCCGTTCCCGCAGCCGCTGCTGCACCCGGTCCGGGACCACCGCGTCGTCGCCCATGCCCCGATACTTCCGCACCCCCGGCCCGGCGGCCCGCTCCGCGAGACCACCGTCACCCGGGCACCCGGGATGCGGCTCGAGGGGCGCTGCGCCCGCGGGTCAGACCCGGGCGGCGACCCGCGGCGCCGTCGGCCAGACCGGGTCGGCACCGGTGTCCGGAGCCCGCCGCAGGATCTGCCGCACCACGACGACGCAGAGCCCCACCACGACCGCGTCCCGGATCAGCACGGTGACCAGGAACGGTTCCATCGGCAGTCCCTTGTCCGCCACCCCGAGGTACTGGTACATCCGCGGCACCCAGACCAGCGCGTCGACCACCATCCAGCCCAGCAGCAGCCGCCAGCGGGGGATCGCCAGCACCGCGAGCGGCACCAGCCAGAGCGAGTACTGCGGGCTCCACACCTTGTTGACCAGCAGGAACGCCGCGACGCACAGGAAGGCGAGCTCGGCGACGGCCGGTGGCTGCGGCGCCCGCAGCGCCAGCCACGCGATCGCGGCGACGGCCAGCACCATCAGCACCGCGGTGACCGCGTTCAGCACGGCCGGTGCCCGGCCGTCGGCGAGCTGACCGTCGAACCCGGCCCAGCCGGTGAACCAGCTCAGCGCGTACCAGATCGAGTCCGGGTCGGCCGGGCGCGTGCGGTTGAGCAGGAAGAACTCGGCCCAGCCGCGGGGCCAGGCGAGCGCGACCGGCAGGTTCACCGCCACCCAGGCGGCGGCCGCGGCACCGGTCGCCCAGGCCGCCCGCACCAGCCCGCCGGAGGACCGCCGCCGCCACCCGACGAGCACGATCGGCACCAGGAGCAGCAGCGGATAGAGCTTCGCCGCGGCGCCGAGCCCGATCAGCACACCGGCCCAGCCCGGCCGGTCCCGGCGCAGCGCCAGCAGGGCACCGGTGGCCAGCGCGACGGTGAGCGCGTCGAAGTTGGTGAAGACGTGCACCAGCGCCAGCGGTGACAGCGCGACCAGCGCGGCGTCCCACGGACGTTCCGGCCGTAGTCGCAGCACCGCCCAGACCACCGTGAGCCAGGCGGCCGCCAGCCAGAACGCCGTCACGTTGAAGTAGACGACGACGTCCAGCGCGGTCGGCAGCGGCATCCGCTCGGCCAGCCACTGCCATCCATCGGTGAGCTGCGCGTTGAGGTACTGGAAGAACCCGGTGAGCACCGGGTACTCCATCCAGCGCTCCACCCGGGTGCCGTCGGACCGGGTCTCGAACCAGGCGTCGCGATAGGGGACGCCGTCGTCGGCGAGCCCCTCCAAGCCGTAGAGCGGGACCGTGTCGGAGTAGCACATCGCCACGTACTGACGGTCGTTGCGCCAGTCGAGCGCCAGCACGCCGTCGGCGGTGCGGTACTCCTGCAGGCACGCCGCCTTGCCCAGCCAGCTCAGCGCCAGCACGACGACGGCGAGCAGCAGCACGGCCCGCAGCGGCGTCCAGTACCGGGCCCGGCCGATGAGTGCGTGCCTGCCGAGCGGACCACCGATCAGCCGGCTGGCCGAACGGGCGAGCGGTTCGGTCCAGCTCGGGACCTCGCGGACGGTCGGGCCGTCCCCGGTGTGCGGCTCCCCTGGGGGATCGGCGCCGGGGCGGCCGGCGTCGCTCAGCCCCCACCGCCGTTCGGGTCGGACCCGTCCTGCCCTCCGCCGGAGTCCGGGCGGCCGCCGCCGTCGGAGAACGGGTCGCCGTTCTCGAACGGGTTGCGGTCGCCGCCCCGGTCACGGCCGCCCCGGTCGTCGCCGGAGTCAGCGCCGGAATCGCCGCCGGAATCGCCGCGGCCGGAGTCCTCGTCGCCGTTGCGGTCCCGGTCGTTCTCCGGTTCCCGGCTCGGCTCGGTGCTCTCCTCGGACGAGGACGAGTCGTCGCCCCGGTCGTTGTCGGTGGCGGCGCTGCGGGCCGGCGGGGCCTGCCCGATCGGCTGGAAGCCGGAGAACTGCTCGGCCGGGGTGCCACGCAGCACGTCGTTCATGAACGACTGCCAGATCTGCCCGGGCAGCATCCGGCCGAAGATCGCGCCGCCGGAGGAGTTCCGGATCGGCGAGTTGTCGTCGGTGCCGACCCAGACGGCGGTGGACACCGACGGCGTGTAGCCGACGGTCCACGCGTCGTTGTTCTGTCCCTCGACCGAGCTCTGCACGGTGCCGGTCTTCGCGGCGACCGGACGGCCGCCGTTGAGCGCGATCCGCGACGAGCCCGCGACGTCGGTCATCGACTCGGTGACGTTGCGCGCGACCTCCGGATCCATGACCTGCTCGCCGTTGTCCGTCGCGCCGCGGTCGTAGATCACCCGGCCGTCGTTCGCGGTGACCTTGCTGACCAGGAACGGTGCGCGCTTCACGCCGTCCGCGGCGAACGTCGCGTAGGCCGCCGCCATGTCCTTCGGGTGCACCTCACGGTCGCCGAGCGAGATACCGCCGGTCGGCTCCGGCAGCAGGTCGGCGGGGATACCGGCCTGGTGCGCGGCCTCGGCGACCTTCGCCGGGCCGACGTCGAGGCCCATCCGGTAGAACACCGTGTTGATCGACTTGGTCATCGCCTCCTTGACCGAGCAGTTCCCGCAGCTCACGCCCTCGGAATTGGTGACCCTGGTGCCGGCCAGCGTCTGCGGCGACGACCCGTCGTAGGTGGTGCCGAGGCCGATCGGATCGGCGGCCTGCAGTGCAGCCGCCACCACGAACGGCTTGAACGACGAGCCGGGCTGCTTCAGCACCGCGGCGTAGTCCAGCCCGACGCCGTTCTCGCCGCCGTAGTAGGCGATGATCGCGCCCGTCTTCGGGTCGACCGAGACCAGCGACGATCGCAGGTTGTCGGGCTGACCGTCCAGGCTCTTGGCCACCGCATCGGCGGCCTGTTCCTGGGCAGCCGGGTCGATCGTCGTGGTCACCGTGAGGCCCTGGGTGTTGAGCTCGGTCTCGGAGATCCCGAGCGCCTCCAGCTCGCCGCGGGCGGCGTTGTAGATGTGACCCCGGTCGTCGCCGGGGATTCCGCCGCCCTCGCCGGCGGACGCCTCGTTCCACTGCGGGAACTGCTGCTGGTCGCGCTCGGCCTGGCTGAGCCAGTTCTGTCCCACCATGCCGTCGAGCACGAAGTTCCAGCGCTGCTCGGACACGTCGGGGTTCTTCGCCGGGTCCCAGCGCGACGGCGACTGGATCAGCCCGGCGAGCATCGCGCCCTCGGAGACGTTCAGGTCGGACACGTCCTTGCCGAAGTAGGCCTGGCTCGCCGCCTGCACGCCGTAGGTCCCGCGGCCCAGGTAGATCGCGTTCAGGTAGTTCTCCAGGATCTGTTCCTTGGTCATCTCCTTGGACATCTTCGCCGCGAGCACCACCTCGCGGAACTTGCGGAACAGCGAGAACTGGTCGTTGCCGGTGGTCACCTTGATGTACTGCTGGGTGATCGTCGAGCCGCCGCCGATGCCGCCGGTGAGCTGGTTGATCACCGCCCGGCCGATGCCGGAGATGTCGAAGCCGGGATTGGAGAAGAAGGTCCGGTCCTCGGCGGCCAGCACCGCCTGCTGCACGGGCACCGGGATCCGGTCCAGGGTGACGCTGGTGCGGTTCACGTTGTCCGGACGCACGGTCGCGAGCGGGTCGCCGTCGGCGTAGGTGAACGTCGCCACCTGGGTGACCGCGATGTCGTCGGCGGCCGGCACCGGGAAGATCAGCCAGCCGATCGCGAAGGCGATCAGCGGCCCGAGCAGGGAGACCCCGGCGGCGGCGATCAGCCAGTTCCGGAGCCGTCGCCTGCGGCGCGGCTTGCCGCCGTCACCACCGTCGCCGCCGGGGCGGCGGCCGTCGCCGCGCCCGGGCGGCCCGGGCGGGCCGCCGGTGCGCCCCGGCGCCGCGGCCGCGGCGCCGCCGCGGGTCGGGCCGGATCGCTGTGGCGGGGACGGCGGAGCCTGCTGGGCGCCGTACGGGACCGCGCCGAAGTGACCGATGCCGGAGTCGTGGGTCAGCAGCGGGGGAGGCGACTGCTGGGGAGGCGCCTGTGGGACCGGCCGGGGCTGTGCGGGCGGCGGCTGGGCAGCCGGCGGGCCCGGTGGCGGGCCGGGCGGCGGCGGTCCGGGCGGGCCGGGGCGCGGGTTCGGACCCGGGCGGCCGGGCGGCGGGCCGGGGGGCGGGCCCTGGGGGCCGGGACGTCGGGGCCCGGCGCCGGGACGGGGAGCCGGTGGGGGGAGTGGGCGACCGGGGGGAGGCGGCGGTCCGGGTGGCGGGGTGCGTCGGGGGTCACGCTCGTCGTTCACCGGGCGGCTCCGTGGGGTGCTGTCGCGCTGGTCCGCCGGGGCCCGGGCCGGGGGTGCCCGGGGTGGCGGTGGTGCGTGGCCGGGCCGGCGCCGGGTGCGCGGGCCGGATCGTCACCGGGATCGTCGCCGCAGGCTCCGGCAGGCGGATCGGGGTCGGCAGGCGGGTCGTCATGGACTCAACCACCCGCTGTCCGGCGGCCGCCGCGGGGGCGGCCGGTACCGAGGACGAACGAGCGGACCAGGTGGTTCCACCGGCAGGTCCGGCACACCTCGACCACGTGCACGGTGAACTCGCGGTGGTGCGCCGCGAGTTGCTCCAGATCGTCGATGGAGCGGGCCGAGCCGGAGATGTGCCGCAGCGCCTCGCCGAACACCCAGGAGACCTGGGCGAGCTGGTCCTTGCGGCAGACCGGGCAGGTCTCCTCGACCTTCCTCCCGTGGAACCTGGCGGCGCGCTGGAGGTAGGCACCGGCGTCGCACACCTCCTCGGGTTCGACCCGACCGGCACGGACGTCGGCCAGCAGCGCGCGGCGCTGCAGGGCGTAGTCCACCACCTGTCGCGGGCTGAGCACTCGACCAGGGTACGCGCGGCCGTGATCCGCGCCGACCGCCCGCCCCGTGCCGGTGGCCCGTTCCATGCCTGGTCGGGGCACTCGTCCGGATCGGCGGCGGCTGTGACGACGATCATTCGACGGGCGAACCGATGTATCGGACCGATATGGTCGGGCGGCGGTCCGTCCGGACCGCGCGGCAGCGAGGGGGACGTGCGGTGCTGGAGTTCGCCGTCCTCGGGCTGCTCCAGGAAGGCCCCTTGCACGGCTACGAGCTGCGCAAGCAGCTCGGCAGGCGACTGGGTGGTCTGCGAGCATTCTCCTACGGCTCGCTCTACCCGGCGTTGCGCAGGTTGCTGCGGGCCGGGCTGATCGCCGAGACCGGACCGGATCACCTCGACCCCGAGCGCGCGATGAGCGCCGGTTGGTCCCGGCGCGGCCGCCGCGTCTACCGGATCACCGCCGAGGGCAAGGAGCGGTTCGGCGAGCTGCTCGACGACGCGGGACCCCAGGCATGGGAGGACGGCAGCTTCGGCGTGCACATGGCGTTCTTCTCACGGACCCCGGCCGACACCCGGCTGCGGATCCTGGAGGGACGCCGCCGGGCGGTGGAGGAGCGCCGCGACGGCCTGCGCACCGCGCTGAGCCGGACCGGGGAACAGATCGACCGCTACACCCGCGAGCTGCACCGCCTCGGGCTGGAGAGCTCCGAGCGCGAGGTGCGCTGGCTGAACGAGCTGATCGCGGCCGAGAACGCCGAGCAGCTGCACGAGACCATCCCCGGCCACGGCGCCGGAACGGACGCCGGACCCGGGTCCGGCGGGGAACGACAGGACGAGACAACAGGAGGAGCCTGACATGAGCCAGGTTCGGGTCGCGGTCGTCGGCGTGGGTAACTGCGCGGCGTCGCTGGTCCAGGGTGTCCACTACTACGCGGACGCCGACCCGTCGACCCAGGTCCCCGGCCTGATGCACGTCGACTTCGGTGGGTACCACGTCCGGGACGTGACGTTCGTGGCCGCGTTCGACGTCGACGCCAAGAAGGTAGGCCACGACCTCGCCGACGCCATCTCGGCCAGCGAGAACAACACGATCAAGATCGCGGACGTGCCGCCGCTCGGGGTGACCGTGCAGCGCGGACCGACCCTGGACGGTCTCGGTCTCTTCTACCGGGAGACCATCACCGAGTCCGACGACGAGCCGGTCGACGTCGCGCAGGCGCTGCGCGACGCGGGCGCCGACGTGCTGGTCTCCTACCTGCCCGTGGGCAGCGAGGACGCGGACCGGCACTACGCCCAGGCCGCACTCGACGCCGGCGTCGCGTTCGTCAACGCGCTGCCGGTGTTCATCGCATCGGATCCGGAGTGGGCGGAGAAGTTCCGCGCCGCGGGCGTGCCGATCGTCGGCGACGACATCAAGTCCCAGGTCGGCGCGACCATCACCCACCGGGTGCTGGCGACGCTGTTCGAGGACCGCGGGGTGCAGCTCGACCGCACCATGCAGCTCAACGTGGGCGGGAACATGGACTTCCTGAACATGAAGGAGCTGGATCGCCTGGAGTCCAAGAAGGTCTCCAAGACCCAGGCCGTCACCTCGCAGGTCGACCGGGACATGGGCAAGGGCAACGTGCACATCGGCCCGTCCGACTACGTCGCCTGGCTGGACGACCGCAAGTGGGCCTACGTCCGCCTGGAGGGCCGGGCGTTCGGCGACGTGCCGCTGAACCTGGAGTACAAGCTCGAGGTCTGGGACTCGCCGAACTCGGCCGGGATCATCATCGACGCCGTCCGCGCGGCCAAGATCGCCAAGGACCGCGGCATCGGCGGACCGCTGCTGTCGGCGTCGAGCTACTTCATGAAGTCGCCGCCGGAGCAGTACCGCGACTCCGTCGCGCGGGACAAGGTGGAGGCCTTCATCCAGGGCGAGATCGACAGCTGATCATTTTCTCAGGGCATCGGCCCGGCAGCGACCACGCAGGTCACCGCCGGGCCGATGCCGTTTCCGGAACAGGAAGTCTCCAATCTGAAATCTTCTCATAATTGTTCGTGAGCGCAGTCATCCCATTATTGTGTGCTGGGTCATTTATCTGAGCGATATCTGTTCGTAATGTGGTGGTCGGCCTTGTGCGATCTGTGCCCACCCGGGGTGCAGGGCGCAGGGTCTCCGCCGGACGACGACGCGGGCGGGTTGCACGGCCACCGGATACGGCGTTCCCAGCGCCGCACCACGAACTCCCCTCGGGCCGGCGCACCCCACCCCCATGGTTCGCCGGCGGTGCTACCCCCGAGGACACACCGTGCCCCAGCGTCCCACCGCTCCGGCGCTCCGCGTCGCCGTCGTGGCCACCACTGCCGCCGCGGCCGCAGCCCTGTCCGTGCTTCCCGCCGCCACCGCGGCCCCGGCCCCGGGCACCTCTCCCGACACCACCACCACGGTGACCCGGGACGTCACGCCTGCCGCGAACGCCCTGCCGATCTCGCTCACGACCGCGGGCAACCCGGCCGCACAGAACGTCGCCGCCGCCACCGATGCCGCCACCCGGGCCGGCCAGGCCGTCGCCTCCCGCCAGGCGGCGCTGTCCACCGCGATGGCCCAGGTCGGCAAGCCCTACCGCTGGGGCGCCACCGGCCCGAGCGCCTTCGACTGCTCCGGCCTGGTCTCCTACGCGTTCTCCGCCGCCGGTAAGGACGTGCCGCGCACCAGCCGCGCACAGGCGAGCGCCGGCACCTCGGTCAGCCGCTCCGACCTGCAGCCCGGTGACCTGGTCTTCTTCTACAGCCCGGTCTCGCACGTCGGCATCTACATCGGCGGCGGCCAGATCGTGCACGCCTCCACCAGCGGCAAGCCGGTGAAGGTCGACGACATGGACCGGATGCCGTTCAACTCCGCACGCCGGATCTGATCGGCACAGCACCCGGTCGTCAGACGGCGGCGCGCGCCAGCGCGGAGGCGAACAACGCCACCGAGGCGTGCGCCGCCTCGTCGTCACGCGCGCTCAGCCAGGACGACGTGATGCCGGTCGAGGCCGCGACGAGCGCCTCGGCCAGCGTCCGGGACCCGATCGTCAGCGGGCCGCGACCGGACTCCTGCCACCGGCGGAGCAATCGGTCGGCCTGCTCGACGTAGGCGAGCTGTTCCCGGCGGGCCACGTGTTCGAGGCCGGGGGTGCGCGCCGCGACGTCCACCAGCTCCGCGGTGAGCAGGTGGTACTCCGGATCGGACCGGACCCGGTTCAGGATCGCCCACAGCGCCGCGGCGATGCCGGTTCCGAGATCGTCGGTGTCCGCCACGGCGTCCCAGGCGCTGCCCAGCGACGCGTCGAGCTCCCGGTCCAGCAGCGCGACGAACAGCTCGTCCTTGGACCGGAAGCAGTAGTGGAACGCGCCCTGCGGCAGTCCGGCCCGCTCGGCGACCGCCCGGGTGGTGGCCGCGCCGATGCCGCCCACCCGCATGACCTCGACGGCGGCGTCGAGCAGCTGCTCGCGGCGCTCGGCCGCGGGCCGGTGTGCGCGCGGCCTGCGTGGCTCGACCGGCACCGGATCAGCTTCCCGATCGGCCCGGCCGCACCGGCGCACCCGGCCGCCACATCGCGACCGGCCGCACCGGCTCCGGGAAGCCGGCGACCGTGCCGATCCGATCGAAACCGAACCGCGCGTACAGCGCGGCACTGCGCTCGGTCGACGCCTCCAGGTAGGCGGGCGCCTCGATCGTCTCCAGGCGGGCACGCAGCAGCGCGGACCCGATCCCCCGGCCGCGGCCGGCGGGGGTCGCACCGATCGCTCCGAGATACCAGTGCGCCTCGCCCGGACGGGCGGAGTCGATGGCGCGCTGCAACCGCGCCGCGCGGCGCAGCCCGCCGGGGCCGAAGGCACGCAGGTACGACCCGATGTTGCGAATGGTGTGCAGCAGGCCGTCGTCGCGGTTCCCCGGCGCCGACCAGACCGCGACCCCGAGTACCGCCGGGCCCTCCTCGGCGCGGGCCAGGTCGACCGCACCGGAGCTCAGCCCGGTCCGCACCAGCACGCCGAGCAGGTGGGTCAAGCGCCTCTCCCGTTCGTCGGGATCCCCGCCGACGAACGCCGACATGACCGGATCGTCCCGGAACGCACCGGCCAGCACGGCGGTGGCCTCTTCGACGTCGACGGGCGCGGCCGGGCTGACGGTGATCACGGTTGCTCCTCGGGCTCGGACCCGGGCGGTGGCCGGAGCCCGGTGGTCGGTGGTCGGTGGCACCACCGTACGTACGTTTTGGTCGATCGACCAAGTCGAACGACTGAATTAGACGCGGGTCACCGCGTGTGGCGCCCGGCCGCGCGTCGTAGATTCCCGGCCATGACCGCTTCGCACCGTCCGCTCGCCCTGATCACCGGTGCCTCCCAGGGCATCGGCGCCGCCGTCGCCCGGCAGCTCGCACCGCGCTACGACCTGATCCTCGGCGGGCGCGACGAGGATCGGCTGGCCGCGGTCGCCGACGAGCTGACCGGTGCGGGCCCGGGCGCCGTGCGCACCCTGGCGGTCGAGCTCACCGACGACGAGGCGCTGGCCGGGGCGCTGGCCGGGATCGAGCGGCTCGACGCGCTGGTGCACTCCGCGGGCACCGGCGAGCTCGGGACCGTCGAGGAGACCTCCGCTGCGGTGTGGCGCAGGCAGTTCGACGTCAACGTCGTCGCGGTCGCCGAGGCCACCCGGCTGCTGCTGCCCGCGCTGCGCGCCGCCGGTTCCGACGGCGGGGCCGACATCGTGCTGGTGAACTCGGGCGCCGGCATCACCGCCAAGCCCGGCTGGGGCTCCTACGCGGCCAGCAAGTTCGCGCTGCGTGCATTCGGCGACGCGCTGCGCGCCGAGGAGGCTGCGCACGGTATCCGGGTCACCTCGGTGCACCCCGGCCGGGTGGACACCGCGATGCAGCGGGCGGTCGTGGCGCACGAGGGCGGCGAGTACGACGGCTCGCGGTTCCTGCGGCCGGAGTCGGTCGCGGCCGCCGTGCTCGCCGCACTGACCGCGAGCCGGGACGCGCACCTCACCGAGCTGATGGTGCGGCCGCAGGGCTGAGGGCGCCCAGCACTTCGGGGACTCCGGGTGCACCGAGGGCTCCGAGGGCTCCGAGGGCACTGCAGCCCGCGACCGCACGGAGCTCGGCCAGTGCGGCGACGACCGGCGGGGTGTCCGCGACGGCGTCCCGCACCACCGCCAGGATCGAGCGCACCGGCTCCGGGCGCACGACCGGCACCGCCCTGGTCCCGGGCGGGAGCCGCGCCGCACCGAGCCGGGGGAGCACGGTGACCCCGATCCCGGCCCCGACGAACGCCATCGCGGTCGGATAGTCGTGCGCCTCCACGTGGAACGGCGGCCGGAACCCGGCTGCTGAGCAGGCCTCGATCAGGTTGCGCCGGCACCAGCCGCGGGCGACGTCGTTGTCCACCCAGCGCTCGCCCGCGAGCTCCGCCAGCTCGATCTCGGCCCGGTCCGCCAGCGGGTGCGTGTCCGGGAGCACGACGACGTACGGATCGTCGAGCAGGTGCACCACGCCGAACCCGGGCCAGGCCGCGAACTCCGACCGTTCCACCGCGACCTGCACGTCGGAGCGCTGCGCCGGGTCGTCGGGCAGGTACTCGCGCAGCGCCAGGTCCAGCCGCACGCCGGGGAAGTCGGTGGTCAGCCTGCGCACCACACCGGGCATCCAGGCGGCACCGACGGAGGCGAAGTACGACACCGACAGCGTCCCGGTCCGGCCGGCCCGCAGGTCCGCGACGACGATCTCGGCCTCGCCGAGCCGGGCGAGGATCGCATCGGCCTGCGCGGCCAGCACCGTGCCGGCGGCCGTCACCCGCAGGCCGCGCCCGGCCCGCTCGAACAGCACGAGCCCGGTCTCCCGCTGCAACGCGGTGATGTGCTGGCTGACCGCCGACGGCGTGTAGCCCAGGTTCGCGGCGGCCGCCTGCACCGATCCGCTCGCGACGACGGACCGGAACACCCGCAGGCGATGCGCGTCGAGCATGCACAGACCATACAGTCCTACTGAATCCAACGGTAGAAACAATCGCTGGTACTTAATGGTCGGTGGGAGCAGGCTTGATCGCATGACGCCGTCCCCCGCCCTGCACCGGGCTCTCCCTCTCGTCGCCGCTGCCGTCACCGTCGTGCTCTGGGCCTCGGCGTTCGTCGGCATCCGGGCGGTCGGACACGAACTGTCGCCGGGCGCGCTCGCGCTGGGCCGGATGCTGGTCGGCTCCGCGACGCTGACGGCGATCGTGCTGGCGGTACGCGCCCGGCGGGGTCCGCCCGTCCGCCGGCTGTCACCGGCGCTGCTCGGCGCGGTCGCGCTGTGGGGCGCCGCCTGGTTCGGGCTCTACAACCTGGCACTCAACGCCGCCGAACGCCACCTGGACGCCGGCACCACCGCACTGCTGGTGAACGTCGCCCCGGTGGTCGTCGCGGTGCTGGCCGGGCTGCTGCTCGGCGAGGGCTTCCCGATCCGGCTGCTGATCGGGATGGCGATCGCGTTCAGCGGTGTCGTGCTGATCGCGGCGACCACCTCCGCCGGTGGGGCCGACGTCGCAGGGGTGCTGCTCGGGCTGCTCGCCGCGCTGCTCTACGCCGGGGCCGCGGTCGCGCAGAAGCGGTTGCTCGCCCGGATCGACGCACTGACCGTCACCTGGCTGGGCGCGCTCGCCGGGACCGTGGCGCTGCTGCCGTTCCTGCCGGCACTGCTCACCGAGATCACCGCCGCACCGGCCTCAGCCGTCGCCGGGACCGTGTACCTCGGCGTCTTCCCCACCGCGATCGCGTTCCTGACCTGGGGATACGCCCTCTCCCGGACGAGTGCGGGCCGGCTCGCCGCCGCCACCTACGCGGTGCCGCCGATCGTCGTGCTGATGTCCTGGGTGTTGCTCGGTGAGATCCCGGCCGTGCTCGCGCTCGCCGGTGGTGTGTTGTGCCTGGCCGGCGTCGCCGTCGCGACCCGCCGGACGCGTCCGGCCCCCGACCGGCCGGTCGGACGACCGATCCCCGCCGCCTGAGTTCGGACTACCCTCGCTGCCATGGGGGACGAGCAGGGGGACGACGGCAAGGCTCTGATCCGGGTGTCCGACGCCGAACGGCAGGAGACCGCCGAGCGATTGAAGCTGGCACACGACGAGGGCAGGCTGTCGCTGACCGAGTACGACGATCGGCTGCGCGCCGCATACGCCGCGACGGTGCGCGCCGATCTCGTCGCGCTCGAGGCGGACCTCCCGCGGGTCAAGCGCAAGGACCTGCCTGCGGTGCGCGCCCGGAAGGCGGAGGCCGAGCGGGCCGACCAGATCCGCGACTACGCCAAGGAGTGGCGGTCCTGGGCCGGGGTGGCCGTGCTGCTCACCACGATCTGGGGGATCACCTCGATCGCGTCCGGCCAGCTGAACTTCTTCTGGCCGATGTTCCCGATCGGGATCTGGGGCGCCGTGCTGGTCGCCCAGCTGTTCTGGCGGGACGACTGAACCGGCGCGATCGCCCCGCACATCGTGCGGTCGCAGGTGGTCCTCCGGGGATTAGAGTCGTCGCATGCTCGATCCCGGCCGCGTCGACCTGGCCGCGCTGGCCGATGCGCTCGACGACCGGTCGCCCGAGGTCAGCTGGTATCTCGATCCCGGCTCCGGGGCGGTCGCGCAGCTCCCCGGGGGCGACGCGGCGGTGCCGGCCGACTGGGTCCTGATCGAGCCGGTGACCAGCCGCGAGTCGTACCGGGACATGTCCGAGTTCACCGCGGGCGTGCAGCACCGGCGGGCCGGGGCGCTGCTCGACCGGGCGATCGACGGGCGGGGTGCGTTCCGCCGGTTCAAGAACACCCTGTTCGAGTTCCCCGAGGTACGCGACCAGTGGTATCGCTTCAGGGACGCCCGTTCCCGGCGCCGCGCGGTCGACTGGCTGGCCGCCGCCGGGCTGATCTCGGAGGCCGACGCCGAACGCGTCCGGGTCCGTCATCCCGATCCCGACCCGTCCAACGAGGACGTGCCGGCGGCCGTCGCCGACGATCTCGTCGCGCACTACGGGCCGCGGTTGCGGCAGGTGCTGCTGTTCGGGTCCTGGGCCAGCGGCGAGGGCTCGGTGGAGTCCGCGATCGATCTGCTCGTGGTGCTCGACGACGAGCAGGGCCCGGTCGACCCGTGGCAGGAGCTCCGGGCGATGGACGACCTGCTGTGGCTGCACACGCGGCGCAGCGGGCTGACCATCAGCGCGCTGCCGGTCGGGCAGCAGGAGCTGGCCCGGCCGGGTGACCCGACGGTGATCCGGGCCCGTGCCGAGGCGGTGCGGGTGCGATGAGCACCGACCGGCACCGCCCCGGGATCGCCAGGGCCCGCACCGAACTTGCCGGCGCCCGGTTGCTCGCCGAGCACGGCTACGCCGACGCGGCGGTCTCGCGCTCGTTCCACGCCGCGTTCCGGGCGGCCGAGACGGCGCTGCTGGTGCTGGGGGAGACCAGGGCCGAGCACTCCGACGTCGTCAGCGCGTTCGTCCGGCGGGTGGTCCGGGAACGTTCGCTGGATCCGCACGCCGGACGGCTGCTCCGCTCGCTGTACAACCGCCGCGGCCTGGCCGATCACTCGGACGTGCCGGCGGCCGCGGCGGAGTCGGAGTCGGCGCTGGACGACGCGGCGTTCGTGATCGACGCCGTCGCGTCCTGGCTCGCACAGCCCGCGTTGAGCAGCCCACCGGATCCGAGCAGCGGCACCACCCGGCGGCCGGCGAAACCGGTTCGCCGGGCGCGGCCGGCGCGGGCCGCCGAGTCCTGACCCGGGCCCCGAGTCCCGATCCGGGGCCCGACCGGGCCGGGCCCCGGATGGACCGGCCCCCGGATGGACCGCGCCTCGGAAGCACTGGTTCCCGGGAGAACCGCGCCCCGGAAGCACCGGGCGTCAGAAGAAGTCGCCGCCGAAGTCCCCGCCGTCGAACATGCCGCCGCCGTCACCGGAGTCCATCGCCCCGGGATCGCCTGCGCCGCCGTCCATCCCGTCCATTCCGTCGGCCCCGTCGGCACCGCCGCCGTCCATCCCGTCGGCACCGGCGTAGGCGGCCTGGTCGGCCCCTGCCATCCCGCTGAACAGCGAGGTGAACAGCAACGCCGACCCGACACCCCATGCCCCGGCGACCAGCGCGGGCTTCCACCACGGCTCGGAGTACCAGCCGCGCGGCACCGGACGCCCGGCCACGGTCCCGCCGGGGTAGTAGTGGTTGTTGCGATCGGTCGGCTGCGGCGACGCACCCAGCGTGCGGCCCTCGACCTCGACCTCACGCTCCTCGGTGACCGCACCGGCCCGCGCCTGCCCCGGCAGCGGGGGCAGCTCGGGCCCGGGGTCGATCCCCATCGCGGTCCGGGCGGCGCGCACGTAGTACAGGCCCTCGTATGCGGTCTCGGTGACCTGGCGGCACTGCACCGTGGTCCGTGCCTGCTCCATCTGCGACCCGGCCGCGGTGTAGCGCTCCGCGGCGTCGGCGAGCGCCTGCCGGGACGGCTCGTCGGTGCCGGTCAGCGCCAGCACCTGGCCGCCGAGCCGCTCGACCCAGCGGCGGGCCTCGGACTTCGCGTCCTCCAGCTGCGCGGCCTGGTCCGCCTGATACCTGCGTACCAGCCAGACGGCGGCGGCGATCGCCGCCAGCGCGACGATCAGTGTGAGCAATGCTCCGGTCATATCGGACCTCCCACCGGGATCAACGCGTGAGCGACCCGCCGCGTTCCTGGTGTGCGATCACCGCACGACGTTGACCAGACGGCCGGGCACCACGATCACCTTCCGCGGCTCCGCTCCGGCCAGTGCCGCGACGATCTTCTCGTCGGCCAGCGCCGCCGTCCGGATGTCGTCCTGCCCGGCGTCGGCCGGAACCGTGATCCGCGACCGGACCTTCCCGTTGACCTGGATCGGGTACTCGACGGTGTCGGCGACCAGGTACCGCTCGTCGGCCTGCGGGAACGGCGCGTAGGCCAGCGATCCGTCGTGGCCCAGCTTCTGCCACAGCTCCTCCGCGATGTGCGGGGCCAGCGGCGCCAGCATCAGCACCAGCGACTCGGCGACCGATCGCTCGACCGGCCCGCCGCGCTTGGTCAGCGCGTTGTTCAGCTCGATCAGCTTCGCGGCGGCGGTGTTGTAGTGCAGCGCCGGCACGTCCTCCCGGACACCGGCGATGGCCTTGTGCAGGGCACGCAGCACGTCCTCGCCGGGCTCGGTGTCGACGACGGTGGGCTCGCCGGTCTCCTCGTCGACCAGGTTGCGCCACACCCGCTGCAGGAACCGCTGCGGGCCGACGACGTCGCGCGTCGACCAGGGGCGGGAGGCGTCCATCGGGCCGGTGTACATCTCGTAGAGCCGGAACGTGTCCGCGCCGTAGCGGTCGCACATCTCGTCCGGCGTCACCACGTTCTTGAGCGACTTGCCCATCTTCCCGTACTCCCGGGTGACGGGCTCGCCGTTCCACGTGAAACGCGACGTGCCGTCCTGGCCCGTCTCCTCGACGATCTCCTCGGCCGGCACGTAGGTGCCGCGGGCGTCGGTGTAGGCCCAGGCCTGGATGTAGCCCTGGTTGAACAGCCTGCGGAACGGCTCCTCGCTCGACACGTGGCCCAGGTCGAACAGCACCTTGTGCCAGAACCGGGAGTACAGCAGGTGCAGCACCGCGTGCTCGACACCGCCGACGTACAGGTCGACGCCGCCCGGGTCCTCGGTGCCCGGCTGCGCCTTCGACGGGTCCTTGCCGATCCAGTACCGCTCCGCCTCCGGAGAGACGAACCGCTCGGAGTTCTCCGGGTCCAGGTAGCGCAGGTAGTACCAGCAGGAGCCGGCCCACTGCGGCATCGTGTTCGTCTCGCGGCGGTAGGCCTTCGGGCCGTCACCCAGGTCCAGCTCGACGTTCACCCACTCGCTCGCCCGGGACAGCGGCGGCTCCGGCTCGCTGTCCGCGTCGTCCGCCGCGTAGGTCTTCGGCGCGTAGTCGTCGACGTCGGGCAGCTCGACCGGCAGCTGATCGGCCGGCAGCGAGATCGGCCCGTGCTCGTCCCACACGATCGGGAACGGCTCGCCCCAGTAGCGCTGCCGGGAGAACAGCCAGTCCCGCAGCTTGTACTGCACGACGCCCTCGCCGGAGCCCTTGGCCGCCAGCCAGTCGATGATCGTCCGCTTCGCGTCGGCGACACCCAGCCCGTCCAGGCTGATCTCGTCGTTCGCCGAGTTGACCGCCGGACCGTCGCCGGTGAAGGCCTCGCCGTCCCAGTCGGCGCCCGGATCGACGGTGCGCACGATCGGCAGTCCGAACGCGGTGGCGAAGTCCCAGTCCCGCTGGTCCTGCGCGGGCACCGCCATGATCGCGCCGGTGCCGTATCCCATCAGGACGTAGTCGGCGACGAAGACCGGGATCTCGGCCCCGTTCACCGGGTTGACCGCGTACGCGCCGGTGAAGACGCCGGTCTTGTCCCGGTTCTCCTGGCGGTCCAGCTCGGACTTGCGGGCGGCCTCGGCCCGGTAGGCCGCCACCGCATCGGCCGGGGTCGGCGCGCCACCGGTCCACCGCTCGTCGGTGCCGGCCGGCCAGGCCGCGGGAGTGATCGTCTCGATCAGCGGGTGCTCCGGTGCCAGCACCATGTAGGTGGCCCCGAACAGGGTGTCCGGCCGGGTGGTGAAGACCTCGATGGCGGCGTCGGCGTCGCACACCCCGAAGGTGACGCGCGCCCCCTCGGAACGGCCGATCCAGTTCCGCTGCATCGCCTTGACCGACTCCGGCCAGTCGACCCGGTCCAGGTCGCCGATCAGCCGGTCGGAGTACGCGGTGATCCGCATCATCCACTGCTTCAGGTTCCGCCGGAAGACCGGGAAGTTGCCGCGCTCGGAGCGGCCGTCGGCGGTGACCTCCTCGTTCGCCAGCACCGTGCCCAGGCCGGGGCACCAGTTGACCGGCGCCTCGGAGATGTAGGCCAGCCGCTGCGAGTCGATCAGCCGGCGGCGCTCGCCCTCGGACAGCTCGGCCCACGCCCGGCCGTCCGGGGTGGACCGCGCACCGCTCTCGTACGACGCGCGCAGCTCGGCGATCGGACGGGCCCGGTCGAGCTCGGCGTCGTACCAGGCCTCGAAGATCTCCCGGAAGATCCACTGCGTCCAGCGGTAGAACGGGATGTCGGTGGTCGAGACCGACCGGCGCGGGTCGTGGCCCAGGCCCAGCTGGCGCAGCTGCTGCCGGTACCGGGCGATGTTCGCCTCGGTGGTGGTGCGCGGGTGCGTCCCGGTCTGCACGGCGTACTGCTCGGCGGGCAGCCCGAACGCGTCGAACCCCATCGGGTGCAGCACGTTGTGGCCGTTCATCCGCAGGTAGCGGCCCAGCACGTCGGTGCCGATGAAGCCCAGCGGGTGTCCGACGTGCAGTCCCGAGCCGGACGGGTACGGGAACATGTCCATCAGGTAGAACTTCGGCTTCTCCGAGCCCGGCTCGCCGGGGCCCGGGGCGTGGAAGGTCTGCTCGGCCTCCCAGAAGTCCTGCCACTTGCGCTCGATCCGGCCGGCCATCTCGGCGTCGTACCGGAAGGCCGGACGATCGGTCCGGTCACCGGTCGACGGTGCTGCGCTGGTCTCGGTGGTCATGTCCGCTTCACCTCGGGAAACATGTCGTGACGGCCCGTACCCGGGGCCCGGAACACGCTGCGACCCCTCCGCACCGGGGCGTGAGGGGTCGTCGCCGCGCCGGCCGTGTGGTGACGGCGGTCTCGCTGCCGACCTCAGCCCGGCGCGGCGCCGGGAAGTCGGTGCCGGCGGTGGGGCAGCCGACGTCGGGCCGCGCACATGTGACCAGGGTAGCCGGGGCGGGCGTACCGGCTGCGCCGGGTTCTACCCTGGTCACGTGCCCACCACGCTGCGCCTGGTCCTCGCCGCCCTGCTCCTGCTGGCCGGAGCGGTGCTCGTCGTGCTCGCCGTGCTCGGTGCGAGCGGCAGGCTGCCGCGCAACCGGTTCGTCGGCGTCCGGACGCCGAGCAGCCTGCGCACGGCGGACGCGTTCGCCCTCGCCAACCGGGTCGCCGCCCGTCCGCTGGGAGCCGCCGGCGTGATCGGCCTGGTGGGTGGGAGCGCGCTGCTGCTCGTCGATCGCGGTGGCGCCGCGCCGTGGGTGCTCGCCGTCATCGCACTGGCCGGGATGGTCGTGATGGCCGGCCTCGGCGGGTCGTTCGGGGCACGTGCCGCGGAGATCGCGATCGCCCAGCAGGCCCCCGCCCCCTCCTGCGCAGGTGCCTGCGCCGGGTGCGACCTGGTCGCGGGCTGCGGGGCGGAGTCCGACCGGCAGGCCGGCGAGCGCAGCTCCGGCTCCGGCCGCTGAGCCGGCCGACCGCGACTGAGCGGGTCCGGGCGGGCCGGGTACGGCCGGGTGATCAGTCCTGCCGGGGGAGCGCCCGCTCGATCTCGTCGGCCGCGGCCGACGCACCACCGGCCGCCGCGATCTCGCCGGCCATCCGGTTCAGCCGCTCGCGGATGCCGGGATCGGCAGCGGTCTCCCGCACCGCCGCCCACAGCTGATCCGCGGTGACCGTGGCCGGATCGAGGGCGCGGCCGAGCCCGAGTTCGGCGATCCGGTCGGCATTCGCGCGCTGCTCGGCCATCTGCGGCAGCGCCACCAGCGGGACCCCGGCGGCGAGCCCCTCCATCGTCCCGCCCATCCCGGCGTGCGTCACGAAGACGGTGGCGTGCCGCAGCACGGAGACCTGCGGGACCCGACGGTGCACCTCGACGTCCGCGGGCAGCGGGCCCAGCTCGGCCGGATCGACCTCGCCGATCGACAGCACGACGTGCCAGCCCCGTCCGGCGGTGGCCGAGAGGATCGTCCGGTACAGATCGGGGCGCCGGTTGTAGGCGCTGCCGAGTGAAGCCAGCAGCACCGGCCGGCCGTCCTCCGGCGGCGTCCAGCCCTCGGTCTCGGCGGCCCGGTCGCCCAGCACCGGCCCGACGAACCGGAAGTTCTCGAAGGTCTCCCCGGCGTACTGGAACGCCCGGGGAACGGTGACCAGCCGCTGCGTCGCTGCGCCGCCCTCGAAGAACTCCCGGATGTCCCGGATTCCTTCGCCACGCAGGTAGAGAGCATATTTCATCATCATGGCGAGAAATCGTGGACCAAGCGGGTTCACCTTGCTGTAGCGGTTCATCGACCAGTGCCGGTTGCTCACCAGGTTCGGCCAGACCTCGACCGACGGCACCGTCCAGCGCTGCGCCAGCACCCGGCCCCAGATCGCGAGGACACCGTCGTGCAGCACGAGATCGGGGGCCGGGTGCCGGGCCAGCAGCGGGACCAGCATCCGGGTCTCCTCGAGCAGGTACCCCATCGCGCGGACCAGGTGCCTGCCGTGCATCTGGGGTGGATCGGCGAGCCCGGCGGCCTCCCAGGTCGAGGGCACCGGCACGATCCGGGCGCCGGTCCCGGTCAGCTGCTCGGCGAACCGCTCCGGGACGAAACAGCTGACCCGGTGGCCGCGGCGGACCAGCTCGGCGACGATCCCGATCGTCGGGTTGACGTGCCCGGCGCCGAGCGGCACGTAGTGCGAGACGGTGGCCACCGGCGGCAGCGTAATCCAGCCGGCACGACCGGTCAGCTCAGTTGTGCGCCGGATCGACCGGGAAGGTCGCCAGCAGCGCGAGCGGGATCCCCTGCCGGCGCAGCACCCGCTCCCACAGCCGGTCGTGCGAGGTCGTCAGCAGGTCGTCGGGCAGCCCGGGCACCACGAACCAGTCCCCGCGGGCGATCTCCCCGTGCAGCTGCCCACGGTCCCAGCCCGAGTAGCCGGCGAAGATCCGCAGTCCGCGCAGCCGCGGCGCCAGCGGGCCCGGATCGGAGTCCAGATCGACCAGCTGCACCGGTGGCCGGACGGGCATGAGCCCGGTCAGCCCGCGGGCCGACTGCCCGGTGCGCAGCGCGGCCAGGCAGAGCGCGGTCTGCGCCTCCACCGGCCCGCCGACGAACATCGAGCCGGGATCACTGGTCACCCCGGCCCACCGGGGCAGCACGTCACGCACCGCGGAGCGACCGGGGCGGTTGAGCACCACACCGAGGCTGCCGTGCGGACGGTGCTCGATCATGTAGATCACGGTCCGCGCGAAGTTCGGATCACCCAGAGCGGGTGCGGCGACGAGCAGGCTGCCCGGTGTGACCGGGGGAAGGGCGGCGCCTCGGGTGGCGCGGTGTTCCCGCACGGCGTCAGTTTCGCACCCGCCCGGTCGCCCCGGCTCCGGCACCCGTGTGCAGTAGTGGCGTGACGCCACCCGACCGGCGGACGCCGGACCGGGCGGTGCCGGATCCGCCGGGTGGCCGCGATGCCCGCCGGCGGGTCGATCGTCGTGTACGGACGTCTGAACGGGGTCACCCGGACAGGTCACGATCCATACGTACGTCCTATACGTTCGTCTAGAACGTACGTCTCGCTCAGAGGTTGCCGGCAGCCCAGGCCCGCAGCGCCGCCTCGGCCTGCTCCGGGCTCAGCGGACCCTGCTCCATCCGCAGCGCGAGCAGGTGCTGGTAGGCCCGGCCCACCGCCCGGCCGGGCGGGATGCCGAGCAGTTCCATGATCTGGTTGCCGTCCAGGTCCGGGCGGATCGCGTCGAGCTCCTCCTGCTTGCGCAGCTCGCTGATCCGATCCTCCAGGCCGTCGTAGTTGCGCTGCAGCGCCGACGCCCGCCGCCGGTTCCGGGTGGTGCAGTCCGACCGGACCAGCCGGTGCAGCCGCTCGAGCAGCGGGCCGGCGTCGGTGACGTAGCGGCGCACCGCGGAGTCGCTCCACTCGCCCTTGCCATAGCCGTGGAACCGCAGATGCAGGTAGACGAGCTGGGAGACGTCGTCGATCAGCACCTTCGGGTACTTCAGCGCGCGCAGCCGCTTGCGGGTCATCTTCGCGCCCACCACCTCGTGGTGGTGGAAGCTGACCCGGCCGTCCGGCTCCTTGCGCCGGGTGGCCGGCTTGCCGATGTCGTGCAGCAGCGCCGCCAGCCGCAGCGTCAGGTCCGGGCCGTCGGTCTCGCGCTCGATCGCCTGCTCCATCACGACCAGCGAGTGCGTGTAGACGTCCTTGTGCTGCATGTGCTCGTCGGTCTCCAGCTGCATCGCCGGGACCTCGGGGACCACGTGCTGGGCCAGCCCGGTGTCGCAGAGCAGCTCGATCCCGCGCCGCGGGTGCGCGCCGAGGATCAGCTTGGAGAACTCGGCCTGCACCCGCTCGGCGGTGATCCTGGACAGCTCGCCGGCCATCCCGGTCATCGCCGCGATCACCCGGTCGGCCGGGGTGAAGCCGAGCTGGGACACGAACCGGGCGGCCCGCAGCATCCGCAGCGGATCGTCGGCGAACGAGCGCTCCGGCAGGTCCGGGGTGTCGAGGAGGCCCTGGGCGAGCGCGGCGAACCCGCCGTGCGGGTCGACGAACCGGCGCTCCCCGAGCTCGACGGCCATCGCGTTGACCGTGAAGTCGCGCCGGATCAGATCGCCCTCGATGTCGTCGCCGAACCGGACCTCGGGATTGCGGGACCGGCCGTCGTAGGTGTCGGCGCGGAACGTCGTCACCTCGATCACCTGATCGCGGCGGCGCAGCCCGACGGTGCCGAAGGCGATCCCGGTGTCCCAGACCGCGTCGGCCCAGCCGCGGACCGCCTCCAGGATCTGCTCGGGCCGGGCGTCGGTGGTGAAGTCCAGGTCGCCGGAATCCCGGTCCGATGCACCCGTCCCGCGCAGCAGCGCGTCCCGGACACTGCCCCCGACCAGGTAGATCCGGTGTCCGCGCGCGGCGAACCGGGCCGCCAGCTCGTCGGCGACGGCCGGCACGTCGAGCATCTGCATCACGGCGTTCTCCTGGGAGCGCTGTAGCTCCTCCGGGTCCGGCCCGGGGCCGGACTCCCGACCGGCACCCGCGGGCGGATGCGAGGTCTGTGCGGAGGTCACGGGACGCGAGGTGACGGACGGCGTGGACACGACCGGCCAGTGTAGGCAACGCGCCCGGGCGGGGCCCGGGGGTACGGGTCCGGGCCCGCAGATCAACGGCCACACCATCGCGGGAAGGCCGGCCGGTGACGGCTCGTCGACCCACCGAGATGCGACCGCCTCGTTACCATCGCCACATGTCCACCTCCCGCGGCCGCTCCGGGGGGCGCCGCGCGGGACGCTCCTCCGACCGGCGCCGCCGCCTCCGCACGGTGGACGAGACGTCCGCCGGTGGGCTCGTCGTCGATCCGCAGACGGGTGCGGCGGCGCTGATCGGCCGGCTGGACCGGCGGGGCCGGTTGCTGTGGTCGCTGCCCAAGGGGCACATCGAGGCAGGCGAGACCGCGGAACAGGCGGCCGTGCGCGAGGTCCAGGAGGAGACCGGCATCATCGGTGAGGTGCTGGCACCCCTGGGCACCATCGACTTCTGGTTCGTGGCCGAAGACCGCCGCGTGCACAAGACCGTGCACCACTATCTGTTGCGCGCGCTCGGCGGCGAGCTCTCCGACGAGGACGTCGAGGTGTCCGAGGTCGCCTGGGTGCCGCTCGGCGAGCTGGAGGGCCGGCTCGCCTACGCCGACGAACGCCGGTTGATCCGGCACGCGGCCAACCTCCTGGAGGAGACCGCGTGAGCCGGGTCGCGGCCCTGGTCGCGATCCTGCTCGCCGCCCTCCTGACCGGCTCGGTGGCCGCGCCCGGCCCGGCGCTGGCCCAGGAGCAGCCGGACGTGGATCCGGTCCGGCTGGAGGTCGACACGATGTCGCCCCGGGTCGTCACCTCGGCCGGACCGCCCGAGCTCGTCGTCACCGGTTCGGTGACGAACACCGGCCGGGACCGGGTCGACGACCTCTCCCTGCGGGTGCAGCGCGGCCCGGCGGTCGACGGCGAGCCGGCACTGCGCAGCGCGTTCGCCGGGGACGCCCCGGTGGACGACGCGACACCACCGTTCGCCCAGCTCGGGCCACTCGCCCCCGGCGGCTCGGTCCCGTTCCGCTACTCGGTCCCGCTGACCGGTGACCGGGCGGCCTCGCTCGCGCTGCCGGGGCCGGGCACCTATCCGCTGCTGGTGAACCTCAACGGGACGGTGAACGGCACCCCGTCCCGGATCGCCGGGATCCGCACCGCGCTGCCGGTGTCGTCGCTGCCCGGCACGCCACCGGACCCGTCCGGGGCGGCGACCCCGGTGTCGATGCTCTATCCGATCACCGACGCGCCCCGGCGGATCCCGCCGGTGCCGGGCCAGGTCCCGGTGCTCACCGACGACGACCTCGCGACCTCGATGGCCCCCGGCGGACGCCTGCACGGGCTGGTCGACGCGCTCGCCACCGGTGCGCCGGCCGGATCGCCGGTCCGCACCGCGCTCTGCCTGGCGATCGATCCCGAGTTGGTCGCCACCGCGGCCGCGATGAGCGGCGGCTACGAGGTCACCGTCGTGCCGGGCGGCGAGACCGCCCCCGGGCGGGGCGCCGCGGCGGCGGGCGAGTGGCTCGAGGCGCTCCGGGGCGCGGCCGCCGGCTCCTGCGTGCTGGCCCTGCCGCCTTCCGACGCCGACCTGGTCGCGCTGGTCCGTGCCGGCCAGGCCGAGCTGGCCCGCGCCACCCTCGAACAGGGTCGTGCCGCGCTCTCCGAGCAGCTGAACACCGCCGTGCTCGACGACATGGTGTGGCCCGCCGACGGCGTGCTGGACGAGCCGACCCTGGAGGCGTTCGGCGGCGGTACCCGGTTCCTGCTCTCGGCCGACGGCGTCTCGTCCGGGCAGACCTCGGGGGTCGTCCGGCTCCGCGACGGTCCGGGTGGCGGTGACCGGGCGGTGCTCGCCGATCCGCTGCTCGCCCAGGCCGCGACCGGCCCGGCCGTCGTCGAGCTGCAGGACGGCGGTGCGGGTGGACTGTCCGGTCAGGAGCTGGCCGGGGCGCTGGCGTTCCGGGCCGCGCAGGGCGAGACGGGCGGCTCGCTGCTCGTGACCCCGCCGCGCGGCTGGGCCGCCGGCCGGGAGGCCGCCGCCGGGATCATCTCCGCACTGGCCGCCCTGATCCAGGACGGCAGGCTCGCCGCGGCCGGGCTGCCCGGTCTCGCCGCCCAGGCCGATCCGGCCACCGAGGCCACCGGGCTGTTCTATCCGGTGCAGGCCGGCGGGGCGGAGATCCCGGGGCAGGTGATCGACACGGTGGCCGACCAGGTCCGCTCGATCGAGGGCCTGCGCGGCGCGGCCGAGGCCCGGACCGGCGTCGGCGCGAGCCCGGCCGAGGTGTTCGATCCGCTGGTCCGCGGGACACTGCGGGCGGCGTCGTCGTGGTGGCGGGCCGACCCGGCGCGGGCCGAGCGGGAGGCGGCGATCGTGGCCGGGCGGATCGAGCAGATCCGCGCGTCGGTCCGGGTCGTGCAGCCGCCGAGCCCGTACTCGCTCGGGACCAGTGACGCGCCGCTGCTCATCACCGTGGCCAACGGGCTGCCGGTCACCATGAACGTCCGGGTCGTGCTCTCCAGCACCACCGGCCTGCGGGTCGCCCCGATCCCGGTCCAGGCGGTCCCACCACTGGGCCGGGTGCAGGTCAGGGTGAGCGCGCAGGTGACGCGCTCGGGCCAGTTCGGGGTGGATGCGGGCCTGCGCACCCCGGACGGAGCGGAGCTCGGGCCGGACACCCGGCTGCGGGTCCGCTCGACCGTCTACGGCACCGTCACCGTCTGGCTGACCGGCATCGCCGGCGCGTTGCTGGTGGTACTGGTGGTGCGCCGGATCGTCCGCCGGGTGCGTGCCGGGAGCGGCCCCGCCGACCCGTCCGGCGACGGTACGGGTGCCGGTCCCGGCGCCCCCGGCCCGGAGCCCTCCCGGGCGTCCGACGACGCCGGTGCACCGCCCGCACCGGACTCGATGCCCCCGCGCTGAACGGTGCTCCGGGCACCCGGACCGGGACACACAGCGAACCAGATCGACCGTTCGTCGCACAAAGACGACTTCTGGGCGAAGACTGCCGAGGGTTCGGCAAACCTTTCCCGAACCCCGGCCGATGACTGGTCGAGAGGGTCGCGAAGGCGGTCCTCGGCTCGTCCGAGAGGGGCGGGGTGACGTAGGCTGATGCCCGACGAGACATCAGTGCGCCAGGGGGAGGCGAAGCCGTTGAACGGGCAGATCGACCAGCGCGCTGCCCGGACGGAATCCCACCCGAACCCCCACTCCGACACCACCGGCACGCACCCCTCGCTCGATCCGGTCCCTGCCGATCCAGGCCCTGTCGATCCGGTCGCTGCCGATCCGGGCGCTGCCGATCCGGGCGCTGCCGACCCGGCTGCTGTCGATCCGGCGAGCGCCACCGGCCGCGACGACCAGGAGCGGCCGACCGGCGCCGACGCGCAGGCGACCGCCGCCCTGGTGCCCACCCAGAACCGGGCCACCGAGCGGATCCCCGCGGCGCGCGACGCCGCCGGTACCGCCGCCGGGTCGCCGCTCACCGACCGTTACGTGCTGCGCCAGCGGACCGGGGCCGATCCCGCTGCCGGCGCCGAGTTCTGGCGCGCGGAAGACACCGTGCTGCGCCGTCCGGTGGCCGTCACGCTGCTCCGCAGGCTCCCCGCCGACGATCGTTCGGACGATCCGGAGGGTTCGGCGCGAGCCGGCGAGATGATCGTCCGCGCGCTGCGGTCGGGCTGCTTCGAGCACTCCGGTACCGCCCGGCTGCTCGACGTGCTGGCCCCCGGCACACACGGGCTGCCCGCCGACGTGCTGGGCGCTGCGGTGGCCGAGTGGGTACCGGGCAGGTCACTGGCCGAGACCGTCGCCGAGGGGCCGGTCCGGGCGCAGCGGGCGGCGAAGGCCGTCGAGACGCTCGCGGCCGCCGCCACCGAGGCCCACCAGCAGGGCCTGGTGCTCGGCTGCGACCACCCGCAGCGGATCCGGATCACCCCGGACGGCCGCGCGATCCTCGCCTTCCTGCTGCCCCGTCCGTCGGTGTCCGCCGCCGACGACGTCCGCGGGCTCGGTGGTCTGCTGTACACGCTGCTGACCCGCCGCTGGCCGCTCTCGGTCTCCGACGCCGCGCGGGCCGGTCTGGTCGCCGCGGACCGGACGCCCACGGGCCGGTTGCGCTCGCCCGCACAGCTGCGCCCCGGCGTCCCGCTGGAGCTCGACACACTGTGCATGGGGGCGCTCGGCCAGGCCGGCGAGGGCGGCCTCGGGCGGGTGCACACCGCGGCCGCGATGCACCGGATGCTGGCCGACGTCGTCGCCGAGCACGCGGACCAGGCGTTCTTCCCGCCGGTACACGACGGCGCCCCGTCCGATCCGGACGACGTGTGGCAGGACTCCGACCGGCTGCCCGACAACCGTGACGACCCCCAGCGCCGCCGGAACCTGCGGGTCGGCCTGACCGTGCTCGCCGTCGGCGTGCTGATCGTGCTCGGCTATCTGGGAATCCAGGTGGGTGCGCTGTTCGGCGGATCGAGTGCACCACCGGTCGTGATCCCACCGGCCGCGTCGGCGCCGGTGCAGCAGGCACCGGCCGCCGTCTCCGCCCCCGTGCAGAACGTCACGGTCCAGGTCTTCGACCCGACCGGCGACGGCGACAACGCGGGCAGCGTCGACCGGGTGATCGACGGCGACCCGTCGACGTCGTGGAGCACAAGCCGCTACTTCCAGCAGTTCCCGGCGCTCAAGCCCGGCATCGGGATCATGTCCTCGTTCGGCTCGCCGGAGCCGGTGAGCAGGTTGACGATCGGTTCGGCGAGCCCCGGCACCGTGGTCGAGGTCCGCACCGCGCCCTCGGCCGACGCGACGCTCGCACAGACCGATCTGGTCGGCACGGTCACCCTGGCGCAGGGCGAGACCGTCGTGCCGCTGGACGGTGCCGAGCCGACCGGCCACGTGCTGCTGTGGATCACCGCGCTCGGGCCCGGCAACCAGAGCGAGATCGGCGAGATCTCGTTCGAGCGGGCCGTCCAGTAGCCCCTCGGGCGGCTGCGGCGTTCGCTGCCGCAACCCGTTTCGGCCGGACGCCGGTGCCCGGCCCGGTACCGGACCTACCGTGCGCCGGTGACCACCGTCGATCGGTCCCCGCGGCGCACGGCGCCCGATCTGGACGAGGTGTTCCGGGCGCACGCCGATCGGCTCTGGTCGGTGGCGCTGCGCATCCTGGGTGACCCGGGCGAGGCCGAGGACGCGGTCCAGGAGGCGTTCCTCGCCGCGCTCCGCTCGCCGCGGTTCCGGGGTGAGGCCGCCCCGGGGACGTGGCTGCACCGGATCCTGGTGAACGGCTGCATCGACCGGATCCGGGCCGGTGCCCGGCGTCGCGACCGGGACGCCGCGGTGCCGACCGTCGTCGGCGACCCGGCCGGGCCGCTGGTGACCCGGCTGGCGCTGGACGACGCCCTCGCGGCACTCCCCGTCGACCAGCGGGTGGCGGTGGTGCTGGTGGACGGGCTCGGCTACCCGGTCGCGGAGGCCGCGGTGATCTGCGGGGTGCCCGACGGAACGGTGAAGAGCCGCTGCGCGCGGGCCAGGGCCCGGCTGGCCGCGCAGCTGGGGCACCTGCGCGAGGGGGAGCGATGAGCACACCACCCGAAGGTTCTCGGCAGAATGACAGGAATACTCCGAATCATTCTCCTCGGTTCGACGACAACCGATTCCCAGCTGGGGAGGAACCACGGCTCGTGCCACTCACTTGTCATTCTGACAATAATGCGGTGGAGCTGATCCGGGGCCGGCTCGGCGAGGATCTCCGCCCGGTCCCCATGCCCGA
Organism: Pseudonocardia autotrophica; assembly: GCF_003945385.1. NCBI lineage: Bacteria > Bacillati > Actinomycetota > Actinomycetes > Pseudonocardiales > Pseudonocardiaceae > Pseudonocardia > Pseudonocardia autotrophica. The sequence goes on from NZ_AP018920.1 coordinate 7,231,867, forward strand.
CGACGTCGCCGATCGGATCCGCAGGCGACTGCACGCCGAGCTCGGGGAGCGTCCCGCCACCGTCCGGACTCCCGTACCGGCACGGCCCCGCTCCCGGCCTCGGGTCGTCCGCCTGCTCGCCGGCGCGGGCGCCGCCGCCGTCGCCGCGACGGCCGTCCTCGCCGTCCTGCCCGGCGTCCTGCGGCCCGCAGCCGACCGGCCGGATCCTGTACCGGAACCGGTCGCCGCCGACACCCCGGAGGCGCTGCGCAGCGCCGCGCCGGGCGCCGCTGGGCCGTCCGGTCCGCTCGCCGATCCGGATCATCTGCGGGCATGTCTGACCGCCGCCGGCGTCGCGGAGCCGGACGCCCCGTTGCTCGCCACCCGGCCCTATCCCGTCGGCGGAGAGCCGGGCGTACTGCTCGTCCTCGGTACCGCCGAGCTCGGCCGCCTCCGGCTGCTCGTCGTCCCGCCGGACTGCGGGCCCGGGACCGGCCGGGTGCTCCTGGAGGGCAGCGCACCCTGACCGTTGCACGTCCGATCGGTCGGGCCCCCGCTTCGCGCGCGGAGCACCGGGAATGCTCCTGTCTAGGATCTCGTTCGAGAGAGCAGACAGCTACGAACGCGGGGCCGACCCCCGCGAGACCCGTCATCGCGCGCCCGGCACGGGTAGCGCCAGGAGGGATCGGTACCGGTGACCACCCACGACACCGTGCACAACCTGATCATCATCGGCTCCGGCCCGGCCGGTTACACCGCCGCGGTGTACGCCGCGCGGGCCCAGCTGGAGCCGCTCGTGTTCGAGGGCAGCCAGTTCGGCGGCGCGCTGATGACGACCACCGAGGTCGAGAACTACCCCGGCTTCACCGACGGGATCATGGGCCCCGAGCTCATGGAGCAGATGCGCGGCCAGGCCCAGCGCTTCGGCGCGGACCTGCGCGCGCAGGACGTCGACGAGGTCTCCCTCGAGGGTGAGATCAAGGAGGTCCGGGTCGGGAAGGAGACGTTCCGCGCCCGGGCCGTCATCCTCGCGATGGGTGCGGCACCGCGCTATCTGCACGTCCCCGGGGAGCAGGAGCTGCTCGGCCGCGGCGTCAGCTCCTGTGCCACCTGCGACGGGTTCTTCTTCCGCGACCAGAACATCGCGGTGATCGGCGGCGGCGACTCCGCCATGGAGGAGGCCACCTTCCTCAGCCGGTTCGCCGAGACCGTCACCGTCGTCCACCGGCGCGACGAGTTCCGGGCCTCGAAGATCATGCTCGAGCGTGCCCGGAACGACCCGAAGATGCGCTGGCGCACCAACGCCGAGGTCACCGAGGTGACCGGTGACGGCTCGGTGAAGCAGCTTCAGCTGCGCGACACGGTGACCGGCGAGACCGACTCGCTCGACGTGACCGGCATGTTCGTCGCGATCGGGCACGACCCGCGGAGCGAGCTGGTCCGCGGCCAGGTCCCGCTGGACGACGAGGGCTACGTGCAGGTGCTCGCCCGCAGCACCTACACCGACCTCCCCGGCGTCTTCGCCTGTGGCGACCTGGTGGACCACACCTACCGGCAGGCGGTCACCGCGGCCGGGTCCGGCTGCTCGGCCGCGATCGATGCCGAGCGCTGGCTGGCCGGACACCCGGTCTCGCCGGAACTGGCCGGCGGCGGCTACGGCGACGCACCCGCCGAGGAGGTCGCCCGGGCGGCGCACTGACGCCCGGGCGACCCGCCCCACCTTCCACCCGACCCGTTCCGAACGAAGGAGAAACTCATGGCCAACACGATCGACGTCACCACCGGTTCGTTCGACGAGGACGTTCTCAAGAGCGACAAGGCCGTCCTGGTCGACTTCTGGGCCACCTGGTGCGGTCCGTGCAAGATGGTCGCGCCGGTGCTCGACGAGATCGCCGGTGAGCACGCCGAGAAGCTCACCGTCGCGAAGCTCGACATCGACGCCAACCCCGAGGTCGCCCGCGACTACCAGGTCATGTCGGTGCCGACGATGATCCTGTTCAGTGGCGGCAAGCCGGTGAAGCAGATCGTGGGGGCGAAGCCGAAGGCCGCTCTGCTGGCGGATCTCTCCGACCACATCTGACGATCATCGATGCGCCTCTAGCGCATCGAGATCACGCTGCGTGTCCCGGTTGATCACAACCGGGACACGCGCGTGTACGCCCCGCTGCACTACCCCGCGGCCCGGGCAGGGCACAATGGTCGTCGGCCGTCGCCCGGATCATCCGGGTGGGGACCAACCGACTACCGGCGCCGGCACGGTGCCACCGACTGCGAGCGAGGGGTGCATGCAGCTGCTCCGGCGCGGGGACTTCGGTCCTGCTGTTCTCGAGGTCCGGGTGACGCTGCAGCAGCTCGGCCTGCTGCCCGAACTGCCGGCGGACGACACGTCCCGGCATCAGTTCGACGACGCCGTGGACGGCGCGGTCCGGCTCTTCCAACAGGGCCGGGGCCTGATCACCGACGGCATCGTCGGCCCGGACACCGCCCGCGCGCTGCGCGAGGCCGGCTGGACGCTGGGTGACCGGATGCTCTCCTTCACCCTCTCCACGCCGACCACCGGTGACGACGTCGCGATGCTGCAGGAACGGCTGCTCGAGCTGGGCTACAACTCCGGCCGTCCGAGCGGACTGTTCGACCAGCAGACCGAGAAGGCGCTGATGCGTTTCCAGCGCGACTACGGGATGGTTCCGGACGGTGTCTGCGGCCCGGAAACGCTGCGTGCGCTGCGCCAGCTGGGCCGCAAGGTCACCGGCGGCCGTCCGCACCTGCTGCGCGAGCAGGAGCTGCTGCGCCGCGCCGGGCCCCGGATGCGTGGCAAGCGGATCGTGATCGACCCGGGCCACGGTGGGAACGACCGCGGCGTCGAGGTCGCCGGCGTGACCGAGGCCGACCTGATGTGGGATCTCGCGCACCGGCTGGTCGGGCGGATGTCCGCGACCGGCATGGAGGCGCTGCTGTCCCGGCCGGAGAACGGGAACCCGCCGGACACCGATCGCGCGGAGTTCGCGAACGACGTCGGCGCCGATCTCGTCGTGTCGCTGCACACCGACGCGAGCTTCAGCGCGAACGCCCAGGGACTGGCGACCTACTACTTCGGCAACGGCTCCGGCACCACGTCGAACGTGGGGGAGGCACTCGCCGGTCTGATCCAGCGCGAGCTGCTCACCCGGACCTCGATGCTCGACTGCCGCAGCCAGACCTGCACCTGGGAGCTGGTCCGCCGGACCCGGATGCCGGCGGTCCGGATCGAGACCGGTTACCTCACGCATCTGGGAGACCGTCGCAAGCTGCTCGACCCCGGTTTCCGGGATGTCGTCGCCGAGGGCATCCTCGTCGCCGTGAAACGGCTCTATCTGCTCGGCCAGGACGACCAGCCCACCGGCACGTTCACCTTCAACGACGTACTGGCCCGCGAGTACGGCAGGGACCAGATCCGGGCCGTTTAAGCCCATTCCGAGGATTCCGGGCCCCGGACACCGGGGCAGGTCCAGAAGTCGATCAGCGGCGATCTCAGAAGGCTCTGAGATCGCCGCTGACGTTTGTTCAGTCCTGGTTCGACGCCCGGCAGTGCCCCGCGCGAACGGGCGTCTTCGTCGGGATCGGCGCCGGGGCCTGCATCGGAATCGTCACCGTGTTGAACAACTGTTCGAGAGCGGCTTCGACGTCGGACTTCCATTCGATTCCGGAACGGAGCTCCATTCGCAGCCGCGGCCAGCGGTGGTGCGGGCGGACCGTCTTGAATCCGACCGACCGGAGGAAGTCCGCCGGGACGACGCAGTCGGCCTCGGTGCCGGGGCGGGCGTCACCGAACGCCTCGACCGCACGCACGCCGCGGCGCACCAGTTCCTTGACGACGGCCTGGGCGAGTGCCCGGCCCAGCCCCTCGCCGGAGAACTCCGGCAGCACCTGCATCGTGGTGAGCAGCACCGCATCCGCGCTGACCGGACCGGTCGGCATCTCGGTGGCACGGGGCACCGAGGCGGGCGGTGCGAACAGTACGTATCCGGCGGGAGCGCCGCCGACGTAGACGACCCGGCCGCAGGATCCCCACTCGAGGAGGACCTCCGACAGCCAGGCCTCCTTCTCCAGATCGGTGGTGCCGTAACCGTCGGCCTGCTCGGCGAGCTTGGGGGAGACCTCCCAGTAGACGCAGTTCCGGCAGCGTTTCGGGAGATCACCCAGATTGTCCAGGTTGAGCGCGGCCACATGCCAGGACACGGAACGAACCTCCGGCTGTCGTCGTCGCGCGGGACTCGCGCACATCCGCGGAACGATCGGCTCCGGAGGTCGCCCTCCGGACCGGTGCAACAGCCCCCGTCGCTGTATCCGGTCCCCGCAATGGATCCGGCGATCCGCCTGCCTCGAGAGTAAGCGGAATTCGGCGCCCCCGTCACCCCGGACAGGTCCACCGGTCCCTCCGCGACGACGAAGGGCAGCGTTGTCACCCGTCGTGGTTACACTCGGCCGACCATTCATCTCGTCGAAGGGGAGCACCCCGATGGCCTCGCCCGATCGCCCGCAGCAGCCCGACGCCCGCCGCACCGCGGCAGCGGCGGCGGCCGCAGCGGCAGGGGAGGGCGCCGTAGCGGCCCCGCTCCCGGCCGGGTCCACGTCGCCGGCGCTGCTGCCTCCCACCGAACGCTTCGCGGCGCGCACCGCCGGGATGACGGCGTCGGAGATCCGGGCGCTGTTCGCCGTCGCGAGCCGGCCCGAGGTGGTGTCGCTGGCCGGTGGCATGCCGAACCTGGCCGCGCTGCCGCTGCAGTCGCTCGCCTCCGAGGTCGCCGAGCTGGTCGACGTCGACGGGATGACCGCGCTGCAGTACGGCTCCGCGCAGGGGGTCCCGCAGCTGCGTGAGCAGATCTGCGAGGTCATGCGGGAGGAGGGGATCGAGGGCGACCCGAACGACGTCGTGGTGACGGTCGGCTCGCAGATGGCCCTCGACCTGCTCACCCGGATCTTCATCGACCCGGGCGACGTCGTGCTGGCCGAGGGACCCTCCTATGTCGGCGCCCTGGGCAGCTTCGCCGCGTACCAGGCGCAGGTCGTGCACGTCGCGATGGACGAGCACGGGCTCGTCCCCGATCTGCTGCACGACGCGCTCGAGTCGCTGTCCCGGCGGGGGATCACCCCGAAGTTCCTGTACACGATCCCGAACTTCCACAACCCGGCCGGCGTGACGCTCGCCCACGAGCGGCGACCGCAGATCCTCGACCTGTGCCGCCGCTACGGCGTGATGGTGATCGAGGACAACCCGTACGGCATGCTCGGCTTCACCGGTGAGGTGCACCCGGCGCTGCGGTCGTTCGATCCGGACGTGATCTACCTCGGGTCGTTCTCGAAGACGTTCGCGTCCGGCCTGCGGGTCGGCTGGGCGCTGGTTCCGCCGCTGGTGCGGGACCGGCTCGTCCTCGCCGCGGAGTCGGCGACGCTGTGCCCGCCGAGCTTCACGCAGATGCTCGTGTCCCGGTACCTGTCGCACCACGACTGGCGCAGCCAGATCAAGACGTTCAGCGAGAACTACCGGGAGCGGCGCGACGCCATGCTCGCGGCGCTGGAGACCTACCTGCCCGAGGGGTGCAGCTGGACGGTGCCGGACGGCGGGTTCTTCGTCTGGCTCACCGTCCCCGCGGGTGTCGACACGAAGGCGATGCTGCCTCGTGCGGTGACCGCACGGGTCGCCTACGCCTCCGGAACGGGCTTCTACGCCGATGGTTTCGGTAGCCGGCAGCTGCGGCTGTCGTTCTGCTTCCCGACGCCGGAGCGGATCACCGAGGGCGTCCGGCGGCTGGCAGCGGTGCTGGAGGCGGAGCTCGACGTCGTGCGCACCTTCGGCACGCCGGACCGTCCGGAGCTCAAGCGCGGATCGGACAACCCGGCGCCCGACACGACCTGACCCATGTTTCACGTGAAACGCCCCGGACCGGATGGTCCGGGGCGTTCGCGTCTGTAGGGCATGGAGCAGAATGCCCGGGTGAGCGATCGAACGGTGGCCGTACTGGCCGGAGGACTGTCCCACGAGCGCGAGGTGTCGCTGCGGTCCGGCCGCCGGCTCGCCGGCGCGCTACGCGCGAACGGCGTCGACGTACGGGAGTGGGACGTCGACGGCGCCCTGCTGGGCCGCCTGAGCAAGGAGCGTCCGGATGTCGTCGCCGTCGCGCTGCACGGCGGCGAAGGGGAGAACGGAGCCGTCCAGCAGATCCTGGAGCTCCTGCACATCCCGTTCGTGGGCACGCCGTCCGGAGCCTGCCGGCGGGCCTGGGACAAGCCCAGCGTCAAGGCGGAGCTGGTCCGTGCCGGGCTGACGACACCGGACTGGGTCGCGTTGCCACATTCGACGTTCCGGGAGCTCGGCGCACAGGGGGTGCTCGGCGCGATCGTCGAGCGGCTGGGGCTGCCGCTGGTGCTCAAGCCCGACCAGGGCGGGTCCGCGCTCGGCGTCCAGGTCGTGCGCGATGCCGCCGAGCTTCCGGCCGCCATGGTCAGCTCGTTCGCGTACGCCGACACCGTGCTCGCCGAGCGCTTCGTGCGCGGCACCGAGGTCGCGGTCTCGGTGGTGCACGACGGCGCCGAGCCACGTGCGCTGCCCGCGGTGGAGGTCGAGGTGCCGTCCGGCTTCTACGACTACACCTGCCGCTACACCCCGGGGGCGGCCAGCTTCCACTGTCCGGCCCGATTGCCCGAGGATGTGCTGGCAACGCTCGCGGAGACCGCGCTGGCCGCGCACCGCCTGCTCGGCATGCGGGACGTCTCGCGGACCGACGCGATCGTCGACGACGAAGGCCGCGTGCACGTGCTGGAGATGAACGTGTCGCCGGGCCTCACCGACACGTCGCTGCTGCCGACCGCCGTCACCGCGGATGGCTCGGATCTGGCGACGGTGTACCAGGCGCTCGTCGAGCGGGCCGCTTCGCGCCCGGGCTGAGATGTTCCACGTGAAACCTGGTACGAGGTAGGGGAGTGCGGTCGGGCGCCGGGTTTCACGTGAAACCACGGGACGCCCGTGTGGCTGAGACGGCCGCACCGAGAGTCGGGCGTCCTGGATCGCCCGGGGCCCGCGTCGGTGGACCCTGCGCGGGCCCGATCCCGGATCGCCGGCCGAACTCACCCGGCTCCCTGGCTCCTCGCTCGTGCCATCCGAGCCCCGGTCCCCGGTCCACGCCATCCTGTTCGGTGCCGCGCCAGCGCCCTCCCCTTCCAAGACCACCCCGCTCTGCGCCGCTCGGTCCTGGATCGCGCAGTCCGCGCCGCTCACTCCTGGATCACCCAGCTCGCGCCGCTCAGTCCCGCGGTCGCCCTGTCCGGCACCACCCGGTCCCGCGCAGCCCGGACCTGCGCCGCCCGATCGCCGGCCACCCGGTGCGACTCACTCAGTCCGGGCCACCCATCCCAGCGCCGCCCGAACCCGGACCGCCGGCCCCATGCCGTTCAGTCCCCGCCCAGCCGCGGGTCGCCCGGTCCGCGTCACCTGATCCCGGGCCACTCGGTCCTGTGTCGCCCGGCCGTCCTCACCCGGTACCCGCGGTGTGCCATCACGCGCCGGCCGTTCGGGTCCGCGCAGTGGCAGCCACAGCGACCAGCACCCCGCTGGCCACCCGGCGCACCCCGCGCCCAGCGCCTCCCGGGTGCGTCTCGACAAACCGGCCGCACGCGAATCGACCTCGGAGTCGAGCCGAGGTGCGGGTCCAGCCGATCACGCCGTTCATGATCCCTGTCTTGGGAGTGCTCGAGCGTGATACACGCACCAGGACTCCCAAGACAGGGATCATGGACCGGGATCGGCTGCGACGCCCATCCACCTTCTGCAGCATCGCGCAGACCCACGGACGCGCCTCGACATCGGTGACCAGCAGAACCGGATCGGCCACCTGCTCGCGCGGTCCACGCCGGCCGAGCCCACGCAACCGCGGATTCCGACGCCCCTCGGCCGGACACTGTGGCAGCGCGGTCCGCGACAGTTCCGTCGAACATGCCCGCCGAGCCGACGCGCCCACAAGGGCTCACGCCATGCCGGCCCCGCCGACCGAGCCCACCGGACTGCCACGTTCCCGTGGACCTCGAAACCCGAGCCGACTCCCCGGACCGAGCCCGCAGACCCCATCCGGGTCCGCGGAGCTCACAGTCAGTCCGCCGCCGCTCCGACTCGCCGCGATCCCGAGACTTCCCGGCTGAACCTCCGCGCGGACCGAAGGCCCCGCCACGGATCAGCTCCCGACCGCTCGGATTCGCCGGGACGCCAGCGAAGACCCGCCGGCCCGTCCTCATGCGACCACTGTGGACCGCAAGGTGATCAACAGCAGCCCAGAGCGCGGCCGAAACGGATCCACCGGGTGAAATCCGTGCACATCGCCGCCCAGACCCCGGCCCATCCGACCGAACAGACCCTGAGATCGCCCCTCAGCAACTCCAGGACGACTCCGGGGTCCTCGTGTGGAAACCCCGGCCCCGGTCGCTCAGCGGCCGATCCAGAGCGCCCTCAGATCGTGCCTGCCGGACGGCAGGGGAGGGGCTCAGCTCTGGTCGCCCAGGCCCATCATTCCGGTGATCCGCTCCAGATCCTCGACCGAGCCGAACTCGACGACGATCCGGCCCTTGCGCTGACCCATCTCCACCTTGACCCGAGTGTCGAAGGTGTCCGACAGCCGATCGGCCATGTCGGTGAACTCGGGACGCTGCACACCCTGCTTGCGGGTGCGGGGCTCGCGCGCCGGCCCGTCCTGCCGGGCGAGCACGACGGCCTCCTCGGTCGCGCGGACCGACATCCCCTCCGCGATGATCCGGGTGGCGAGCTCCTCCTGCCGGCCGGCGTCCTCCAGGCCGAGCAGCGCGCGGGCGTGCCCGGCAGACAGCACGCCGGCCGCCACCCGACGCTGCACCGACACCGGCAGCTTCAACAGCCGGATCATGTTGGTGACGACCGGGCGGCTGCGGCCGAGCCGGTCGGCGAGCTCGCCGTGGGTGACCCCGAACTCGGCGAGCAGTTGCTCGTAGGCGGCCGCCTCCTCGAGCGGGTTCAGCTGGACGCGGTGGATGTTCTCCAGCAGCGCGTCCCGCAGCATCACGTCGTCGCCGGTGTGCCGGACGATCGCGGGCAGTGTCTCCAGGCCGGCCCGCTGGGCGGCTCGCCACCGGCGCTCGCCCATGATCAGCTCGAAGTCGCGGCCGGCCCGGCGGACGACGATCGGCTGCAGCAACCCGAACTCGCGGATCGAGTGCTCCAGCTCGGCGAGCTGTTCCTCGTCGAACTGGGTTCGCGGCTGCTTCGGGTTCGGGACGATCCGCTTCAGCGGGATCTCCCGGTACTCGGCCCCGCCGTCGACGACCGAGGTCTCGGGTTCGTGACCGTCCCGGCGCGTGGACCGGTCCGGCCGGTGCATCGGGGCACCGGACCCACTCCCGGGCCCCGGGCCGTCGTCCACCGGAGCGGTGGGGATCAGCGCGGCCAGGCCGCGCCCGAGGCCACCCTTGCGTTCTGCCATCTCAGCGCCCGCCCGCACGGTAGGCACCGGAGGCCCCGTGCTCGGCGATCTCGCGGGCGGCGTCGACGTAGCTCATCGCGCCGCGCGAACCGGGGTCGTACTCCAGCACCGTCTGGCTGTAGCCGGGCGCCTCGGAGACCTTCACGCTGCGGGGGATCACGGTCCGCAGCGCCGTCGGGCCGAAGTGCTGACGGACCTCGGAGGTGACCTGGTCGGCCAGCTTGGTCCGTCCGTCGTACATGGTCAACAGGATCGTCGAGACGTGCAGCGCGGTGTTGAGGTGCGACCGGACCAGGTCGATGTTGCTGAGCAGCTGACCGAGCCCCTCCAGCGCGTAGTACTCGCACTGGATCGGGATGAGCACCTCGGACGCCGCGACGAGCGCATTCACCGTCAGCAGCCCGAGCGACGGTGGGCAGTCGATCAGCACGTAGTCGACGTCCAGCTTGTCCAGGTGCTCGTCGGCCAGCGCCTGCGACAGCCGGGACTCCCGGGCGACCATGCTGACCAGTTCGATCTCGGCGCCTGCCAGGTCGATGGTCGCCGGCACGCAGAGCAGGTTCGGGGACGCCGTGCTGGTGACCGCGGCCTCTTCGAGGGGGATCTCGCCGAGCATCAGCTCATACACCGACGGGGTCCCGGTGCGGTGCTCGACGCCGAGCGCGGTACTCGCGTTGCCCTGCGGGTCGAGGTCGATCACCAGGACACGGATCCCGTGCATCGCCAGTGCGGCGGCCAGGTTCACGGTGCTGGTGGTCTTCCCGACGCCACCCTTCTGGTTGGCGACGGTCATGACACGACGCTCGGCGGGCCGGGGCATGCCGTGCCGATCGGGATGCAGGACGCGGGCAGCACGTTCGGCCTCGTCCGCGATGGGGGTCCAACCGAGACTCACGCGCAGCCCTCTCTCCGTCGATTCCCCTGGTGATGTTTCACGTGGAACAGCCGAGGACGGTGTCCTGCTCATCATCGCCGTTGTTTCCTCCGGTTGCGGCGGGGCGCGCCGATACGCGGAATCTCGACCACCGTGGTGAGCGGATCGACGACGCCGGCCCCGCACTGGTGGATCCGGGCGTCGCCGCCCCCGAGGACCCGGACCGCGTCCACATCCCGCGCGATCTCCTCCGGAGCGGAGGCACCCTTCAGCACCAGCATCGCACCACCGGTCCGCAACAGCGGGAGGCACAGCCCAGCGAGCCGGGCGAGCGGCCCGACCGCGCGGGCGGTGACCACGTCGGCGCCCTCCCATCGTCGCAGAACGGAAGGCTCCTCGGCACGCCCCCGTTCGACGGGGATGTCGAGGCCGAGGTCCGTGATCACCTCGTCCAGCCAGTCGACCCGCCGGGCGAGCGGCTCCACGAGAACGATCCGCAGGTCCGGGCGGGCCAGCGCCAACGGTATCCCGGGCAGACCCGCACCGGACCCGACGTCGACCACCTTCGCGTCCGGCGGTACCACCTCTGCGAGCACCGCGCAGTTCAGCACGTGCCGGTCCCACAGCCGGTCCCGCTCACGCGGCCCGATCAACCCGCGCTCGATCCCGGACGTCGCCAGGTGCTCGACGTAGCGGACCGCCAACGGCAGCCGCTCGCCGAACACCGCTGCGGCGACGTCCGGGGTCGCAACCCCGTCGGCGCTCACTTCGTGTGGACGACGACCTGCCGGCGCGGCTCCTCGCCCTCGCTCTCGCTGATGACGCCCTTCACCGTCGCGACAGCGTCGTGAACGACCTTGCGCTCGAACGGGGTCATCGGACGGAGCCGGACCGACTGCCCGGACTGCTTGACCTCCTGGGCGGTCTCCAGGCCCAGGTCGGTCAGCTCGTCGCGGCGGCGCTTGCGCCATCCCGCCACGTCGAGCATCAGCCGGCTGCGGCTGCCGAGCTGCTGCTGCACCGCGAGCCGGGCGAGCTCCTGAAGGCTCTCCAGGACCGCGCCCTTGTCGCCGACCAGCTTCTCCAGGTCGGTGTCACCGTCGGCGCCCTCGATGCTGACGATGGCCCGGCCGCCGTCGACGTCGAGATCGATGTCGCCGTCGAAGTCCAGGATGTCGAGCAGACGCTCCAGGTAGTCACCTGCGACGTCGCCCTCCTGGATCAGCAGGTCGTCGCCGGACGGCTTGTCCTGGACGCCGCCGTCCTGAGCAGTGGTGGACACGGGATCTCCTCTCGCTGGGGTAAGCAGGTTCGCGACGCCGGGCCCGCGCGACGGTGGGGTCCGCCGGGGCCGTCGGGCGTCGCGGGTCGGGGGTCAGCGGCGCTTGCCGCGCTTGGACTTCGTTCCCTGGCGTCGCTGCACGGGCTTCGCTCCCGGCTTCTTTCCGCCGGCTCCGTTCCCGTTCTTCGCGGCACCGTTCGTGCTCGAGCCGTTCTTCGTGCCGTTCGCGGTGGAACCGTTCGCCGATCCGCCGTCGGCGGAGGCACCGTCCGAGCCCTGCGCGGTGCCGGTCGAGCCGGCATCGGCGTCCAACGGCTCGTCGGCGATCTCGCGGACGTCCTTCGCGGTGCCCTTCTCGTCCTTGCGGATCGGCTTCTGGCCGGGGCGCGGCGCGAGCGCCTTCGCCGACTCGGTGGCCTTCTGCTCCTTCTCGGCCTCTTCGGCGTCGATCCGGCGGTAGACGAGCCACTGCTGGCCGAGCGTCCAGAGGTTGTTCGCGACCCAGTAGAAGAGGACGGCGAGCGGCAGGAACGGCGCACCGACCACGACACCGATCGGGAACACGTAGAGCATCAGCTTCTGCATGATCTCGGCCTGCGGGTTCGCCGCGGCGGTGCCCGCCGCGATCTGCGCCTGCTGGCGAGCGACCGAGTGCCGGGCGGTGACGTGCGTGAAGATACCGGCCATGATCATCAGCGGGACCATCACGATCCACTGGGAGACCAGGTTCCCGCCGACCTCGGTGACCGACGAGGTGTTCTGCAGCGGCCAGATCGCGGCGCCGAGCTTCGAGCCGAAGAAGTCGGAGTCGACGAACGACGCGTTCTCCGCGGCGTTGAACACGTAGTTCTCGGTCTTGCCCGGCTTGAACTCACGCAGCACGTGGAACAGGCCGATGAAGACCGGGATCTGCACCAGGATCGGCAGGCAACCCATGATCGGGTTGGCGCCGTTCTGCTGCTGGAGCTTCTGCATCTCCGTGGCGAGCTTCTGCCGGTCGTTGGCGTACTTCTTCCGGAGCTTCTGCATCTCCGGCGCCATCTCCTGCATCTTGCGCATGGAGCGGACCTGGCTGACGAACGGCTTGTAGAGGATCAGCCGCAGGGTGAAGACGAGGAACACCACCGACAACACCCAGGCGATACCGCTGTCCTCGCCCAGCACGAAGCCGAACACCTTGTGCCAGACCCACATGATGAAGCTGACGGGGTAGTAGATGAAGTCCAGCACGGGTGTGTTGCTCCTCGGGGTCTCGGGTCGGGCCCGCTGTGCGGCGGGCCGCGCCGTCTGGAGGCCTTCGGTTCAGGACGGGTCGGTGGACGCCTGGCCGGGGTCCCGACCGGTCGGCGGTGTGCCGCGACGCCGCCGCGGCGGCACGGGGTCCCACCCGCCAGGGTGCCACGGGCCGCAGCGCAGCAACCGCCATGCGGTGAGCCCCAGGCCGCGGACGAGGCCGTGGGTCCCGAGCGCCTCCACCGCGTAGGCACTGCAGCTGGGCTGGAAGCGACAGCTCGGCAGCAGGTTCGGAGAGATCCAGACCTGGTACCAGCGGACCGCCGCCATCGCCGCCCTGGCGCCGAGCCCCGCGCGGGGGGCAGGCGGGTCCGCGTCGCCGGGGCAGCCGGGATCGCGGGCGACGGCATCACGTTCCTCGCTCACCACGTCCTCCTCGGCTACGGCAGCGCCGTCGGCGCGGGGGCGGTCGCCCGGGCGCCCGGGCGACCGGACTTCGGCCGGCGCGGACGGCTCGCCGACCGCAGCGCCGAGTCCAGGTCCGCACCGAGCTCGGCGGATGTCGCGGTACCGGCCGGCGGCAACGCACGGACGACGAGCGCCGTACCGGCCGGGAGCGTGCCCAGCCGGTCGGCCACCAGGTGTCGCAGACGCCGGGTCACCCGGTGCCGGACGACCGAGTTGCCGACGGCCTTGCTCACGACGAAACCCGCCCGCGGCGAAGCGTGCTCTGGCACGCCGCCGGGGCGGGTCGGGTCGAGATGCACCACCAGCCTCGACCGTCCGGCGCGTCGGCCGTTCCGGATCGTCGAAGCGAAGTCTGGCCGGCGGGTGAGCCGGGCATGTGCCGGCAACACGGCGCTGGCCGGTCGGGGTGCCGGCCGTCAGGCCGAGACGTTGGTGCGCCCCTTGCGGCGGCGCGCGGCGAGAATCGCCCGGCCGGCACGGGTGCGCATGCGAAGCCGGAAACCGTGCGTCTTGGCCCGGCGGCGGTTGTTCGGCTGGAAAGTACGCTTGCTCACGGTCGGCTCTCCTGGTCGGCGGCTCGCAGGCGCCCTGCGACGCCGATGATCTCTACGGTCACTGGCACTGGTTCGTGGGTCACCGGCCGCCACACTCCCCGCGTGCGAACGGGAGCGGTGGTGGACGGGCGACATGCACGTCCTGACCAGTGTCCGAGAGTCAAGGGTACGCAGCGCGTTTCGAGGGGGTCAAACCGCCCCCGGCCCGGCCGCCCCGAGGGCCGTCCGGCGGGCCGCTGCTGCTAGCGTCCGCTTTCCCGCTGCTCCGCGGCGGGCGTAACGATCGTCCCTACCAGGACCGAGCCCACACACAACCCGACCGGGCGGCCCCGCCGCGAGCCGGGCGGACCGTGCTGCGTACCTTTACGCACAAGTGTGGACAACTCTGGGGATAC